>NZ_JACJEP010000006.1:10280-207376 GCF_014164135.1 Pseudoalteromonas sp. SG45-1
CTAAAATTTGGTGTGTATATTGTGGCTCATAACCCGAAGGTCGTCGGTTCACCTTTTATAAGTTCAGGCTCCCGCAACCACTGAAATAAATAAGAATGAAACGACACGCTTAAAGCGTGTTTTTTTATGTCTAAATTTAGTTTGTATATTGTGGCTCATAACCCGAAGGTCGTCGGTTCACCTTTTATAAGTTCAAGCTCCCGCAACCACTGAAATAAATAAGAATGAAACGGCACGCTTAAAGCGTGTTTTTTTATGTCTAAAATTTAGTGTGTATATTGTGGCTCATAACCCGAAGGTCGTCGGTTCACCTTTTATAAGTTCAAGCTCCCGCAACCACTGAAATAAATAAGAATGAAATGGCACGCTTAAAGCGTGTTTTTTTATGTCTAAAATTTAGTGTGTATATTGTGGCTCATAATCCGAAGGTCGTCGGTTCACCTTTTATAAGTTCAGGCTCCCGCAACCACTGAAATAAATAAGAATGAAACGGCACGCTTAAAGCGTGTTTTTTTATGTCTAAAATTTGGTGTGTATATTGTGGCTCATAACCCGAAGGTCGTCGGTTCACCTTTTATAAGTTCAGGCTCCCGCAACCACTGAAATAAATAAGAATGAAACGACACGCTTAAAGCGTGTTTTTTATGTCTAAAATTTGATGAGTGTGGTGATTTAGCTTATAGGATAAAGATCATCTTCACTGCATGAGGCATTCACTTCTCATAAGCGCAAGCTCCCGCCCCCTGAGATACACTTTAAAATGTTATAAACTTCTTAAAATAAATCGTTATTACTTAAAACCTTGTTTGGTTTGTGTTAAAACGGCACAAATATTTTTAGGTTGTTACAAATATGACTGAACTTTACCACTGGTTTGATTTAATAGGCATTGCGGTGTTTGCTGTATCGGGCACTTTGCTAGCGTATGAGAAAAAAATGGATGGCTTTGGGGTCGTAGTTTTAGCGACAGTAACTGCTATTGGTGGTGGTACAGTGCGAGATCTAATTTTAGATGTTCCAGTGTTTTGGTTACACGATCAAAGTTACTTTTTTGCCATACTCGCTTCAGTATTTGTTACAACACGCCTTATAAATAAACAAAAGCCGATACCTCATTATATTTTACAAACAGCGGACGCGTTTGGGTTAGCTTTTTTTGCAGTAATGGGGGCGCAAAAAGCACAGCTTGTTGGTATGCCCGATATGACTGCGGTAATTATGGCTGTAATTACAGGCTGCTTTGGTGGATTAATTCGAGATGTGCTTGCACGCGAGATCCCTATGCTATTAAAGGGTGAGCTTTACGCTATTACCTGTATAGCGGGTGGTACTGTTTATACGCTTGGCATTAGTTTTTCGTTAGCAACCGAAATGGCGATGGTATTAGGAATGTTAATGACCTTATTACTTCGTTTAGCCGCTATAAAATGGCAAATCACATTACACGTTTTTAAATATCCTGACTAAACTGGTGTAATCACACCATTTACTAGGATAAGGAATGTCGTTAGCTCGTATATTTTCTCGTGCTCAAGTGGGCATAAATGCCCCTGAAGTTATTGTAGAGGTTCACCTAGGAAATGGTTTACCCGCTTTTCATATTGTAGGCCTGCCCGAAGCGTCTGTTAAAGAGTCGAAAGACAGGGTACGTAGCGCACTCGAAAACTCACAATTTGGTTTTCCCGATCAACGAATAACCGTAAATTTAGCCCCAGCCGACTTACCAAAAGATGGTGGGCGGTTTGATCTGGCTATTGCGGTGGGTATTTTAGTCGCCTCTGGGCAAATAGTGTGTCCTGATATTCATAAGTACGAGTTTTATGGTGAGCTTGCTCTTAATGGTGAAGTGCGTGGTGTAAACGCTATTTTACCTTCGGTACTTGCTGCTAAAGAAGAAGATCGCTGCTGCTTTTTACCTCTTGCAAACGACAGCCTAGCAAGCTTAGTTAATGGCGTTAAACGCAAAGCCGTAAGCTCTATTCAAGAAGTGTGGGGCGACCTACTTAATCAACAACCCTTGCCATTAAATATAGAGTATCCCGACTGCACACAAGCCCCTGACTTTTTGCTCGATTTAAGCGATGTTAAAGGTCAGCCTGGCGCCAAGCGAGTATTAGAAATAGCCGCAGCTGGCGGGCATAATTTACTATTTTTAGGCCCTCCAGGTACTGGTAAATCAATGCTGGCCCAGCGAATGGCAACTATAATGCCTACTATGTCGGACGATGAAGCTATTTCAACAGCTGCGCTTTACTCTATTATTGGACAATCCATAGATTTAACTAATTGGCGACAGCGGCCATTTCGTAATCCGCATCATACGTGCTCAGCTGTTGCTTTGGTGGGGGGCTCTTCAAATCCCAAGCCTGGTGAAATTTCGCTGGCACACAACGGTGTGCTCTTCTTAGATGAGTTACCGGAATTCGAGCGTAAGGTGCTTGATTCACTGCGTGAACCAATGGAGACCGGCACAGTAACTATTTCACGTGCAGCTAGGCAAATGGAGTTCCCAGCGCAGTTTCAGCTTATTACAGCATTAAACCCAAGCCCAACGGGGAGCCATACTGATAAGCGGGCAACTCCCGATCAAGTTATGCGTTATTTATCACGCGTGTCGGGGCCTTTTATTGACCGTATTGATTTGCAAATAGAACTACCTCGTTTAACGAGTGTTGAGCTACAAAGTACCAAACCAGAGGAAACCAGTGCAGAGGTTAGATCAAGAGTTGAGGCTGCTTATTACCTACAACTAAAACGTCAAGGTAAGGTTAATGCGAGACTTAATAATAAAGAAATGAGTGTGCACTGTGAACTTGCGCCTGCAGAGTTGCAATTTTTAGCCAGAGCAAGCGAGAAGTTATCTTTATCGCCACGCTCTTACCATAGAGTAATTAAGGTGGCGCGGACTATTAGTGATTTAAAAGGCGCTGAAAACATTAGTTTAAATGAGCTTAAAGAAGCACTTAATTACCGCGCATTTGAGCGCCTTATTGCGCAATTAACTAAGTATTAAATAGAAAGCATATAGCCTTTACCGCGTACGGTAACGATGCGTTTTTGATCTTTTTCGTCATTTAATTTTTTACGTAAACGACCAATAAGCACATCAACAGTACGATCGTTTGGACTCCAATCGGGCTGGCCTATTTCTTCAGATATTTTTTCACGGGATGTGGCTTTACCTGCATTACTAATTAAGCAAATAAGCACTTTATGTTCGGCTTCAGTTAAGCGTGACTCAACGCCCGCAGCAGTAATTAATGTGCGGTTATCAGGATGAAGCTTAAAGTCAGCATATTCTATAAACTCTTCGCTTTCGTCGTCTTCTAGGTTGACGGCAACACGCTTATAGAGCGCGCGCATGCGAAGCTCTAACTCAAGTAAATCGACGGGCTTACAAATATAGTCATCAGCACCTTGTGCAAGGCCTGCAATACGATCGGCTTGGGAGTCACGACTCGATAATACAATAACGCCAATATCGGTCAGTGTGTTTAATTCTTTTGCGAGCTGAAGCCCGTCGCGCTTTGGTAAGACAATGTCAATTATGGCTAATGATATAGCACCGCGCAGGTTTACCCGCTGCCTTACAATGTTAAGTGCATCAGCGCCAGTGGGGTCTACCTCTATTGTAAATTCGGTATCTGCAAAGTGATTATGGATGCGTTTAACGAGTAGTTCATCGTCTTCAACCAATAAAACATTAATAGCCATAGTACTTTATTTTGAATGCTTATAGCTCTGTATGGTAGCACCAATAGGTAAATGCTGAGAAGGGGGTTTATTAGTTTTAAGTAACTTAATATTTCAAAGGGGTATAAGACGTTATTAGAGGATGAGGTTAGCACCTTTAAACTAATTAAAAGGTGCTAAATAATTAATTCTACTACTAATAAATCTGTATTAAGTTGTTATTTTAAAGGTTCAGGCTCAGTCATTTTTATACATCGAGTCCCACCATTGAGGCTCGTTTTTTAGCTTTTTATCAAAGTATGCGAGCATGGTGTTCCACCAATCAAATCGTTTATCGCGTGCAAAAATTTGATGGTCGGCGCCTTTGTATTCGATTAACTCTACGTCCTTATTAAGCAGTTTAAGCGCAGTGTACATTGTTAAGCTTTCGCCAACAGGTACATTGGTATCGCTATCACCATGAAGAAGTAGCATAGGTGTTGTTACTTTGTCGGCATGAAATACAGGACTATGTTGGCTGTAAAGCTCAGGGTTATTCCACGGGAAGCTATTTTTTGATGCTTCGCCAGAATATAAGTAGCCCCACCAACCTTCACCCCAATACGAGGTAATATTAGAAATCCCCGCATGAGCTATTGAAGCACTAAATATATCGGTTTTAGTTGCCAATAACATGGTCATGAAGCCACCGTACGATGCCCCTAAGTTACCTACTTTTTTACTATCAACATAGTTGTATTTATTTAAAAAGGCTTGTGTGCCTTCGATAATATCGTCTGCGGTGTAGTCGCCCCAGGCATTAACATGCTGCGCTGAAAACTTTTGTCCAAACCCTGTTGCGCCAGTAGGTTGCACTACATAAACAACATAGCCATTTTCTGCCCATAAGTTAAACGGGTAACGACCTGTAAAACCACGCGTAACGGGTGAAGTACCGCCGTAGTAATACACGAGCGCAGGGTGCTTTTTAGTTTTATCTAAGTTGCTAGGAATGTACACACGACCCGTTATTTCGACACCATGTTTATTTTTAAAATTAAACTCTTCTAATGTAGGGAGTCGTGTATTTGCATAGCTACTTGGTTTTGAATCCCATATTAAATCTGTTTTATTTTTACTTACGTTCAGGCGCTTTAGTTGTTGTGGCGCTAAAGCGTTAGTGCCACTTAATAAAATTTCGGTATTACGGTCGTGTGAGTAACTAAATTGTTCAACAATATCCAATCCTGTATTTAACTTTTTAAAGCGCTGTTTACTTAAATCAAATAGGTAAAGTGGTTGAGTGTCTTGCTCTGTTACTTTAATAAGCGCATCGCCGTTTTCTAAAACGTGCAGTTGGCCAATAGCGGGGTCGAACTGTTTACTGAGTGCTTTTACGTTTTTACCGCCTTCAGTAAGTAGGTAAAGTTGCCCGTCGTAGTTATTAGCGAGCATAGCTTTTGGTAATGCTCTGCCTGCGCCATTTTTAAAGTCAGGGCCTGCAACTACATAAATATCTTTATTTGTATATTTGGCTAAATTAAACGTTTTGAATTTACCAAGCGATGAAAGCTTGTTTGATTTTAAATCGAGTTCAACAAGCTCTGTTTCAGGGTGAGTTGATGCTTGCATTGCCATTACTGGGCGGCTCATTAATACTTTGCCACGGTTACTATTTGAATCTTCAAGGCTGTAAGAAAGAGGACCTTGGCTAAGTGCTTTTGTTAAACCACTTTTAGTATCAAGCATATAAATTTGGCTGGTGGTACGTGCATACGACCAGCGATCTTGTAGACCTTTATAGTGCTTGGTTAAGCTGTTAGTGCTCTCAGGTGATTTAGACCAGCTAAACAAAAGGCTGGTGTTGTTATAAAAGGTAAAGCTATTAGCTCCTTCTAAATCGTTTGCTAATGTTTTTATTGAGAGGTTTTTACGGTTAAGTTGTTTAAGCTCACCATTTAACAAATACACTAAATATTGGTTATCTGGACTCCAAATAATGTTACTTGGTTGGCCTGCTTCAAAGCGATAAAGCGTTTGATTGTCTGAATCTTCAAGTACAGTAACTGTATTTGCTTGATTTTGTGTTTTATCACTATAAGTGCGAGTGGTAGTAACGTACTGCTTGGCATTAGGTGCGAGTGATAATTGGCTAATTGTAGGGGCATCAAACAGTTGTTTTGCAGATAAACGTTTTATGTGTGAAGTGCTGAGCGTAATTTTATCAACCTCGCTTTTAGGTGCAAAATCAAGCGTTACATCGTGCCAATTAGCTACTTGCTGGGCTACTATTAAAACAGTGTGAGTACTGTTATTTAAAGCTAACTTATAGCTATTTTTATCGCCTGTTTGTAGTTCGCCATTAATAAATAACTGCCCTTGCTCAATCCCTTTTAAGGTAAGCGTACCTTGCGTAAAGCGGGTTGTTTCAATATTAAATTTTAGTGCCTGTAACCCACCTAAAGTGAGCGCATTGATTTTATTAAACGGTTGCCAGTTTTGTTTTTTCCCAAATATAGAAAAACTATCGGTGTCTGCTTGTAGTTGCGGCAATAGGTTGTTAATAATCGCACTGCCATGAGGTGTCTGAAAAGGCTTTAACTGCATATCTTCGGCAAGTGGGCCGATAAACTGAATTTTTGATTTATCCAATGGTGCCGCTATTGCAGCAAAGCTTAAGCTGCTAAGTGTTAAAAGAGCTGCTGCGTACTTAAATAGCTTATTTTGATGACACCATGGTGCGCTAAATTTCATTATTATGCCTATTATTATTGGAAGTTTGGCCAAATATAGCATGTATTGTTACCATGCTCACATATCCAATATAGAGGAGAGAAAGTGACTTTACTGATAGTTTATATGGTAGTGGCGATTGTTATTTCGTTTTTATGTTCTGTGATGGAGGCTGTGTTATTAAGTATTTCGCCCAGCTATGTTGCATCACTTAGAAAAAAACACCCTGAGCTTGCTAAACAGCTCGAAAAGCTTAAAAACAATATAGATCAGCCTTTAGCTGCTATTTTAACTTTAAATACAGTTGCCCATACAGCAGGTGCAGCGGGAGTTGGCGCACAAGCGGCTGTCGTTTTTTCCGATGCGGCTGTAGGTATTGCATCAGCCATTATGACATTTCTCGTATTAATTCTTTCTGAAATTATACCTAAAACCTTGGGGGCTAATTACTGGCGAGCTTTAACGCCAAGCGTTACCTACGCTTTGCGTTTTTTAGTTATATCGCTAAAGCCTTTTGTATGGTTTGCTCAAAAGCTAACAAATTTAATGGGTCCAAAGCACGATGAGGCTTATTATATTCGTCAAGAGATAGAGGCAATGGCAGATATAGGCACGGAGTCGGGAGCATTACATCAAGATGAATCTGATATTATCCGTAATTTGTTGCATTTTAAGCATGCAAAATTATGTGATTTAATGACGCCGCGAACTGTTATTTTCAAAATCCATAAAGATTTAACAGTTAATCAGTATTTAAATGAACATGGGTCGTCATCGTTTTCTAGAGTGTTGGTATTTGATAAAGATGCCGATGATATCGTTGGGTTTGTGCATAAAAACGATATTATGCTGGCATTTCACCGCTTAGGCACCGATTACAAAATTAGCAAATTGATTAAGCCTATTTATACCGTACCAACTTCTCAGAACGTATCGTCGTTACTGCAAACTCTTTTAACAAAGCGCACGCATATATGCCTAGTTGTAGATGAGTACGGTGACGTGCAAGGTATTGTAACGCTAGAGGATATGATTGAAGCTTTAATGGGGCTAGAGATTGTAGATGAGCGTGACCAATCTACTAATATGCGCGCAGTAGCAAGGCAGCGTTGGCACAAACGTTTAGCAAGTAGTGCGCATATAGTCAGTGAAGAAGATAAACACACTCGGGGTGATAATTAGTTAACCAGCCCCGATTAAATATTAATACCGCTTTAAGCGGGGCTGCCATCAGTTTTTAACCAATCTTTAGCCCAAGATATAAATTCGTCTTGTGGTTTAGGGCGACTAAATAAAAAACCTTGTATGGCTAGTTTTCTTCTATAATGCCTTAAATAAACGAGCTCTTCTGGTCGTTCAACACCTTCTGCTACTAAGTCTAAATTATCTTTACTCGTAATATTAAATAACGAACTTACGACCACTTGAGAAAATAAATCTGTTTCTATATGGCTAATAAGTGAACGGTCTATTTTAATTTCAGTAAAAGGAAGATTTCGAAGCTGATTCATATTAGTAAAACCAACACCAAAATCGTCTAGCGATATACCAAAGCCATGCATTCTTAATCTGTTTACTGTTTCTAATTGCATGAGGCTTGAGAGTGCATGTTGTTCTGTTATTTCTATAATTATATTACTAGGTGTGAGTTGGTTTAGCTCTAAAATAAGTAGTAATTTATTAGGGCAGTTTAGGTCATCGAGCTGGGTTGGCGATAAGTTAAAGGCCATTTTAAAATCATGACCTAGTTGTGCTGTCATATTTTTGAATTCGCTGGTGGCCTTTTCAAAAAGAGAAAATGTAATTTGATTAATTAAGTTGTGTTGTTCGGCAGTATTTATAAAACGGCAAGGTAAAATAATATTGTCGTCTTTACTTGATAAAATACGCGCTAACACTTCAACGCTTTCAATTTTATTGTTATCCGCGTTTATTTTTGGTTGGTAAAAAGGCGTTATTTCATCGTTTTTTAATGCATCAATAAGCTCATCTTTTGAAATGGCTGGCTCTTTTAATAAAGTGTGGCTGTTTAATTGCGCCACTTTAGTAAGTAACCTACTAACCTGAGACAGTTGCACTGGCTTTGAAATATTACCAATGAGGTGCGCGTTATGTTGTTTCGCGAGATTGGCAGCTAAGCTAATAACTTTATGGTCCATTTCAGAAACAATTATTATACCGCCTTGATAATGTCGCTCTCCTAAGTGGCGGATTAATTCCATGCCGTCCATTTCGGGCATATTGAGATCAGTAAAAATAGCATCAAAGTAGTTGATATCCTCTTTAACTTTTTCAAGCGCTTCTTTTGCATTCAGGCACGTAGTTATAGTGTTGGACATACCCAATTCGTTAAGTATAGCTTCCATAACGATCAAAATTGCTTTTGAATCGTCAACAACTAAAATATTAGGCACTATCTTCTTCACTGTTATCCCTTTCAATGTATCGCTTGGAGTTACTATAAAAGTAGTAGTGTTTTTTTATTTTGTCAGTATCAAATGCTTTTATTTTGAAAATAGTTACCTAGCACCTTCTCTCGTGTTTTTAAGCTGATTAGGTATACTAGCGCCATTGTTTTAAACGGTCTTAATTATGATAAGAATAGATCTTACTTTAGCCGAGCAACCATTTTCGCTTATGGTGTCTGGGCAAAAAATTGTGCAGGTATTTCATGCGCAACAAGCCATTACCTTTGATAACCCTCGTGAAAACTACTATCAGTTTACTTACGACAACAAAAAAATAGGCATCAATACAGGGGCAGTCGAAGAGCAAAGCATTTCGCTCTTTGTAGATGATCAATTTGCAACACAACTTGCGTTGCCAGCACCTACAAATGGGTCACCTAAAAAAGGCTTTTTAGGGCTAGCAGCATTAGGTTTTAAGCTTTTTAAAAGCGCTAAGGTAATTAAAGTAGTGCTTGCAGGGGCTTCTGTTGCAGGCTATGCGTGGTTATTTAGTATTGAATTTGCACTAATGTTAATTGGTTGCTTAGTGGTACACGAATACGGCCATGTGCGAGCAATGAAATACTTTGGCATAAAAACCAAAGGTATTTACTTAATCCCGTTTGTTGGTGGGCTTGCTGTAAGTGACGATAAAATAACGACTCGTTGGCAAGATGTAGTTATATCATTAATGGGGCCTGCATTTGGTTTAATTACCTCGGTACTGGGTGTCGTTTTATATTACGCCACCGAGATGGAAATATTTGCAGGTGTGGCAGTGCTTAGTGCGTTATTAAATTTATTTAACTTGCTACCAATTTTGCCGCTTGATGGCGGGCATGTACTAAAAAGTATTAGCTTTTCAATGCGTTCATGGATTGGCCTAAGTGTATGTTTACTCGGTGTACTGTTTGGTTTATGGCTGAGCTACACATTTGGCTTAATGTTACTGGTATTCTTTTTGTTTGTAGGTGCGCTGGAAATTGTATTTGAATGGCGAGGCCGTCACTATTCACACTTAATGCCACTAGATAAATATGGCCAAGGCTTTTCAGCAGTTATGTATGCAATTGTAGTAGCGGGGCATGTAGCTGTAATGATGCACTTTGCCGATTCAGAAAATCCAATATTGAGCCTGCCGATGACTATTTTATCGAGCTAGCAATAATAAGAGCATGGTAGCTCAAATCTCGCTCACTATGCTGTTTTTTGTACGTTGCTTTTAAGGTTTTTGTGCATTTGTTGTTTAGAAAGGAAGCTGTCGCTCAGTAAAGTGGGCGTTTAACAGGGGCAATTACGCTTGCCCAACCACTCTGAATAAAATTAATTGTGTTTATTTTAGCTTGTGTGGCGATAGCAAGATGTTAGTTTTGATTTGTTTCTTAATGGGGGAATTGATATGGTACTATCCCTCAGAATGAAAAATAACAATAAGCCGTGAGCTGATAAAATTATGGATGATGCGATAAAACAACAAGTAAATCAAAGCACAGGGGAATCTTTATTGTACACGCTTTATTGGTTCGCCTTTTTTGTACTGGTGCTCCCAATGGCCTCATACTTGATTATTTTTTTATCGGGTGGTGGGGCATTATTGTTAAATGACCTTACACATTTAGAGCAACTAGATTCGAATCCCGGCTTAGTTTTTATATCTACCTTCCTCACTGCTGTACTTACACTGCCATTTTTAAAGCCTACTCTTGATGCGCAAAATAAAAGCGAAGTTATTGGGCGCTTAGCAATAAAAAAAGTGGCTCTTTTTCCTTTAATCATCACAATGTTATTAACAGCGGCTTACGTTTTATTGGAACAATGGCTTTTTGGTTTTATGGAAGTCGCCTTGCCAGATTTTATGTTAGAAGTTGAAGCACAAACAAATTCGCTTTTAGCCAAAATTATGCTGCTTTTAGCAGTAGTACTTATTGGGCCTATATATGAGGAGGTGATTTTTCGAGGAGTGGCATTCTATAGGCTGAAAAAAACCGCTTTAGGAGTCAGTGGCGCAATTATTATCTCAAGTATTGTGTTTACATTGATACATGGGCAGTATGATCAAGTTGAAATTTTTATTTCTCTGTTTGTATTTTCTTGCTTGGTGGGGTTAATTCGTCATTTATCGGGTAATCTGTGGTATTGCATTATCGCTCACATGATCTGTAATTTATTAGCACTAGGTGAAATTATTTGGTGATATTAAATTACTTACCAGTTAGCTTTATTTTCTTGCTTAGTTCTTTTTGGTTTGCAGCTAGCAAGCGCGAAATAAAATCACGCCTTTTTATTATGCTTGCCGTTAGTAAAAGCTCAATACCAGCGATATAAAAATCCCTGTTACAAATAGCTGCACTACACAAAAACCCATAATATCTTTTGCTTTTAGGCCCGCTATAGCCAATACGGGTAGTGCCCAAAAAGGTTGAATTAAATTAGTCCACGCATCGCCCCATGCTACAGCCATTGCAACGCGCGATATATCGGCGCCTAGCTCTTGCGCTGCGGGTATAACAATAGGCGCTTGTACTGCCCATTGGCCGCCGCCAGAGGGCACAAACATATTAACGAGTCCTGCACTTATAAAGCTGTAAAATGGCAAGCTATCGGCATCTGCAATGGCAATAAAGCCTTGTGATATTTGTTGTGCTAACCCTGTATCGACCATCACCGCCATAATGCCAGCATAAAACGGAAACTGAATAACAATACCCGCACCACTTGGAATTGCTTGTTGTAAGCTATTAAGCACATTGTGAGGAGTTTGATGTAGCGTAATAGCTAAAAACAAAAATACGGCAATAACGCTATTAAGGTTTAAGTTTCCGCGAGCAATAAAAAAGTAATAACCTAAATATGCCAAACCTAATAAGCCAATTGTCATACCGAGTAGTTTGCTTTGTTCCAAATGTTGGGCAGGTCTGGTTATTGTTGTGGGCTTAGGTGTTGTCTCTTGTAAAAGAGCTGGGTCGATATATACGCTTTCTTGCTCGCTTGGCAGCATATAGCGATTAACGAGCGGCATAATAATAAATAAACCAACTATTATGGCTATATTAAAGCCCGCAAATAAAGTGTGCTCTGTACTAATAATACCAATGCTGGCCTCTGAAAAGTGACCATCGGTTGCGATGGTTAAAGGAATCGAACCCGCTAATCCGCCATGCCATACAACAAAACCTGAGTAAGCGCTGGCTACTAATAATCGATAATCAACACGAGTGTGTTTAGCAATTGCTTTGGCAAAAAGGGCACCAATAACTAAGCCAAATCCCCAATTTATCCAGCTCGCTAAAAGCGAAATAAGCGTGACTAAAATAATTGCTTTAGGTGCGGTGCTTGCAAATGTTGCTAGCTTTTCTAATAACTTACTTATAGGTGGCGTACTTGCCAACATATAGCCTGTAATTAACACTAGTAGCATTTGCATAGCAAAACTTAATAAGTTCCAAAACCCACCTCCCCACGCTTGTAATACTTCAATGTTAGTTGCGGTTGTAAATAAGCTCGCACTGACAAGAGTAATTATTGTAAGTAAAATTACAAATATAAAAGGGTCGGGAAGATAGCGCTCTACAATTTTAGTAAAAGGGCGGGCTATTTTATTAAGCATAAGCACAACTGTTTTGGTTATTATTTTAACGCTAATTAATCATGAAAAATCACCATTGGCAAACAGCATTTAGTCTAATATTTGCGGTTAAAAGCTTAAACATTGCTTAAAAGCATCGCTTACAGTAACGTACTGTTTATAGATAATTTACTAACGAAGACTTTGTATTATGCCGGTGATATTTAAAAGGCTAGCGTTACTTGTTCGCGCTCATATAGATCAGTTGAGTTGGCAAGCAGTGGCATTAGCTATTTTGACTCATATGCTATTAACATGGAGCTTACTATTTATAGCGAATGAGAAAGCGTTAACCTCGCTTACTACCTTTTTTTACTATTACACAGTAACAACATCAACAGTGGGATATGGTGACTTTAGTCCAACTACTGATCTTGGTCGTTGGGTGGTTGCATTAATACAAATTCCATTTGGTTTAGCTTTATTTGGTGTTTTGCTAGGAAAAGCAGGACAAACTGTTACTTACTTAATTAGGCGCGCTATGACTGGTGATAAAAACTTTGCCCACAGTAACCACCATATTATTATTTTTGGTTGGCACGACACTCGTACAAAAAAGATGATTGATTACATTTTGGCAGATACGAAACGTACTGACCGTCGTATTTTACTCGCGGTAACAGAGCAAATGGATCATCCTTTTTTAGCTAACGAAAGCGTTGATTTTGCACGTTTAACGAGCTTTACTAATTTAGCTGAGCTAGAGCGGGTTGCTATTCGTAGTGCTGATAAGGTGATTATTGATGGTCAAGATGACGATCAGACATTTACAACAGCCCTGCGCATTAGTCGCTTAGTAAAAGATGATTGTCATATAAGTGCTCACTTTTTGGATGAAACCAAAGTTGAGATGATGTTAGAGCATTGCCAAAATGTAGAGTGTAGTAGTGCAAAATCAGCTGAGATACTCGTACGCTCAATGCAAGATCCAGGTTCGAGCCGTGTGCAAGAGGAGCTGCTATCTACTTTGCACGGCGATACACAATTTAGTTTGAAAATACCAGGCGGCTGCAAAGATATGGAGTTTGGTACTTTGTTTCATCATTTTAAGCTTGAGCATGATGCAATACTGTTGGGTGTTGCTCATAATTTAAGTGCACAAAATATGGATTTAAATCCACCATTAGATTACAAAGTAAGTGAAGGCGATATTCTGCACTATATATCGGTAGATCGAGTATTAAGTAGTGAAGTAGACTGGTCGAGCCTAGAAAAATAATGAATGAAGTTGTATTTTTAATTGTTGTTTTAAGTGCTTATATATTACCTGTCGTTATCGTACTCAATAGTAAGCGTACACAGGGTCATGAAAAGAATGGCTGGCTAATGGGAATAATTATATTTTCTTGGTTAGGGTTAATGATGTACTTTGCCATTGTGCCCAAGTATGGGCACAAAAAGAAAAAGGCCAAATAGAGTAGTTGGCCTTTACAGCCGCTTTTACTGGCGTAACTACTCTTCTAGTTGCTTAATTTTATGCTCAATTAAAGGATCGTCAGGTACAAGTTGTTGAGCAACTTCTAATAACTGAATGGCATCATTAGGATGCTCATCTTGATGTTTAAGGGCAACATCTATTAATGGCTGAATATCAATTTTTGCCTGATGTTCCTGTACGTGAACTTCTTTTTCATCAATCAAAATATTATGAGCTTTGCTTAATAGTGTTTGACGGTGAGCTGAGTTTACATTCGCTTTATTAAGGCTTTTGTAATAATCCTCTTTAAAACGTAAGGTTTTAGTTTGCATACGAAATTGCGCAATATCAATTTGCTGATGCTGGATAAAATCGACGGCTACTTGCTTATAAAACCCAAACTTATTCAAATATGTAGCGTGTGTGCCATGTCCCATACCAAATACTCGTAAGTGAGTTAACTGCTTATAGCGCTTAGCGTGCATTCGGTCTATACGATTAGTAGGATCGTAAATAATATAGCCTTGGGCATCTCCTAAATCTAGATCGTGATAATCTTGCTGCCAATCAAACTGCTGAGCTATATCGGTACTAGAGCGGTCATCCCACGGTACTAATTCTTTATTTTTAGTACTTACCGGATGGAAGAACAACACCTGATTTAGCTTTAATAGTTTAGCAAAAGCGCCAACAGCAAATCCGCCACGACTTAAACCATAGCCAAGTCGACAATTAAACGGCGTAAGTAATGTTGATAATTGCTCGAGAAAAAAGATTAAATTACGATTACGAAACCAATTACTTTTACCTAAATGCTGAAAAGCGATTACGTTTACGTTTTGTTTTTGAGCTAAGTGATAACCCCATGGTGCAAAATCAGGATGAAGATCTTGCTCTTGCACGTTAGTGCCAGCAGGGGAAAAGGTAAAAAGCAGGGGTTTATTAACGTCAACAAAATCATACTTAACAAATACATCGCCGAGTAAATCACTACCCGTCATGGGTAATCGAGTTTGTTGCTCATTGCGCGGGAGAGTTAACCATTCATCTAACCAATACAGTAATTTCATTAATCCTCCAGCTATAAGTCAGCATAGATCATATCAAACTCAATGAAATTAGGTCAAACCGATAGGGTATTACTGCGCCATTTTGATTATTTCATCCCAGTCATTTTTAGTAACAGGCATTATTGATAGACGTCCGCCCTTTTTAAGTGCGATTTCAGTAATATTGTCATTGGCTTTAATATCTTTAAGGCTAATTAATTTTTTTAAATGGCTTTGATAAGTAACCTCAACAACCACCCAACGTGGTTTATCGCTGGTGGCTTTTGCATCGTAATAGTCGCTGCTTAAATCAAATTGAGTGGGGTCTGGGTAGGCTTCTTTAGTAACCTCGGCAATGCCCGCTACGCCCAGGTGTTTACAGCTTGAATGGTAAATCATGACTGAATCACCGACTTTGACGCCGTCACGCATAAAATTTCGAGCTTGGTAATTACGCACGCCTTCCCAAAGAGTCGTTTGTTTTGGTGCATTTTTTAAGTCATCTAATGAAAACGCATCGGGTTCAGTTTTAAATAGCCAGTAAGCCATAACAGTATTCCTAACAAATATTTACTTCCCACTATTGTATAGTATCATTTGGACACTAGGGTAATGAGGAAGAAATAATGAGCCAAGTATTAGATGATTTATTGTCGTTGTTAACACTTGAAGAAATTGAGCAAGGTTTATATCGAGGACAAAGCCAAGATTTAGGTTTTGGTGCTGTATTTGGTGGTCAAGTAATGGGGCAGGCGCTTTCTGCTGCCAAAGAAACTCTACCTGAAGGGCGAATAGTTCATTCATTACATTCTTACTTTTTACGCCCAGGCGATCCGGCTAAACCCATTGTTTATGACGTTGAAACTATTCGTGATGGAAAGAGCTTTAGTACGCGCCGAGTCAAAGCAATTCAGTACGGTAAACCTATTTTTTATATGACCGCGTCATTCCAAGGTGAAGAAAATGGGTTATCGCATCAAGCGACAATGCCTGATGTTCCCGCACCTGAAGAATTACGTTCATCGCTTGAGTTTTACCAAGATAATGCTTCGCATATCCCAGAGGTTATCCGTAATAAGTTTACCCGTGAAATGCCAATTGAAATGCGACCGGTTACTTTTCATAACCCGTTTAAACCAGAAGTTATGGAGCCGGTAAAGCATATTTGGTTTAAAGCTAATGGTGAAATGCCGGACGATCAGCGTATCCATAATTACTTATTAGCGTATGCGTCTGATTTTGAGTTTTTACCAACTGCATTACAACCTCATGGTGTATCGTTTATGCAGCCAAATATGCAAGTAGCTACTATTGATCATGCAATGTGGTTTCATCGTTCATTTAGAATGGATGATTGGATTTTGTATTCAATTGATAGTCCAAGTGCGAGTAATGGGTGTGGTTTGGTACGGGGGCAGTTTTTTGATCGCCAAGGCAACTTGGTTGCCTCAACAATGCAAGAAGGGGTTATGCGTCAACGTTAACCCCTTCTGTAAATGCATTGCTAGTTACACTGATCTTGAACTATATCGCTGATTGACTGCCAGACGCGTGCTGGCAGTAATGTTTTAAGGTGTGCGTAGGTTTCACATAGTTGTGTGCTACCTACTAAGCCCTTATCACCCTCTGTTATTAACGACTCGCCACGTAAGTTTTCGATAAAACTAACAAGTACTTTTTTGTCAAAAAACTCAGGTGTTTTAATACCATGCAGTGTACCTAAACGTTGTGCGAGTACTTGGCTTTCTCTTTCAAGCTCGGCTTTTTCAATGCCATCACTTGTTTGAATAAAACCAATCACAATAGCGTAACGTTGTAGGGTAAAGCTAAGTGCTCGTCCAAGCATTTCTAGCTTAGCTAAGCAGTCGTTACTGTTTGTTATATGAATGTTATCGCCATCAAACTCAATTAAATTTTGATCGGCAAAATTAGCTAAAATACGCGTTATGTAGTTTTCATCAAGAGGTTGTAAATACCATTCTTTAGCAAATAGCGGATAAAATGTTTTTACAAGTTGTTGGCATTGAGCAATCGTAGTGCTGTGTTGTTTAAATAGATGTAGTGCAATTAAGCTTGGTACTGCAAACAAGTGCAAAATATTGTTTCGGTAGTAATTAAACAGTACTTTTTCTTTATCGCTAATCGTAATAATTTCGCCAAACTCATCACTGATAACTTCAAACTTATTAAGCTTTAATGCATGCGTTAGTAATTGCTCTGGTGTTTCGTCTGGTGTAGTTACTTTATTACTGTAGCTTGCATCACGTTGTAAGCGCAGATAAAAATCAAGCTGAGCTAATAGCTTTGGTTTACTCAATGCTTGTTTATCGTTAACCAGCAATATCATCGCTAGTAAGTTAACCGCATTAAGCGCCGCTGCATTATTAATTTTAACCATTACTTGGTCGGCAAGTTTAGTTACTTGTGGTGCTAACCATTGTGGCTTTTGCACGTCAGTTGGGTGTATTGAATCACGCCAATCAGGTTGGTTATCGTTTAAGTATTGGTTAATAGAGATTGGATCGCCAAAGTTTAAATTACCACGACCGTAGTTTTTAAGGTTCTTGATTGCCTTAAAAATACCAAATATAGATTCGCCTTTTTTATCTTTACCATCCAGCTCTTTAAGGTAGGTGTTAATTTCCATGACGTGCTCGTAGCCAATGTAAACAGGAACAATAGATATTGGTCTGTCTATTCCGCGTAGCATTGCTTGTAATGTCATAGATAGCATACCCGTTTTAGGCGGAAGTAGGCGTCCAGTCCGGCTTCGACCGCCCTCCGTGTAAAACTTAACAGAGTAACCTTTAATAAACAGTTGGCTTAAATACTCTTTGAATATGGCAGAATAAAGTTTATTACCTGCAAATGAACGGCGAATAAAAAACGCACCAGAGCGTCTAAATATGCCTCCGGCAGGGAAAAAGTTAAGATTTATACCAGCAGCTATATGCGGAGGTACTAAACCCAAATGATAAATAGAGTAAGTAAGCAGTAAGTAATCCATATGGCTGCGATGACAAGGCATATAAATTATTTCATGTCCTTTATCTGTTAGTTCATGAATTTGTTCGGCGTGTTTAATATCAATACCATTATAAAGCTTATTCCATAACCAAGTTAAAAACCTTTCGGCCACACGTATCATTGCTTCAGAGTAATTAGCGGCTATTTCATCAAGTAGCTTAAGTGCATTTTGACGAGCTTCTGTTTGGCTAATGTTTTTAGCGTTAGCTTCATCTTGAATTGCTTTTTTTATAGTAGGTGACGCTAATAATGAATTAAATAATTGCTCACGAGATGGCATTTTAGGGCCTGTAGCAGCTAGCTTTTGGCGCTTAAAGTGAACACGCGCTACGCGTAATAATTTATGAGGTAACTCACTTACGTCGGCTTTTTCATTGACTAAAAGTGATAAGTCGAGTGGTTGGCTAAAGCGAATAAAGTTATCGCGCCCTGAAAATAACACCACAAAAAACTTTCTAAACCAGCTTGGAGTAAGAGAGTGTGTAATTAAAGTACGTAGTCCTGGCTTTTCTTTACCTGGATCGCGCCCCCATAAAATAGTAACAGGCACCACTTGTACGTTTTGCTGACCGCTTTTTATTAAGTACTCAATAATTTGCTTGCCTTGGGCTAAAGCATTGGTTGGTTTTGCTTCATCACCAAATAACGGTGGAGGATTTTTAATACCAATAAAACGGTCTAAATTTTGGGTCCCTAGCACTTGCTCTTCTGTTGGGCTAGGTAGGCCATTCTTTTTACAAACATGCGCCAGCGCGGCTAAATCAAAACGTGAATTTAAACGCACTATGTAAAATGTAGGGTACTCAGGGTTTAGATCATACTGTTTAATAGGATTTTCTGGCAGCACTTTGCTTTTCACAAATAAGCGGCTAAATCCAGCAGACATAACATTTAAACAATAATTAAAAATACGCATCGACTCACCATATTGAGAGTATTAAGGGCAAAATTAGCGCAATAGGATACCATAATATCTAAAAATCCCTTAGTTTGCGCAATTAAGATGTTTAGTTGTTTGTTGACTAGCATCAAAAGCATTAGTTCAAGTATAGCTATTGAACATGTATGGACGCATATTTAATCAAATTAGTATTCATTACATTGTTTCTAAATAGTTGTTGCATTTATCACCAATACCTCTATAATACGCAGGCTTTCAAAATTCCTGTGGGAATTAGAAAGGATAAATTAAGCTTGGATTTCAAGCTAATAAACAGGAGTTCCGATTTGGAACTCAACGTAGATATAATCAAACAGCCGACATCTTAAGTTTTAAGATTGTTTCGGTCGTTTTTTTATGCTCTTTTATATGCTCTTTATATTGAGGTTAAGAATGTCAAATCAACGCATTCGTATTCGCCTAAAAGCTTTTGACCACCGTTTGATTGACCAATCAACGGCAGAAATCGTGGAAACTGCGAAACGCACTGGCGCACAAGTACGTGGTCCAATCCCACTACCTACACGCTTTGAACGTTTTACTGTACTAACTTCACCGCACGTTAATAAAGATGCGCGTGATCAGTACGAGATCCGCACCCATAAACGTCTGATAGACATCGTAGAACCAACTGACAAGACTGTAGACGCGCTTATGCGTTTAGATCTTGCTGCTGGTGTTGATGTTCAAATCAGCCTGGGTTAATCGAAAGATTAGAGAGGTTTTAGGAAAATGGCATTAGGTCTAGTCGGTCGTAAAGTGGGTATGACACGAATCTTCACTGAAGATGGTGTATCTATCCCTGTGACAGTTATTGAAGCGACACCTAACCGCATTGCTCAGATCAAATCTGACGCAACAGACGGTTATAACGCGCTTCAAGTAACCGCAGGCACTAAAAAAGCAAGTCGTGTAAACAAAGCTAAAGCGGGTCATTTCGCTAAAGCTGGTGTTGAAGCGGGTCGCGGTCTGTGGGAATTCCGCCTTAACGGTGGTGAAGGCGATTTTGAAGTAGGCGCTGAGCTTACTGTTGAATTATTCAACGAAATCAACAAGGTTGACGTAACCGGTACTTCTAAAGGTAAAGGTTTCCAAGGTGGTGTTAAGCGCTGGAATTTCAGCATGCAAGACGCTACACATGGTAACTCTCTATCTCACCGTGCTCCTGGTTCAATCGGTCAAAACCAATCACCTGGTAAGGTGTTTAAAGGTAAGAAAATGGCCGGTCATATGGGTGCTGAGCGTGTAACGACTCAAAACTTAGAACTAGTTCGCGTTGACGCTGAGCGTAATTTGCTTTTAGTTAAGGGTGCAGTACCTGGAGCTATTGGCGGTGACGTTATCGTTAAACCAGCTGTTAAAGCATAAGTCCTGGAGATTTAGTGATGGAATTAGCAATTAAAGACGCTTCTGGCGGTCTTGAAGTTTCTGAAGCTACTTTTGGACGTGAGTTTAACGAAGCATTAGTACACCAAGTAGTTGTTGCATACGCAGCAGGTGCTCGTCAAGGTACTCGTGCTCAGAAGACACGTTCTGAAGTAAGCGGTGGTGGTAAAAAACCATGGGCTCAAAAAGGTACTGGCCGTGCACGTGCCGGTACAATCCGTAGCCCAATTTGGCGTTCAGGTGGCGTTAGCTTTGCAGCTAAACCACAAGACCACAGCCAAAAAGTAAACCGTAAAATGTACCGTGGTGCGATTAAAAGCATCTTATCTGAATTAGTTCGTCAAGAGCGTTTAATCGTTGTTGAAAGTTTTGCTCTAGCAGCACCAAAAACTAAAGAACTAGTTGCTAAGCTTAAAGAACTTGAGCTTAAAGATGTTCTTATCGTGACTGAAGAAGTAGATGAAAATCTTTTCTTATCGGCACGTAACCTTTATAAGGTTGACACACGTGATGTAGCTGGTATCGATCCTGTAAGCTTAATTGCTTTCGATAAGGTACTTATTACAGCCGCTGCTGTTAAGCAACTTGAGGAGGCGCTAGCATGATTCGCGAAGAACGTCTTTTAAAAGTGATCCTTGCTCCACATATCTCTGAAAAAAGCACAATTGCTGCTGAAGAAAACAATACTATTGTTTTTAAAGTAGTAAATGACGCAACTAAAGCTGAAATTAAAGTAGCAGTTGAGAAGCTTTTTGAAGTAGAAGTAACGGGTGTTCGCACACTTAACGTTAAGGGTAAAACAAAACGTACTGGCGCACGTTTCGGTCGTCGTAGCGACTGGAAAAAAGCTTACGTTACTCTTAAAGAAGGCAGCGAGCTAGACTTTGTCGGCGGCGCCGAGTAATAAGGGGATAGAATTATGGCACTTCAAAAGTGTAAGCCTACTTCTGCGGGCCGTCGTCACCTAGTTAAAGTGGTTAACTCTGATCTACATAAGGGTAAGCCATACGCACCACTTTTAGAGAAAAACTCTAAATCAGGTGGTCGTAATAACAATGGTCGTATTACGGTTCGTCATATCGGTGGTGGTCATAAACAACATTACCGTTTAATCGATTTTAAACGTACTAAAGATGGCATTCCAGCTACTGTTGAACGTTTAGAATACGATCCAAATCGTAGCGCAAACATCGCTCTTGTATTATATGCAGACGGTGAGCGTCGTTACATTATCGCACCAAAAGGCTTAAAAGCTGGCGATGCAATCCAGTCTGGTGTTGATGCACCAATCAAACCTGGTAATGCATTACCAATGCGTAATATGCCTGTAGGTTCGACTGTTCACAACGTAGAATTAAAACCAGGTAAAGGTGCTCAAATCGCACGTTCTGCTGGTGCATACGTTCAAATCCTTGCTCGTGATGGTCAGTATGTAACATTACGTCTTCGTTCAGGCGAAGTTCGTAAAGTTGAATCTGATTGTCGTGCGACTCTAGGTGAAGTAGGCAATGCTGAGCATATGCTTCGTTCACTTGGTAAAGCAGGTGCAAATCGCTGGCGTGGTATTCGTCCGACAGTTCGTGGTGTTGCCATGAACCCGGTAGATCACCCACACGGTGGTGGTGAAGGTCGTACATCTGGTGGTCGTCATCCTGTGTCTCCATGGGGTAAACCGACTAAAGGTGCGAAGACGCGTAAGAACAAGCGTACGGATAAATTTATAGTACGTCGTCGTACTAAGTAATATTGAGGAATAGCCATGCCACGCTCTCTCAAGAAGGGTCCTTTTATAGACCTACACTTGCTGAAGAAGGTAGAGAAAGCTTTGGAAAGCGGTGAGAAAAAGCCAATTAAAACTTGGAGCCGTCGTTCAATGATCATACCTAACATGATCGGATTGACCATTGCTGTCCATAATGGTCGCCAGCACGTACCAGTTTTCGTTTCTGACGAAATGATCGGTCACAAACTAGGTGAATTTGCACCAACTCGCACTTACCGTGGCCATGCTGCGGATAAGAAAGCGAAGAAACGATAAGAGGGGAAGATAAATGCAAGCATTAGCTAAACATAAATTCGCCTCTGGTTCGGCGCAAAAAGCACGTCTAGTTGCAGATCAGATCCGCGGGTTACCTGTAGATCGCGCACTAGAAATCCTGGCGTACAGCCCTAAGAAAGCGGCTGTATTAGTTAAGAAAGTACTTGAGTCTGCTATTGCTAACGCAGAGCATAACGAAGGTGCTGACATTGATGAGCTTCGTATAACAACGATCTTTGTGGACGATGGTCCTACAATGAAACGTATTATGCCTCGTGCTAAAGGACGCGCAGATCGCATCCTTAAGCGTACAAGCCATATCACTGTTATGGTTTCAGATAGCTAGGAGTATAAGTAATGGGACAAAAAGTTCATCCTACTGGTATTCGCCTAGGTATATCTAAACCTTGGGTTTCTACCTGGTACGCGAGTTCAAAAGATTTCTCTGCACAGCTTTTTGGCGATCACAAAGTTCGTACATTCCTTACTAAGGAATTAAAAACGGCTTCTGTGTCTAAAATCGTTATTGAGCGTCCAGCAAAATCAATCCGAGTAACAATTCACACGGCTCGTCCGGGTGTTGTTATCGGTAAAAAAGGCGAAGACGTAGAAAAATTACGTCAAGCGGTAACTAAAATCGCTGGTGTACCTGCTCAGATTAATATCTCTGAAGTACGTAAACCAGAACTAGATGCACAACTAGTAGCAGACGGCATTGCCTCTCAACTAGAACGTCGTGTTATGTTCCGTCGCGCTATGAAGCGTTCGGTACAAAATGCAATGCGCATCGGTTCTAAAGGGATTAAAGTTGAAGTTAGCGGTCGTCTTGGCGGCGCTGAAATCGCACGTTCAGAATGGTATCGTGAAGGTCGTGTACCTCTACATACTCTTCGTGCTGATATCGATTACGCAACTTCTGAAGCCTTAACCACTTATGGTATCATTGGTGTTAAAGTTTGGATCTTCAAAGGCGAAGTTATTGGTGGTTTACCACTAGTACAAGAGCAAGAGAAGCCAGCTAAACGCGCACCAAAGAAAGCCAAGAAAAGTGCTAAGTAGAGGTAGCGAGTAATGTTACAGCC
Source organism: Pseudoalteromonas sp. SG45-1 (assembly GCF_014164135.1). NCBI lineage: Bacteria > Pseudomonadati > Pseudomonadota > Gammaproteobacteria > Alteromonadales > Pseudoalteromonadaceae > Pseudoalteromonas > Pseudoalteromonas sp. SG45-1. The sequence goes on from NZ_JACJEP010000006.1 coordinate 33,697, forward strand.
AAAACGTACAAAATTCCGTAAAATGCACAAAGGCCGCAACCGCGGTTTAGCGCAAAACGGTAACAAAGTAAGCTTCGGTACTTTCGGATTGAAAGCAACTGGCCGTGGCCGTATGACTGCTCGTCAAATCGAAGCAGCTCGTCGTGCTATGACGCGTCACGTGAAACGTCAAGGTAAAATCTGGATTCGTGTCTTCCCTGACAAACCGATTACAGAAAAACCTCTTGAAGTTCGTATGGGTAAAGGTAAAGGTTCTGTTGAATATTGGGTTGCTGAAATTCAGCCTGGTAAAGTACTTTACGAAATGGAAGGTGTTTCAGAAGAGCTTGCTCGTGAAGCGTTTGACCTTGCTGCTCGTAAACTGCCATTCAAAACAACTTTCGTAACTCGGACGGTAATGTGATGAAAGCTAGCGAACTAAAAGATAAAAGCGTAGAAGAGCTTAATGCTGAACTTCTAGGACTACTTCGTGAGCAATTTAATATGCGCATGCAAGCTAGCACTGGTCAGTTAGCTCAGACACACACGCTAAGAACAGTACGCCGCGATATCGCGCGTGTAAAAACAGTTATTAACCAGAAGGCAGGTCAATAATGAGCGATAAAATTCGTACTCTTCAAGGCCGTGTAATCAGCGACAAGATGGAAAAATCTTTCACTATCGCTATCGCACGTTATGTGAAGCACCCAATCTATGGGAAATTCATTAAACGTACGACTAAGTTACACGTACATGACGAAAATAACACAGCAAAAGCGGGTGACGTAGTTACTATCCGTGAATGCGCACCAATTTCTAAGAATAAATCTTGGACTTTAGTAGACGTTATTTCTAGTCCAAAACAAGCTTAATTTTTAATTAAGTTAGTTTTGTAAAAAAGCCCTGGCATTAGCCGGGGCTTTTTGTTTTCTGGAAATGCCTTATCCTGAAACGTGTTTACACATTTAGGACTTATACCAATCCGCAATAATACTTAATCATTTTGTGATGCTAAACGTGTCGCTACCTGCTTTAAAAAATGCTCATTTAGAACAACTAAATAGCGAATTTCTGCCTAGCTATCAACACGTTTTTCCAGCCTCAAAATAGATCACTTAATTAAGCGAATTGGTATTATCTTTTTATCAGAAATACAAAAGCATGCAGGGTAGTTTTCTGGTTTGTGTCATCAACTCCGTTGTTGCTATATATTTTTTAGTATCAAAACTAGTGGCTGAATCATAAAAGTTTGATTATAAGCTTACATATCTCAGTAACTTTAATACTTGCTATAGGCATATAAGCCGTAGCGTTACTTTTCTCTTACTTTATTTCAATGTTACAGTTTTAAGGTATCGAAAATAGATATTCAAATATAACTTAATCATTCGCTTGTCTGGTTTTTTTATGTCTAAAACCTCAATTTATCGCCTTAAATGAATATTCTGGTATGATTAGCAAATATGCGCTTTTGAATGAATTTTTGAGGTAATAATGACGCGTAGTTTTGAATTTCATTTAACTGATGAGATTGCCACGGTTACAATGGGTAATCGCGTTGCTGATATTATAGAGCAAGGTGCGGTTATTTATTTACATGGTGATTTAGGTGCTGGTAAAACAACGTTTACACGAGGTGTAGTGCAAGGCTTTGGCCATACAGGTAAGGTTAAAAGCCCGACCTATACACTAGTAGAACCTTATGAGCTTGAGCGTGCAAATGTTTATCATTTTGACTTATACCGCTTAGGTGATCCTGAAGAACTCGAATACATGGGAATACGCGATTATTTCTCAGCAGACGCAATTTGTGTTGTTGAATGGCCTGAAAAGGGTGGTGAATTTATTCCTGTGCCTGATTTAGATATTACTCTAAGCTATGTGGGTAACGAACGTAAAATTGTTATAAATAGTGCGAGTGAGCGCGGTATAGCAATTGTCGAAAAACTAAATAATCAATAATAATATAGTTAAGGCAGTAATTATCCAATGAGCCGAGGTGTAGTTAAACTTTTTATTTATCTTATGGTTATCACCATAAGCTTGCCGCTATGGGCTAAAAACACAATCAATAGTGTGCGTGTATGGCCGTCTCCAGATAGTACGCGCGTGGTATTTGATTTAAATGATAAGCCCGACTTTAGCTATTTCATGCTTAAAAACCCTAGCCGCCTAGTGATTGATTTAGAAAATACTAGCGAGTTAAAAACATTGCCAGGTGTGCCCCCGAAACATCAAATAGTAAGCAAATTACGTTACTCAAAACCTAAAAATAAACAAAGCGTACGTTTAGTATTTGAATTAAGTGCGCCAATAAAGCCAGTGGTATTTGCCCTCGCACCTACAGGCCCTTATAAAAATAGACTCGTTGTTGATTTATACAATAAAAGCCATGCTACTACAGTTGTTTCTCCTGCTCAAACAGCCGCTAAAAACCGTCAACTAAGCCAAGAGCGCGACATTGTTATTGCAATTGATGCGGGGCATGGCGGCGAAGATCCTGGTTCAATTGGGCCATCAGGCACCTACGAAAAAACAGTTACACTGCAAATTGCGAAACGTTTAGAGCGCATGATTGATGGCGAACGTGGCATGATTTCGCGCATGGTACGAAGCGGTGACTATTTTGTAAAATTAAATACCCGTACTAATCGAGCCCGTGAAAAAAAGGCAGATTTTTTTGTTTCTATTCATGCTGATGCATTTACAAGCCCTGGGCCAAATGGTGCCTCTGTGTGGGTTTTGTCATTAAGACGTGCTAATTCAGAAATAGGTAAATGGATAGAAGATAAAGAAAAACACTCCGAGCTTTTAGGTGGCGCTGCTGATGTAATGAAAGATGCCGCCAATGAAAAATATCTAGCACAAGCGTTGCTTGATATGTCGATGGACCACTCTATGAAAACTGGCTTAAATGTAGCTGATGAAGTGGTTAAAGAGCTTCGTAAGGTTGCCAAACTGCATAAAAAAGATCCCCAGCATGCGAGCCTTGCAGTACTAAAATCACCAGATATTCCATCTATTTTGGTAGAAACAGGGTTTATATCTAACCCGCGAGAAGAAAAGCTACTTAAAAGTCCTAATCATCAAGAGCGTTTAGCTAAAGCTATATTTACTTCAATTAAAAATTATTATTTGAAAAATCCGCCGGATGATTCTTTATTTGCTAAATTAAAGTCGCAATATCCAACAAAGCATAAAGTACGCCCCGGTGAATCTTTAAGTATGTTAGCGAGTCGCTATGGCGTTACAGTCAATAAATTAAAACAAGTTAATAAGCTTAGTTCTAATACCTTATTTATTGGGCAAGAGCTCGATATACCTCAAAGTTAGTCATTATTATTAGCGCAATGTTTGCTAGGAAGTCTCATGAATATTGAAATATTACCCGCGCGTTTAGCCAACCAAATTGCCGCAGGCGAAGTGGTTGAGCGCCCAGCGTCGGTAGTAAAAGAGCTTGTTGAAAATAGCTTAGATGCTGGCGCAACGCGTATTCAAATTGATATTGAGCGCGGCGGCCACAAACTTATTCGTATTCGTGATAATGGCGCAGGGATAAGTAAAGATGAGCTAACGCTCGCACTTTCTCGCCACGCGACAAGTAAATTAAAATCACTTGATGACCTTGAAAACATTTGCTCACTTGGCTTTAGAGGGGAAGCACTTGCGTCAATTAGTTCTGTGTCGCGTTTAACGCTGAGCTCAAAACCAAAAGAGCAAGAAGCGGCTTGGCAAGCTTTTGCAGAAGGCCGCGACATGGCCGTTCAAGTAAAACCTGTAGCGCATCCCGATGGCACAACCATTGAAGTAAAAGATTTATTTTTTAATACTCCAGCACGTCGTAAATTTTTACGCACCGAAAAAACTGAGTTTAGCCATATTGATGAGTTGATAAAGCGTATTGCGCTTAGTCGCTTTGATGTCTCTATTACACTAACTCACAACGAAAAAGTAGTAAGGCAGTATCGTGCCAAAACTGATCCCTCTCAGGCTATAACACGCGTAGCACAAGTTGCAGGCAAGGCCTTTGCCGAGCAAGGTTTGCATATTCAATCAGGAGAAGCCGGTTTACAGTTGCATGGTTGGGTGCTACCTGTAGGCTCAGCTAATACGACTCAGTACACTTATGTGAATAATCGCATGATGCGCGATAAGCTTATTTTGCATGCTATACGCCAGGCATTTGAAGAAGTAAGTGGAACACAAGAATTACCCGGTTTTGTCATTTATATTGATATTGACCCTCGGCAGGTTGATGTAAATGTTCACCCTGCTAAGCATGAAGTGCGTTTTCATCAAGGGCGGTTAATTCATGATTTTATATTGCAAGCTATTAAGCAGGTAGTAGTGCCATTGCAAGGCGAATTCACTAACGAATCAGCGAGCACAGCAGCAGAACTCACGCCAGCGTTCATTGAGTCGTCTCATAGCAGTGCTAATAATATAGAAAGCGAAGGAGTGTTTGATTACCCTAAATCGAAATTACAGCCCTCTTCCTCTGGAAGTGCTGGTAGCTCAAGTTCGTCCTCAGGTACTAGAAGTGTTGGCGGTGCATACCGTGCTGCACCAAGTACGAGCCATCATGACGTAAATGCGTTTTATCAAGGAGTGAGTGAGCAACACGCCGCGCATTTTGATAATGCAGCCAATATATCTGCTGCACCACACGAGTCCGTATCTGTGGATAATGTCTTAAAAGCTGTTTCTATTATAAGTGTTAGTGAAGGAGTGTGTGTCTTTAGTGAAGAGCAGCAATTGTATTGCTCACATTTTAAATATGCATTAGTTGATGATTGGCATAATCAAATTAAAGAGTTCGGAAGTTTAGAAGGGAAAGCCCTTTTGTTACCAGTGCGAGTAAACTTAGAAAAAGAAGATTGCTTACTTATAGAATCCCAGCAATCGTGGTTTACCTTACTTGGTTTTGAACTTGTAATAGAAAAACAATTTGTAATGGTTAAAAAATTGCCAGCGTGTTTATATTTACTTGACGTAAGTGCAGCGGTAGGTGAGCTACTTGATGCGTGTAAAGCAAAACTTGAAAATATAGAGAATTGGTTAGAATGGCAAATGAAATGCGTGCCGACCCGATTTTATTTAAGCAATGTATTTTTAGCGCAACAAATGCGCTTACAAAATAATCCACAAACTATTGAACGCTTGCGTAAAAAAGCAGTTAAAATAGAGCTAAATCACTATTTAACGCAATTAGATTAAGGTATCAGTGTTGAGTAATTTACCAGTTATATTTTTAATGGGTCCAACTGCAGCAGGTAAAACAGCATTGGCAATCTCGCTGTGCGAGCATTTAAATACAGAAATAATCAGCGTAGATTCAGCGCTAGTGTATAAAGGTATGGACATTGGTACAGCAAAACCTGATGCCGAAGAATTAGCCAAAGCTCCGCATCATTTAATTGATCTACTTGACCCGAGTGAAACGTATTCAGTTGCAGATTTTAGGCGCGATGCAGTGCAAAAAATTGACGAATTTCACAGACAAGGTAAAGTACCTGTATTGGTTGGAGGTACAATGCTGTACTTCAAATCTTTAATTGATGGTTTATCGCCTTTACCTGAAGCAGATACAGAGATAAGAGCAGAGCTAGAAGCGCAAGCTAAAGAATTTGGCTGGCCTCATTTATATAAAGAATTAGTTAAAGTTGACCCAAAAGCAGCCGAAAAAATAAGTGAAAATGATTCACAAAGAATTAATCGAGCTTTAGAGGTTTACAGGTTAACTGGTAAGACCATGACTGAGTTGCAAATGCAAAAACAGCCGGCTTTACCTTATACTTTTCATCAATTTGCAATTGCACCGCAAGAACGCAGTGAATTACACCGCCGAATTGAAGAAAGGTTTAAAATAATGATTGATCAGGGGTTTGAAAATGAAGTTTCGACCCTATATCTACGTAAGGATTTACACCCCAATATGCCTTCTATTCGTTGTGTTGGTTATAGACAAATGTGGGATTACCTTGCGGGTGAAACAAACCATGATGAAATGGTTTTTCGTGGCATCGCAGCAACACGTCAGCTGGCAAAACGGCAGTTAACGTGGCTTCGTAGTTGGCCTGATGTTACTTGGTTAACAACAGGCGACGAAGAAAACTTGCATCGTGTAGTAAGTTCGCTAAGCTAGTAGTAGTTGAATATTGTTTTTTATCAAATAAGTTCAGCCACTTAATTATAATAACACCTAGAACGAAGGAACAATAACATGGCAAAAGGCCAATCGTTACAAGACCCATTTTTGAATGCACTACGACGTGAGCGCATTCCAGTATCAATCTTTTTGGTAAATGGCATAAAATTACAAGGCAAAATTCAGTCATTTGACCAATTTGTTATTTTACTAGAGAACACCGTAAATCAAATGGTTTATAAGCATGCAATTTCTACAGTTGTCCCTGCTCGCGCAGTTAACTTCCAAGCAGTTCAAGGGAGTGAAGACACTGAAGAGGCAGAAGCTGGAAACTTTTAATTAGGAGCATAATGTTTGTTTGACCGCTATGAATCCGGCGAACAGGCAATTTTAGTTCATATCGACTTGCCTAAAGAAGGAGATCGTGAAGATCTTCACGAATTAGAAATGTTGGTATCTTCTGCTGGTGTTAGTAGTTTGGCGGTTGTGCAAGGCAGCCGTCAAGCACCACATCCGAAACTATTCGTCGGTACCGGTAAAGCAGAAGAAATAGCTGAGATTGTCAAAATCCACAAAGCAGATGTCGTAATTTTTAATCATCAACTCAGGCCATCACAAGAGCGTAATTTAGAGCGCGTTTGTCAATGTCGTGTGCTTGATAGAACGACGCTAATTCTTGATATTTTTGCCCAACGCGCACGTACCCACGAGGGTAAGCTGCAAGTTGAATTGGCTCAACTTCGCCATATGTCGACTCGATTAATTCGAGGCTGGACTCACCTTGAACGTCAAAAAGGCGGGATTGGTTTACGTGGTCCTGGTGAAACTCAACTTGAAACTGACAGAAGATTACTTCGTGCCCGTATTCAAAATATTCGTGCACGTTTAGCTAAAGTTGCAGTGCAACGTGAACAAGGTAGGCGAGCTCGTACTCGCAACGAAATACCTACAGTTTCATTAGTTGGTTATACCAATGCGGGTAAATCTACATTATTTAATCGAATTACAAATTCAGATGTATACGCGGCCGATCAGTTGTTTGCCACGCTTGATCCGACTCTACGTAAGCTTGAGTTAGGTGATGTTGGCCCTGTTATCTTAGCTGATACAGTGGGCTTTATTCGTCACCTACCACATGACTTAGTTGCTGCTTTTAAAGCAACGCTTACTGAAACTCGCGAAGCTGATTTGCAGTTACATGTAATTGATGCCGCAGACTCACGTCTGCAAGAAAATATTGAACAAGTACAATCGGTGCTTAAAGAAATTGAGGCCGATGAAGTACCACAGCTATTAATTTATAATAAAATTGATGCGCTGGATAACGTAAGCCCACGTATTGATCGAGATGACGAAGGTCAACCTATAAGAGTATGGCTTAGCGCTCAGACTGGTGAAGGGTGTGAATTACTTAGCGAGGCTATCAGTGAGTTACTAGCTAAGAAGATGTTTAACGAAACATTATTTCTTACGCCATTGTATGGTCGCTTAAGAGCTGCATTGTTCAGTTTAAATGCAGTGCATGAAGAGCAATTTGATGAGCAAGGTAATTGGCTGTTAGATGTTAGAATGCCAATGGTTGAGTGGAATCGTTTAATTAAAGAATTTGGTCCTGAAATTGCTGGTTTTATCAACCGTAATTAAAAATTGACGTTTTAATGTCGGTTTTTGTATGAGAAACGCGGTAGATTTGTTAGATTTAACACAATTTCCTAATTTATTTAGATAACAATGGAGTATAGCTATGGCCTGGAATGAACCGGGTAATAATGGCAATGACAAAGATCCGTGGAATAATAAAGGCGGACGTGATCAAGGCCCACCTGATTTAGACGAGGTGTTCCGCAAGTTTAGTAACAAGTTCAGCGGCTTATTTGGCGGGAAAAAATCCGGCAATGGTAGCGGCGGTGGACTTGGCGGAGCCGGTATTTCATTCATACTTATTATCGCCGTTATTGTATGGGCGTTAAGTGGTATTTATACGGTTAAAGAAGCCGAGCGTGGTGTGGTTCTACAATTTGGTAAATATGACCGAATTGCTGATCCTGGTTTGCGTTGGAAAATGACTTTTATCGAAACGGTAATCCCAGTAGATATTGAAGCTGTTCGTTCATTATCGGCTTCTGGTTTTATGCTTACTGAAGACGAAAACGTAGTGAGCGTTGAGTTTCAGGTGCAATACCGTGTTATTGACCCATACCTTTATGAATTTAGCGTAACTAACGCTGATAGTAGCTTAGAAGAAGCGCTAGACAGTGCCCTGCGTTATGTTGTGGGCCATGCAAAAATGGACCAAGTATTAACTAATGGCCGTGAGGTTGTTCGTCAAAATACATGGGATGAGCTTAATAAGATTATCGAACCATATAACTTAGGTTTAATTGTTACTGACGTGAACTTTAAAGACTCTCGTCCACCAACTGAAGTTAAAGATGCATTTGATGATGCAATTGCTGCACAAGAAGATGAAGAACGTTTCATCCGTGAAGCAGAAGCATATGCTCGTGAAATTGAACCGCGTGCTCGTGGTCAAGTAACGCGTATGACTCAAGAAGCGGAAGGTTATCAAGAGCGCATTACATTGGAAGCACAAGGTGAGGTAGCTCGCTTTGAAAAGCTTTTACCTGAATATCAAGCAGCTAAAGAAGTTACTCGTGAGCGCTTATACATTGATGCAATGGAAGAAGTGTTAGGGAGTAGTTCTAAAATATTGGTTGATGTTAAAGGCGGCAATAACATGATGTATTTACCTCTTGATAAAATCATGGACAAGCAAGGAACCGCAACACGAGTTGCACTTCCAAGTTCAAGTGATATTCAAGACTTACGTAATAAAGTTAATACGTCGCGCAATAGCTCTGTTAATAGTGGCAATGACCGCTTTAACAACGACCGCTTCAATGATGGGAGATAATCATAATGAAAAACTTTAGTTTAGTAATACTATTAGCTGCCATTGTTATGTCTTTCTCATCGGTATTTGTTGTACCTGAAGGGCAAAAAGCAATTGTAATGTTATTCAGTAAAGTACAAAAAGATAGCGACGACAAAGCGATTGTATATGGCCCAGGCCTACAATTTAAAGTACCATTTTTTAGCCAAGTACGTCGTATTGATGCACGTATTCAAACGCTAGATGGTGCGCCAGATCGCTTTGTTACTAGCGAGAAAAAAGACTTAATTGTTGATTCGTTTGTAAAATGGCGAGTTAATGACTTTAGTGCTTTTTACTTACGTGCTCGTGGCGATAAGCAATATGCTGAAACGCTACTTAAGCAAAAAGTAAACAATGGTCTTCGTACAAACTTTGGTACACGTACAATTCGCGAAATTGTATCAGGTGAGCGTAGCGAGTTGATGGAAGAAGCGTTAGTACAAGCTTCTGAAAGTGCACGTGAGCTAGGTATTGAAGTACTAGACGTACGTGTTAAGCAAATTAACCTACCACAAGAAGTGAGTAGCTCTATTTACCAACGTATGCGCGCTGAGCGTACTGCGGTTGCAAAAGAGCACCGTTCTGAAGGTCAGGAAAAAGCAGAGACTATTCGTGCGGGAGTTGACCGTCGAGTAACTGTAATGCTTGCTGATGCTGAGCGTAATGCACGTTCTGTACGTGGTCAAGGCGATGCTGATGCTGCAGGCATTTATGCTAATGCGTATAACAAAGACCCTGAGTTCTTTAGTTTTGTACGTTCACTTGAAGCTTACAAAAAGACTTTTAAAGATAAGCAAGATGTTATGGTGCTTTCACCAGATAGCGACTTCTTCCAATATATGAAAGGCGCTAAAGCTCAATAGACTTTACGTTAATTATTTAAAAGTTAAAAAGCCTCGCATTTGCGGGGCTTTTTGTTAAATACAAACTAGTGCGTTAAATCACTGTTATTTATGTGGTTATTGGTCAATATTTGGATATAACAATTGCCCGCAGAAAAAATAAGCTGAACAGGGGTGATCTTTACTTTAGTTTTCTGGTAAAATCTCGTCCTAATTTTCTCTAAGTGAATTTACGATGGGTAAAAACGTTGTTGTATTAGGCACCCAATGGGGTGACGAAGGAAAGGGTAAGGTAGTTGATCTCCTTACAGACAAAGCATCTTTAGTAGTTCGTTATCAAGGTGGCCACAATGCGGGTCATACTTTAGTTATCGAAGGTGAAAAGACGGTTCTACACCTTATTCCATCGGGTGTATTACGTGACAATGTTAAATGTGTGATTGGTAATGGTGTAGTTTTATCACCAGAAGCGCTAATGAGAGAAATTGGCATGCTTGAAGAGCGCGGCGTACCAGTACGCGAGCGTCTTTTAATAAGTGAAGCATGTCCGCTAATCTTGCCTTTCCATGTTGCATTAGATGTAGCCCGCGAAACAGCTCGTGGCGATAAGCCTATTGGTACAACTGGCCGTGGAATCGGTCCTGCGTACGAAGATAAAGTAGCACGTCGTGGTTTACGCGTAGGCGATTTATTTAATCCTGAAGTATTTGCAGCTAAATTAAAAGAAGTGCTTGAGTACCACAACTTCACTTTAGTTAACTACTACAAAGTAGATGCTGTAGATTTCCAAAAAACGTTTGATGATGCAATGGCTGTTGCTGATATCTTAAAAGCAATGGTTGTAGATGTAACTGAGCTTTTAGATCAAACGCGTTTAGCAGGCGAAAACATTTTATTTGAAGGTGCACAAGGTACGTTACTTGATATAGATCACGGTACTTACCCTTATGTAACATCTTCAAACACTACCGCTGGTGGCGTTGCGACTGGTGCAGGTTTTGGTCCATTAAACCTTGATTACGTTTTAGGTATTATTAAAGCGTACACTACACGTGTTGGTTCAGGTCCTTTCCCTACAGAGCTTTACGACGGTCTTGATAAACAAGATCCAGTTGGTAAGCACCTAGGTGATAAAGGCCATGAGTTTGGCGCTACAACAGGTCGACTTCGTCGTACTGGTTGGTTAGATGCAGTGGCTATGCGCCGTGCAGTTCAAATCAACAGTATTTCAGGTTTTTGTTTAACTAAGCTTGATGTTTTAGATGGCTTAGAAACACTTAAAATCTGTACTGGTTACAAGCTTGAAGATGGCACAGTTACTAACGTAACACCATTAGCGGCTGAAGGTTACGATAAAGTAACACCAGTATACGAAGAAATGCCAGGTTGGTCAGAAAACACTGTTGGTGTAACTAGTCTTGACGGTTTACCAAAAGCTGCGATTGACTACATCAAACGTATTGAAGAAATTACGGGTGTCCCAATTGATATTATTTCTACAGGTCCTGACCGTGTAGAAACTATGGTGCTTCGCAATCCGTTTGCGTAATTACCATTAGATTAAAAAAAGCTGCTTCGTGCAGCTTTTTTTGTGTCTAAAATTCACCTTGGAACGATCTTTGTATATTATTTAATAAGTTTATTTATATAAGTGGTGAACATGCGTTTATTTAATCGTAATTGCGTACTAAGGCTTTCGTTAATACCGCTGTCTTTATTTATAGCAACCAACAGCTTAGCTACAGAAAGCCCTGCTGCTGTGCCGCTATATACAGAATCAGAGCTAATTGCGTTAATAAATAAAAATACGCATTTAGCGCGCGTAAAGGCAGATGATTGCCAGTTGGTGCAAGATATAGAAGCACGAGCCAATAAAATGGCATTGCCGTCTTATCAATTTTTATACGGCGATATGCTGGCTTATAACGTGTGCGTTGATCGCAATGTAGAGTTAGGTGTGTATTACATGCGAAAAGCAGCTGAGCAAGGCTTAGCGGCAGCGCTAGAGCAATTGGGACGATACTACGACACTGGTCGCTTAGTTCAGCAAGATAAAGCAATGGCAATTACCTATTTGCGTGAAGCCTCGTCGCAAGGCAATTTAAAAGCACAACTACGTTTAGTTAAATTATTTAATGATGGTTATGGCAGCCCGCGTGATTTTGAAGATGCCTATCGTTGGCTATTTAATTCTATGGTGGCAGATAAAGCGACTCATAGAAAAATTGAGCGAGCGCTGACTAAGTTAGCGCAAAAAATGCCAGATAGTGTGGTTGCTCGAGCTCGCCTTCCTATTTAATGGCTGTTAAAAACAAAACCCTAACTTTTTAAGTTAGGGTTTTTTAGTTTTTACAGACTGTAAAAGTATTTAACTGTCTTCTTTAGTCTTTGTTTGCGGGTCTTTTAAAACTGACATTTTAGGCGGCTGTAAAGCAACAACGCGTTCGCCTTCTTGCGGCGGTTTTTCCATGTTGATTGTAAACGGTCTTAGCTTAATTGGTGTATCGTCATCACTGTCTTTATCACCTTTGAGAATAAATAAAGGGATAGCCTCAGGGTTCATTTCTAAGTATTGTTCCCAGCTAAACTCATCCGAGATACGTGTTGAACTAACCTTACCGCCTTTAGCTATAATACTGCTTAAACGTGCATACGAGCCTTCGTCTCCAAACAGTATTTGTCTAGATAAAAACGTTGCGCTGTCTTTATTTGCTTTTGCATGCGACGTTGATGAGCGTAGCGAAAATACATTTTTCTCATTAAGTAAATGCGAAAAGTATTGAACACCTAACGCATTATGATGACGATTTGGCGATAATGCTAATACACTACGAATCGTTGTTAGAGGTAAGTAGCGTTCAGCATGCTCTGATTGCGGGTTACCATAATAACAAGCTAAACCATCCATACGTGCCATTCTGCAGTTTTCCCATGCAGGATCTGACAGGTGAACCGGAATGTTTTGCTCTTGTAAGCCTCGGCCGATTGCACGCGATACATGGTTTGCACCAATAATTAATATTGTATTTGGCGATGGCTGGCGTACACCTAATAGCTTGGCGACAGGAATGGCGGTTAAGCTCTGTAGTACAACGGTAATTATAATTACTGTAAATATAAGAGGTACCATTTTTTCAGCATCCGCAACACCAGACTCCATCATGCTAAGCGCAAATACTGACCCAACGGCTGCGGCGACTATACCGCGTGGAGCTATCCAGGCAAGTACCAAACGAGACTTCATTGGTAAGTCAGTACCAAAGGTCGAAATAGCAATACACAGTGGCCGAGCAACAAAAAGCACGATAGCTAAAAATATAAATACATCGCTGTCGAGCATCATTAAATCAGAGAGCTGTAAGCGTGCTGCAAGTAAAATAAACAGCGTTGATATTAATATCATCGACAAGTCTTCTTTGAACTCAAGTACAGAATCTATTTCTAAATCGTCTTGGTTAGCAAGCCAAATACCAAATACAGTCACTGCTAATAGGCCTGATTCATGGCTTAAATAGTTTGATACAGAAAAACTAATGAGTACTAATGCCAATATACCAAACTTATGTAATTCAAATGGTAGCCACTCGCGGCGCATTAATAGTGTTGTTAACCAACCAGCAGCAACACCAATACTTAATCCAACACCTAGGGTTTTAACTAAAGCAATAATAGTGTGGCTAAATACTTCGCCTTGGCCTACCAGCATTACGGCTTCAAATACTAATACAGCGAATAATGCGCCGATCGGGTCTATTACAATACCTTCCCATCGAAGTATGCGGTCAATGTCTTGTGTTGGGCGCATTGAGTTTAATAGCGGTGCTATAACAGTAGGGCCTGTTACAACTAGCACTGCACCTAATACCGCAGCTACACGCCAATTAAGTTCAAGCAACCAATAGGCGCTGAGGCTAATAATAATACAGGTAGTAAGCATGCCGATGGAGCAAAGGTTTCTTACAACTTTTCCGATTCCTTTTAGCTCTCTGAAATGCAGAGTTAAGGATCCTTCAAATAAAATGATGGCAACACTTAGTGATACAACTGGAAACAGTAAATCACCTAACAATGCATCAGGGTCTAAAACACCACTAAATGGCCCAAGTAAAAGACCAGTAAGCAATAAGAAAAGAATAGCGGGCACTCTAAAAGCCCACGCGACCCATTGGGCAAGCACAGAGCAAAGTGCGATACCGGCTATGTAAATTGCTGACATAGATTAAGAATTCCTTATTTATGACGGTTTGTTTAGAAAGTATAACTTTTGTTAATTATTAATACAGGGGTATACACGGGAAATTCAAATATTACTAATCAATTTTAGCTGCTTATAGAAGATTAGTAGGCTTAAATTATTTTGCGCGTGTTAAGCCGCCTTATTTTAGGCTGTATTAATTGTTTAATTGGTTGAATTTTAATAACAATCTAACACCACAAACGAGGAGGAATTAGCTTCGCTCGAATTTTAACCTTGATTTTTAAGGGGTATTTAGTGTAATATGCTTCGTGTTCTAATGATTAGTTATCTAATGAAGTTTATTGGAAGTAAAAGTGGTTTGTTAATCTTAACGTCATTTTTAACCTTTATAATCATGCATTAGTGGTGTTACTAGTATTCGAACACTATATAATTTCATTTGCCGAACTCTTGGTATGGTTTTGCTAAACAAGTTTATTTAATTATTTAAGTAAATAAAGGTTTGAGTTGAACTATTACTTTCAATGTTTAACCCCCATCGTGGCGGTTAAATCTCGGTCCTTTGGTCTTCACCCTATCTGTTGGTGTATCAGACTTTAGAGGCTCTATGTATGTTGTTAATAAAAAAGCCACACACAGCTTTTTACAGCGATGCATAAACAACACTTTTAAATTTTTTGATTAGTGCTGCTCGATATTATTGGGTTGTTGCTACTTTATACTTAACCTTAAATCTAAGCTTATTGTTTTAGATATGGTTTTCGCGTGTGTGTAAAAAAGTGTTGCCTAAATGAAAGACAAATTCGAAGCTATGTTTTAAACCTAGCTACTTAGTTTTAGCTCGTCTAATTAAGGTGAGCGCAGATAAAATGGAAAGTTGAGCATTTATGCAAAAGTTAAATTGGCGACGTATCGTACTTAAAGTAGGTAGTGCATTAATTGCACCAGATCAAGATGGCTGCCGTTCGCGTTACATATTAACCATCGCACAGTTCATTGTTCGTTGTCGTGCCCGTGGAATCGAGGTGATTTTAGTATCATCGGGTTCTGTAGCTGCTGGCGCGCATTTATTCCCATCAGACAAACCACGCTCTGTGGTAATGAAAAAAGCAATGGCGGCAGCAGGTCAAACAGAAATGATTGCCATGTGGGACCGCTTTTTTGACTTTCCATCTGCGCAGCTATTATTAACGCATGGCGATTTACGTGACCGCGAGCGTTACCAGAGCATCCGTGAAACCGTGTTCACTTTACTTGAACATGGTGTACTTCCTATCATTAATGAAAACGATGCAGTAACCACCGACGATTTACGAGTAGGGGACAACGATAACTTATCAGCAATGGTCGCAGCAGCTGCCGATGCCGATGCTTTATTAATATTCTCAGACGTTGATGGGCTATATGATAAAAACCCTAACTTACATGATGATGCGGTGTTACTGCCTGAAATAAAATCAATTGATGAATCTATTTATGCTATGGCAGGATGTGCTACAAGTGCGGTAGGTACTGGTGGTATGAAAACTAAAATAGAAGCGGCAGAAAAAGCAACGTCACATGGTATAGCGACTTATATTATAAATGGCTTTAAAGAAGAAACATTTACAAAACTGCTAGCTGGAGAAAACCCAGGTAGTGTATTTTTACCGTACGAAAAACCGATGCAGGACTCTATTCATTGGATGACACATACAGCAAATGAGCAAGGTGAAGTTGTTGTTGATGGATCATTTGATGAATCTCTTGAAGGTGAAAGTGGATGTATTCGTGGTGACGAAATCATGGAAGTTCACGGTGAATTTGCCGTGGGTGATACCATTTTAGTACGTAGTGAAGACGGTACGCGTTTAGCTAAAGCGACCGCAAATTATAGTAGCTGTTTGTTAAACTTTATTGCAGACAACGAACAGAGTGAATTCAGCGAAAAAATGCAGGATTCAATTGGACCAGTTATATCTGAAAAACATATCGCATTATTGGAGAAGTCATGAGTTTAATTACGGACATTTCACGTCAGGCAGCTAAAGCTGCACATACACTTGCTTTACTCGATACCGAGACTAAAAACAAAGTACTAGTTGAAATGGCAGCGGCACTAAGAGAGCAAAAAGCATTTATAATAAAAGAAAATGAAAGTGATTTAAGCGCAGCACGCGACAATAACTTAGCTGCCTCAATGATCGACCGCTTAACGTTAAACGATGAGCGTATTGAATCAATGGCACAAGGCATTGAAGTAATCGTAAGCCTTGATGATCCTGTTGGTCAGCTGCGTGATATTACTGAGCGCCCAAATGGTATTAAAATTCGCAAAATGCGCGTACCTCTTGGCGTTGTATGTATGATTTACGAAGCACGCCCGAATGTGACAGCAGACGCTGGTGCATTATGTTTTAAATCAGGTAATGGCGTAATTTTACGTGGCGGCAAAGAAGCACTTAGAAGTTCACAAGCTATCGCAAGTGTAATGCACAGCGTACTTGAGAAGCACAACTTACCGGTATCACTTATTTCAGTGATTCCAGATCCAGACCGTGCGCTGTTAATGGAACTGATGCAGCAACGCGAAAGCATTGATTTAATCATTCCACGCGGCGGCGAGGGTTTAATTAACTTTGTTACTGAAAACAGTACGATCCCAGTAATTCAGCATTACAAAGGCGTTTGTCATCTATATGTAGATAAAGATGCCGACCTAGAAATTGCGCTTAACTTACTGCTTAACGGTAAAACGCAGCGTACCGGTGTTTGTAATGCACTAGAAGGTTTAGTTGTGCATCAAGATGTGGCAGATGAGTTTTTAAATTTGTGTGCAGTTGTATTACGCCAAGAAGGTGTAAAAATAAATGCTGACAGCTTTGCAGCTAAATACTTTGATAACGCAACAGTCCTAGCCGATAACGAATTTGGTGAAGAATATCTAGACCTAGAAATCGCTATTCGCGTTGTTCCAAACTTTACGGCAGCGGTTGAACACATTGCACAGTTTGGATCAAACCATACAGAAGTAATTTGTACTAAAAATGAAGCTGCTGCAGAGTTATTCCAACGTAGTGTTGATGCTTCTGTAGTAATGGTTAACGCATCGTCTCGTTTTTCTGATGGCTCACAATTGGGCCTAGGTGCAGAGATTGGAATAGCTACTTCCAAGCTACATGCATACGGTCCTATGGGCCTCGAGTCACTAACGACAGAAAAGTATTTAGTTAATGGAGTTGGCCAAGTTCGCGAGTAACCGCAAAAATTAAGTCCATAAAAAGCCGAGCATATTTATGCTCGGCTTTTTAGTTTATAAATCACGCTACAGTTACTTTAACTTTTTTAACCAATCACTTGCAGGTTCTGGTCTATGCAAATAATAGCCTTGCAGAATAACCTCAGGATACTCCTGTAGTAAATCAAAGTGGGACTGGTTCTCTACGCCTTCAGCAACTATCTCGAGTTCAAATAAACGACCTAAGCTTACAATCATATCAATAATTAGTTTATCGTTGTTATCGGTAGGAGCCTCTAAAACAAAAGAACGATCAATTTTAAGTTCTTGTATTGGTAATTGTTTTAGGTAGGTTAAGCTCGAATATCCAGTACCAAAGTCATCAATTGATACTCTAATACCTAGCTTCTTGAGAAAGTGAACAGCTTCAATAGCCGCTTCCATATGATTAAGTAACGTACCTTCAATTATCTCAATAGTGAGTTGTTGAGGATTAATGTTATGTTGCTTTATCTGTTGGCTAATAAAGTTTAAAAAACGCGCTTCATGAAAGTGCCTGCCACTTATATTAATTGATAAGTTTAACTCAGGGTGGGTTTTACCAAGTTGCGTTAGTATTTCAAGTGCATTTGAAGTTACCCAGCAATCTAAATCATAAATTATGTCTGACTCTTCGGCTATAGATATAAACTCACCAGGGCTAATAAAGCCTTTTTGAGGGTGCTCCCATCTTAATAAAACCTCAGCGCCCTTAAGAGTTTGGTTTCGATCAAATTGGGATTGTAAATATAGCGATAGCTCATTATTTAAAATAGCTTTACGTAAATCTTGTTCTATTTCAAAACGGCGTTTTGCTTGCTCGCCAAATGAAGTATCAAAAAAGGTAACTCTATTGCCGCCTTTCTCTTTTGCCTTGTAGCAGGCCGCTTCACAGTTACGAATAGTCTCAATAGCACTTTCCCATTGATCTTCTCGTGGAAAAATATAGGTGCCAATACTTACTGTTAAGCTAACGTCTTGTTCAGCAACGACAAATGGATGGTTTACACTTGCAAGTAGCTCTTGGGCTTTATTTTCAGCCATAGCTTGAGCTCTAGCTCTGCCCACACCTTTTTCAACTGTACACAGTACTGCAAATTCATCACTACCTAAGCGAGCAATAACATCTTTTTTACTCACGTGAGTATGGATTCGTTTAGTTAATACTTTAAGGATACTGTCGCCAGCGAGTAATCCTAATCCATCATTGATTGAGTGGAAGCTGTCTATGTCAATAATATAGATATAGGCATAACTATTTTCGGTACTGCAAACCTGAAGTTGTTGCTCTAACTGCTTTAAAAACCCATTTCGGTTGGGTAAACCTGTAAGTTCATCATGCCATGTAAGGTAATGAATTCTTTCTTGGGTTACTTTAACGCTCGAAATATCACTGAATACACCAATATAGTGAACGTTAGTATCTTGATCGCCTTTAACCAAACTGAGAGTTAGTAGCTCTGGATAAAGTTCGCCATTTTTTCGTCTGGTTACAAGTTCTCCACTCCAATAGCCTGCTTGATTCGCATGCTCCCATACTTGGTCAAAGCTAATGCTAGGATGGTTATTTTGTTTAATATCGTGCAACTGCATTTGTAGTGAGTCTGATTCACAGTAACCGGTTATACGGCAAAATGAAGGGTTTACGGCTATAATTTTGCCATTACTATCGGCAATAACAACACCATCAGCGGTTCCCGTTAGGGCTTGGTAAAATAACTTTTGTTTTGATGAAAGCTCTTTTAGCTCTTCTTCACGTTGGCTAAGCTCTTTCGCAAGAGACTCTATTTCGAGTAGCTTGTCGTGCAGGTCAAAGTTTTTTTCTATTAACCTGTCTAGCATGCCTTGCGCTGTAATGTGTGTACGAATACGCGCTCTAACGAGCGCTAGCTTGTAAGGTTTGTGTATGTAGTCAATTGCGCCCATCGCGAAGCCTTTTTCTTCAGACTCTTCCTCGGTAAGCGCTGTTACAAATATGACAGGGATCCCTTTGGTATTTTGTTTCGCTTTGAGTATATTACATACTTCGTAGCCGTCCATGCCTGGCATCATTATGTCTAATAAAATCAAGTCAGGCCGAGTTGACTCAATAAAGATCAAAGCCTGCTCACCACTAGTAGAAATACGTACATCGTAGTCAGTTAAAAGTCCTTCTACTAATACGTGTAAATTACTAGGTTCGTCATCAACAATAAGAATTAAAGGTTTATGCTTTTGTTCTGTGGTTAATCCATTACTGTTTGCGAGGTAATTTGAATGCACTATCTGTCCTTCTCTGCGTTCTTTACAATATTAAATCTAGTTCAGGTTAGTGGTTATGCCTAATTTTTATTATCGTTTCTATACATATCAATAAGCTCAATTACTAACGCGTAGTTAAAATGATCAATTGCTTCTTTGAGCTTAAATAGGGAGTGGCCTCTCTCATATTGATTCATTTCTAGCTGTCTAACCAAACTGCTAGGTACGGGGCGAGCCGTTAATGCTAATGAGTATATATTATCAATAACCGAGTCTTCGTTTTCTAGTTGATGTTGCTGTATATGTTCTTTTTTAAAGCTGTCAGCTATCAAAAATTGTTTTACAGCAAAAAGTGTAAGTGTTAATTGTTCATTAAAATGAGATAAGTTAATACTTTTCTTATCTATTAAGCTTTTCTCAACACTTTGCGCGCTGTGTTGCAGTAGCTCAAAGCCTAATGTGCCGGCCAGTCCTTTGAGTGTATGTACTAGTCGAATTAAGCTTTCTAACTCTCTATTTTTGATTAATATATCAGCTTTAGTCGAAAAGTCATTGTAATCGTTGACAAACTGAGTAAATAATTTAGTTAACAATTTGTCATTGTTTTCTAGGTTTTCTTTTGCTAATGGCAGGTTTATAGTGCTCAGAGGTTCACTACTTTGCAGATGCTTTTCTATACTTTTGTAAAGTGCATCAAAAATAATCGGTTTTACTAAAAAGTCATCCATACCGGCTCTAAATGCTGCTTTTTTATCATTAGGGTCTGCGGCTGCCGTAATAGCAATTATAGGAGTTTTGTAGCCTCGCTCTCTTAATATGCTTGTTGCTTCTAGTCCGTCCATAACTGGCATTTGAACATCCATAAAAATAATATCGATGTCATTTGTCTCTATTTTATCTAATGCATCATGTCCATTATCAGCAATGATCACGGTCATATCTAATCTGGCTAAAAGAGCGGAAGCTATTTCTTGATTAATTTTATTGTCGTCAACAACTAATGCATTAAAACCCGAGAATTTAGGGTGAGGCTTTAATTGCTTTTCTTTAAAATTATTTGGTGCGAGTGCTCTTAAAATTTCTACTTCACTATTTTTATTACCAATAATTATAATGTTTATATTTTCATTTTTTGCAATTGGTTCTGGAGACTCTTCATCGGTAATTAATAAAATAAGTGTCAATTTTTCATTAACGTTTTTATTTTGAGCGTACAGTTGTTGTAAAATAAAGTTATCGTTGAGCTCTTTTTTTTCTATCGACATTATTACAATACTAAATGGGCTACTAGGCTGAGACATTTTTGCAATGGCTCTTAATGGTTCTTTTGTTGTTTCTGTCGTTATGTCTATACCACTTAGTAAGTCCATTAATTTTTTAATTTGCTCATTATCAGGGCTAATTAATAAGGCGTGTTTTTTAAGCTTTTGTTGCTCAGATAAAGTAAAGGGTAGAGTAAAGAAAAACTCGCTACCTTGATTAATCGTGCTCCTTACTTGTATATCTCCGCCCAGCAATTTAGTTAATTGTTTGCTTATAGTGAGTCCTAAACCGGACCCACCATACTTTCTTGTTGTGCTTGAATCACCTTGCGAGAAAGACTGGAATATAATTTTTGATTGCTCTTCAGTCATCCCAATACCCGTGTCTTTTATACTAAAGCGAAGGTTTATTGTTTTTTCGTGTTGAGATGTCGCTTCTATAATTAATGATATTTCACCATGCTCAGTAAACTTAATTGCGTTACCTACACAGTTATTTATTATTTGGCTTAAGTGCATTGGGTCGCCAATAAGTTCAAGCCCTGCATCAACGTGTAAAGTAAAGTTTAATAACAAACCTTTTTGCTTGGCATTTGTTGAGAATAAATTTTGAACGTTAGAAACTATAGTATGTAAGGTAAAAGGGATTTGCTCTAACTGAACTTTTTCCGATTCTAGCTTAGAAAAATCCAGAATATTGTTTAAAATCTGCAATAAATTTTGAGCACTTGAAAAAGCTTTATCTGCGTAGTGTTTTTGCCTTGAGGGAAGCTCGCTGCTTTGTAAAAGTTGCAACATACCTAATATGCCATTCATTGGGGTGCGAAGTTCATGACTCATATTGGCTACAAAATCTATTTTTGTTTTATTGGCTTTATCGGTTTGCTCCATGGCACTCGTCAGGTCGGCATTCATTGCTTCCATTTGGGAATTTAATACGCGGGTTTCATTGAGTAGCTCTTTGGTTTGCTTATTTTTTAAATATAAAGCGTTAGCTGCTTTTATTACCGATGCTATTTCAGTTTGATTTTGGCTGTTATTTGAAATAGTTACTGGCTTTTCGCTATTCATATCTTTAAGTAATAAAGTGAGCTGAGTAATTGGTTTTATAACCGATCTAAAAATAAAATAGCTTAAAAATAAAATGATTAACATAATTAAAACGGCAAATATATTTGCCTGTTCTGTATTTTTTGTTAAGTGGCTACTTAGTAGCTCTTCTGTTTTGATTAGTTTATTTTTTTCTATGTTTTTAATTTCATTAGTTAAATACAGCAATTCGTTTTCTATGCCTGTAAGCACTACATTTACAGAAAAAGTGTAGCTACGGGTGAGTAATACAAGTTGGTTATAAGCTTGTTTTAAGCTTGTTGTTTTATTGGAGAGGGATTCATTTATTACAGAGGTGCTCGTTAGTTTTTTATGTAAGTGATTTAAGTTTTGTTTTACATTTTGTGCTTCATCAAAATTAGGTTTATAGAGGTAGCTTATAATTGCATGTTTTAAATTACTTATTGTGAGTAAAACATCGTTAAAAATAACTTTATTATCATTGTTTGAAGACCCTTCTAAATCACTAATTGTTACTTGTAAGTCATCAATAGGTTGTTTGAACTGAGTAATGTAAAGGTGTTCGCGTTTTTGTCTGTTTACGACAACTTGGCCAAATGTATCTTGGTAATTACTTAAATACTCGCCAAGGCGTATTAGTGAGTTTTGATACTCAGGGGTCTGGTTTTGAGTGTTTGTTTTTAGCTGCTCGAGATTTAGATTTGCCTTATTTAAGTAAAAATTAAATTTGGTAATCGTATTTTCATTTGCATTGTCAATAAATGAAACTGCATGCCCTTGCAGGGAAATAATATCGTTTTCTAAGTTAGTTACAGCTTCACTTTGAATAAGCGCGTTATGTTGCGATTTTTGCAAGTTAAGTAAAGACGTTTGCGAATAGTTAAACAAATAGCTCTGTAAAAGAAGTAATCCAATCAGCGAACACAGAGCTAATATTATTTTTGATTTAATTGAGTTTATTATCATTATCGGCTAATCAACTCATACCATTTTTGCAGGCTGTAGTCATAGGTTGGCATAACTGTATTCCACACTGCTACATTACTAAAGCGTTTATGGTAACTACCGCCATTACGTTGCCCACCTGCTTTTACTGCTACGTCGCCATTGGTATTTAATAAATCTATGTTTGTTGCTTTTCCACCGTACCAGTAATCCCATTCAGACTGAGATAGGAGTAGTTTAGAGCGCTGCGGGTTACTAATGTAATAACCTTGGCGAGCAATAAATGCACCAGGCCAGCCTGAAAGCCACCAATTCATATAATCGTAAGCTGCATCTTTTGCGCTACTTTGTATTTGTGACGATAAACACATAACACCATGCCAGCCTCGGTAGCCTTCTTTTGGCGCGGCAAATCGTACATTAATATTTTGGCTGTTTAATGCAGAAACTGCAGGCGAAAACATGCTTTCTATATGGGCTCGTTTACTTTTCATAAATTCAATCGACTCAGGAACCGAGTTCCAATAGCCACTAAAGTGACCTTGGCGTTTAAAGTCGAGTAATATACTAAACAATCTATCAAGTTCTGGGCGGGTCATTGCACCTATATTGTTAAATTTTATAAGCCCTTTACTTTGTGCTGCTAGGGCTAGGTCAAATAATCCAATGGTAGGCGCATTTACAATAGCTACTTTACCTCTGTTCTCGTCATCAAGCAGCCAACTCCAGCTTTCTGTTTCGTATGCTATACCGGGCTTAATAAAGTCGGTGTTGTAACCAAAAGAGTCAACATTATGCACATAAGGTAAAAAGCTAAGATGATCGCTTTCTTGTGCGCTTAATGTGCCATCGGGTTGAACATTTAATAATTTATAGGGGGAATCACCTGCACCAATACTTGCAGTTTCGGTTAGTTTTCCCGTTTTAGTAAGTGGATTTATCTCGTTAAAGTAGGTGAGTCGTTTTTTTTCTATTGGCTGAATGGAACCTGCATCCCAAAGCACATTAATGCTGTCTGACCATTGTTCGTATAAATCAAAGGAGCTAGGGTCCATTGATGCCTTTTGCAAAACAGCAGCGCTGCCTGCGGGAGTAAATTCTATATTAATACCCAAGTCACTCATCGCTTGCTTGCGGATAGCCTCTTGGAGTGTTACATGCGTACCAAGCACTCTTAATGTGACTTTTTTTCGGGCAAAAACATAAGGCGCATGTGTTATTGCACCAGCTGTTAAACCTATTGCAGCTAGCTTTTTTAGCGTTGAACGCTTAGGGTTGTCCATGTTAAGCCTAAAGTACTAATGTGTGACATTATGTATAGCTAAGAACTTGTAAAGACACAAGTTGAATGGATAAATTTAAAATTATATAGAATGAAAAATTAGAATATTAGGGTGTCAAAAAATAATAAAAACAGTGGAAAAATAGAAGAGTAGAACGAATTTGAAAAGGAGTAGGAAAGTGGTGGAGCTAAGCAGGATCGAACTGCTGACCTCCTGCGTGCAAGGCAGGCGCTCTCCCAGCTGAGCTATAGCCCCACATTCCTAAGTTACATATAATGTAACTGCTTGACTGCTGAGTTCCAAGCGGGACGAACTTTAAGTTTTTTTATAAATTTGGTCAAGTATTTTTTCGTAAATTTTCACTGTTTACGTCAATTTTTGTTAGACTCGGCTTAATTCAAAACTAAAACGATAAAAAACAATGAAAAAATGTGTTCTAGCGCTTATGGTTTTACTCGCTGGCTGTGCCTCAAATGATGAGCCGCCTTTTGAAATAAATAATAAACAGTTTCACGAAAAGCAAGATGATCAAGGCAATAAGCTTTTTGCTTATGTTGTTTCGGTAAAAGCTAAGCATCGTGAAAACTTTAACCTTGACCGTGGTTCTAATAAGAGACCAAGTCGTGGTGAGGTTAAGCAGTATATAGAGAAAGAGCATTTTGAAGAGTCGAGCATTCTGAAGTTACAGCTAGAAGACCAAGCAGTTGAATTATTAAATCAGGAGCTAAAAGATCGTAAGTATTGCGACAACAAGCATGAAGTTAATGATGTTTTATGGCGAGATTTGAGTGTACAACTAAGAGGGCGTTGTTTGTAATATGTTGGCTGATAAAACTAAGTTAGCAGAGCTTTTGGCGCACCTAGATATTAACTATGATGTAATAGAGCATCCGCCGCTACATACTAGCTTAGCGGCAGATGAGTTTATGATTGAGCGCCCAGGTACTCGTCTTAAAAACCTATTTTTACGCGATAACGAAGGCAAGCGACACTTTTTAGTTATTACAGCGCACAATAAGCAGCTCGACTTAAAGGCACTATCAAAGCAACAAGGGCTTTCACGCTTAGGGTTCGCATCGAGTGAGCGGCTAGCTAAATATTTAAAAGTGGCTCCTGGGTGTGTATCTATGTTGGCTCTTTTAAATGATAAGCAAAACGAAGTGAGCTTATGGGTTGACCAAGATATTTGGCACGGTGATTTGTTTCATTGTCATCCGTTTGAAAACACCCAAACATGGTTGCTTAGTAAAGCTGATTTAGAAACATTTTTTAATTACACAAAGCATCAACCGCGCGTTGTATTTTTACCCTCAAAATAAGCCCACATAATTAACGATAAACCACATAAGCAAACCGCAAGCAGCGTAAGCATAAACGCTGTTTGCCCATGATGTTGGTATACCACACCGGGTAATAACGACCCCAATGCGCCACCACTGTAATAAAACGATACATATCCGCCATTGGTTACACTTGGTGGGGCTTTACTTATTTTATTAACGAGCGGTGCGGCAGTTGAATGAATCACAAACATAGCACCACAAAACAAAGTAAATGCGATTAAAAATAAGCTAAGCTGATGGCTCATTAATAAAATAATACTCACACTATAAAAACTAAATACCGCAGTTAATAAGTGCCAAGGCGAAGGGACTTTTTTAAGTAACCAAGGTGCAGCAATAGAGGCGAGGGCACCAATTAAATAACCACTGTAAACTAAACCTATGTCACGAGTATTGGTAATTAAAAACGTGTTTTGTAATATAAACGGTAAGTAATTAAGCAGTGCAGCGAAACAAAAAAACATACAAAAAACGGCGCCGTAAACTTTAAGTACAGCGCCTTCTTTAAGTTGTTTAATGTAATCGAGTGGGGAGAGCTGCGACTGTTTAGCTGGGTTTGTAAAGCGGGAATGCTTAACTGTCAAAGCTAAGCAAAGAAGCATAAAAGCAATTACGTAATAAAAGCTCTGCCAATTCCATAAGTCGCTAAACAAAGCGGCAAGCACACGTCCAAAGTAACCACCAACTATACTGCTACCAATATATAGGGTCATATTTTTTTGAAGTGTATCAGCGCTATAACTCATGCCTATATAGCTAGTCATTGCTGTTAAAGCTGCGGGGAGCGTTAAACCCTGTAAAAATCTGACTAATAATAAAAGCTCAAAGCTAGGTACATAAACAAAAAGTAAGCAGCTAAGGCCTAAAAGCACCATTGCAATACGTAATATAAGTAGTGGATTTATTTTTGCTAAAAATAAACCATAAACGAGCGGGGCAATGGCTAAGGGCAGCATAGTTGCAGTCATTAAGCTGCCAGCTACCGCAGGTGCTACATTAAATTCGCTCGCAAAAACGCTAAGTAGGGGTTGCGGTGCATAAAGCACAAAAAATATAAATACCGAGCAAACGAGTAGATGAGGTAAACGCATTATATGGCTTGTGCATTTGCTGATTGGTTGCGTGGTATTGTATTAAAAATTGCTTTTAATTCATAATTAAAACCATAGTCATTGCGCTATATCATGGTTTGTTTTAACTAGTTTGCTAGATTAATGTCGATAGCGCTGTTATTTGAACTCGTTGGTGATTAAAATAGCGATAATATTAGTTTTTAGTGGAACAAAGTCATGGGTTCATTACAAGACCAATTGCTTCAAGCAGGATTAACAACATCGCATAATGCTAAAGTTGCTAAATCAGAAAAGCGTAAGCAACAAAAAAAGCAAAAGAAAGGGGCTACTAGCAACCCAAGTGATCTGCAAAAGCATATTCAACAAACCAAGCTAGAGCAGCAAAAAAAAGCTGAAGAGCTTAACCAAACACGCCAAGTGAGCTTAAAGCAGCGCGAACAAGAAGCGCGTGTTAAACAAATTTTAGAACACCACAACCAAGATGCTATTCGTGGTGAGCGCACATTTAATTTTACTTATCAAAACAAAGTAAAAAATATCGACGTGAACGAGAAAACGCAAAAAGCGTTATCGGGCGGTCGTTTAGCTATTTGTGTACTAGAAGGGCAATTTTACGTATTAGACGACGAACCAGCACGCAAAGTGGCTGAAGTTGACGAAAAGTATATTGTTTTTCATGTAGAGCCAGAAAACAAACCAAAAGATGAAGATGACCCGTACGCAGACTTTGAAGTACCAGATGATATAGTGTGGTAATAGTTATTAAGGGTAAGCTCATTTTTATTTGCTAAAGTATATAAAAGTGAGATAGAAACGAGTTAGCGGTTTTTGGTTAAGTTGATCGTCTAGCGTCGTTTCGTACGTATGCTTTTTATTTGATTGTTTACTACAATCAATAGAACAGTTTTTCTAACCGTCAAAAAAGAAGAGTAAATACAATGAGCAAGATGAAAACACTACTATTAGGCGCGGGTATTACTTTAGCCGCAAGCTTCTCGTTTAATGCAGCAGCTGCCGATGGCGCTGCACTTTATACCGCTAAGAATTGTCAAACTTGTCATGGCGCTGAAGGTAAAGCACCAATTATGGGTATGTACCCTAAACTAAACGGTCAAAACAAAGACTACTTAGTAGCGCAAATGAAAGATATTAAGTCAGGTGCACGTAATAACGGTATGACCATGGCAATGAAAGCAATGGTTGCAACGGTAACTGATGAAGAGTTTGAAGCAATTGCAGATTACCTAGCTAACGTAAAATAATTTACGCAGTTATACCATTTTAATGCAATTGGTATTTTAGTTTTATAAACAGCCACACAATAGTGTGGCTGTTTTGTTTGGTGTTTGCTATAAAATAGAGACTGCTTTAGACTTCTAAACATCTGTTCGTACAGGTTAATAATGTACGTTTTTATAAGGCTCATTATGTTTGATTTACCCCAACTCGATTTAAAAAATAAAGTATCAGCACAAGAGTGGCAACTTCGTGTTGATTTAGCCGCGTGTTATAGACTGGTAGAGCACTTTCGTTGGGGGGATTTAATCTATACGCATTTATCAGCACGTATGCCTGGCACCGACCACTACTTAGTGAATGCGTTTGGTTTAACCTTTGATGAAGTAACAGCCTCTAATTTAGTAAAGGTCGACTTAGACGGCAACATTATTGACGATACGCCATTTAGTATTAATCCAGCTGGTTTTACTATTCACAGTGCGATTCACGAGGTACGCGAAGACGCTCATTGTGTTATTCACCTTCATACCAAAGAAACAATCGCAGTCGCTACACAAAAAAATGGTTTATTACCGCTTAGCCAATATTCAATGTTTTCACTGCCATCGCTTTCTTATCATGGCTACGAAGGGCTTGCAGTAAACGACGACGAGCGAAAAGTGCTGCAAGATGATTTGGGCAGCACTAACCATATGTTATTGGTAAATCACGGTGGCTTAACAGTAGGCCCAACGGTAGGCGATGCGTTTATGCGCTTTTATGATTTACAGCGAGCGTGTGAAATTCAACTAGCGCTACAATCAAGCTCGCAAGAGGTGATTGAAGTACCGCAACCTATAATCGACAATATTTATAATCAAGCAAACGTAGTACACAGTGGCAGCACTGGCGGGCAACTTGCGTGGCCTGCGATGTTACGTAAAGCGTATCGACTTGACCCTAGTTTTGCAAAATAACCCATAGCGGTTAATAAGGAATTTTAATGAAAGTAAATCGCGTTGAAGTATTTGATATTCACTGTCCTGATAGACCTTCTTGGACACCTGTGTTTGTACGTATTCATACTGACGAAGGTATTAGTGGTGTTGGCGAAGCGGGCCTTGCATACGATTTAGGTCACAGTGCTGCAGCGGCTATGATTAAAGAAATGGCCGACGCCTTTTTAATCGGCCACGACCCATTTCAAACAGAAAAACTATGGTCACGTATGTTACGTGAAAGCTTTTGGGGTTTAGGCGGCGGACCTGTTGTATATGCTGCAATGAGCGCAATTGATACCGCACTTTGGGATATAAAAGGTAAAGCGCTTGGTTTACCTGTATACCAGTTATTAGGCGGTAAAGTTAACGACAAACTACGCACTTACGCATCGCAATTACAGTTTGACTGGGATAGCGAATTTAAAGCGCTAGTACAACCGCAAGAATATGCAGAAGCGGCTTTAAAGGCGATGGCCGAAGGTTACGATGCAGTAAAAGTAGATCCAATTCAGTACGATAAAGACGGTAACACTTATTACGACCGTACAAAAATAATCTCACGCACTGAAATGAAGCTATACCGTGCACGTATGCAAGCTATTCGCGAAGCAGTAGGCGACGAAGTGGATATTATTTTTGAATGCCACAGTTTACCAGGTGTTACAACAGCTATTCAGCTAGGTGAAATTGCAGAAGAATTTGACTGTATGTACTTTGAAGAGCCAGTTAACTACCTAAACCACTCATTACATGCAAAAGTAGCAGATAAAGTTAATGTGCCAATTGCTGGTGGTGAACGTTTGTATAATCGCTGGGGTGTGCGCCCGTATTTAGAAGATCAAAGTATTGATGTTCTGCAACCTGATATTGGTTTATGTGGTGGCTTTACCGAAACTAAAAAAGTATGTGATTACGCAGATATCTTTGATGTGCGTATTCAGGCTCACGTATGTGGCGGGCCTGTTGCAACAGCAGCATCACTGCACTTAGAAACGGCTATCCCTAACTTTTTGATTCATGAGCACCACACTTATGCGATTAAAAAGTGGAACCGCGAGTTATGTTTACAAGACCCACAACCTAAAAATGGTTTCTTTGAAGTGTCAGAAGAGCCAGGGTTGGGTATTGAATTAAATGATGAGATTGTTATGCGTTCTCAACGCGTAGAAATAAAATAATAGCCTTTTAACCTAACTTTAGGTCATGCATTAAAAAGCAAAAGCCGGTAAGTGATTAGTCACTTACCGGCTTTTGCTTATTTAGGGGGAAGTAAAGCATGTTATAACTCGTTAATTTTACATTCTACGTCTTTAAGCTCAATAGTGGCTTTACTATCAAGGTGGCGTATATAGCATTGCTTGCCTTTAATCATCAATTCAAACTGATCGGGTGTATTGCGACTTTGCGTGTCGATAATATTATTACCATCCACATTGCTAAGGGTTACTGTGCTGCTGGTAGTAAATACATTATCAGCTAATTGAGTTTCTTGTATATGTACAAGTGTTTTAATTGCTTTGCTAACGGCTGTTTTATTTGGCTTTGCCAGTAGAGCATGTTGCAGCTTAGGTGTCGGATCTGGATTTTGAGATATGCAGCCATTGAGAAAAAACGCAGAAAATACAACGATTAGTAAAAAGTACATTTTCATAAATTGGCCGTATTATTATAAAAAGAGAGTTTAATATAACTAGTTTTACTTAAACTTGATAGTAGTGCTTAGCGTTTGCATAGCTAAGGTTATGCCATGTCTTATCGTTTGAGCATAACGCCTTATGGGAGTGCCATAGGGTGTTGTAGCTTGTATTTATTTGGCACACAGGAAAGTTGCTTGCAAACATAATACGCTGCTGGCCAAAGTGATTAAAAAGAATATTAAAACACGCTGCTTGTTGCTCACTGGTGAGCCTAAGTAATTCAAAACCAGAGAATTTAATTGCTATGTTGTCGTGCTGAGCAAGTAACTCAGCACCTTGTTGCCAGTCATTTAAATTACTTGGCAGTCCTGCATGATTAATTATAATTTGAAGCTGCGGTAGCTGCTTAGCGTAGTAAGCTATTTGTTTGGTTATTTCGCTATTTTCAATATCAAATTGAGCTTCAAAATGCAGTTTATTTGTAGCCAATAAATTAAGGTTATTAATACAATGAGGGCTTTTTAGTCTCACTGCATCATCTTCTTCGGTTATATCTCTTATACCACAAAGGCTTGAATGAGCCAGTGCATTCAGCGCGTGATTAAATTGCTCTGCGGGCGCATCAATTTGGTTGTAACTAATAGCCTTAAATGAAAGGTTTTTTAAATGCGAGCTTAGCCAGTTTAACTCGTTTATAGGTGATTGATTATCAAACCCAGCCTCAATGTGCACAATACCCGCAAGTTCAAAATCAGTACTTTTAACAAGTTGCTCTGCACTTATTGGTTGTTTAATTTTTTCTAGGTTAGGCCATGCTGGTAGGTTTTCGCCTTGTAGCCAAGTATATTGCCCCTCGGCAAGATTAAAAAAATGCACATGAGGGTCAATAATTTGCATGCTCATTGGGCTGTATAGCCGCCATCAATACTTTGTAAGCTACCAGTAATAAAGCTGGCATCTTCGCTTGCTAAAAAGCTCACAAGAGCAGCAACTTCGTCGGCTTGACCTAATCGGTTAAGCGGTTGCAGACTTGCTTCCTCGGCAACTATTTCAGCTTTGTTTGTGCCACTTTTTGCGCAGTACGCATCTATCGCGTTATGAAATAGCGGGGTTTCTATTGTGCCAGGGCATACCGCATTTACTCTAATATTAAAGCTCGCGTAATCAAGCGCCGTTGTTTTGGCCATTGAGGCAAGGGCATGTTTTGTTAGGTTATACGCAAAAGAGTTTTGCTTACCTATAATTGCTTGATCGGATGCGACTAATATAATAGCGCCGCTATTTTGCGCTTTCATGCTTGGCAATACGCTTTGTACTGCGGCATACGCGCCTTTAACATTAAGCGCAAAAAGTGCATCGAGAGTTTGCTCATCGGTGCTTTCTATATTTGCGCTTAAGTGTTTTCCAGCATTAGAAACAAGTACATCAATGCGTTTGCTTTGTTCACAGATAGCGTTGATACAGCTTTGTACCGCCGATACATCACTTACATCACACTGATGAAATATACCAGTTTCGCTTGGCTCTATATCAAGGTTATGTACTTTATAGCCATTACTTAGCAAACGCTTTACAACGGCTAGACCAATTCCTTTTGTACCACCTGTAACTACTGCAACTTTAGACATACTTACTTCCTTTATCGCTAACTAGTGAGAGTGACCACAGCCGCCTTCAGCGTGCACATGTCCGTGAGAAACTTCTTCACTTGTTGCTTCACGTACAGATACAACTTCAACATCAAACGTTAGTGTTTTGCCCGCAAATGGGTGGTTTAAATCACAATCTGCGTTAAAACGACCAACCTTAACAATGGTAACCTGATGACGACCTTGGTTAGAGCTAACCATTGCTGTCATACCTGGTTTCCATACTTTAACGTCGCCTTGTAGATGCTTAAGCGGAATACGTTGAATTAAATCATCAACACGCTCGCCGTACGATTCACTTGGCTCTAGAGTTACACTAAATTTTTCGCCGGCTTCTTTACCTTCAAGTGCTTTTTCTAAACCAGGAAGCATGCCTTCGCTGCCATGAATGTAAGTAAGTGGCGCTTCGTTTGTGCTACTTTCAATTTGTTCGCCCGCTTCGCTAAGGGTGTAATGAAATTCAACTGCTGAATTTTTGCTAATTTGCATGCTTGTCTCTTCAAATAATAACTATGTTAGGGCGCAATTTTACGCGAAATATACTTGTTTATAAACTTAACGTGGCTGATTTAGTGTTTTTTGTAAATCTAGCAGTAAATCTTTTTTTATTGGTGCTGCTTTTTGCTTTTCAGCCTGTGGTATAAACAGTACTAATTGAGTGCCAGGCTTTAAAATACTTGATGCAGAGAGTTTGTTCCATTTTGCCAAGTCGCTATGAGGTACATCATAAAGCTGACTTATACTCCAAAGGCTATCGCCTGACTTAACTTCGTAATCTATTTCAATGGTGGGGATCGCAATCTCTTGGTGTTCTAAATAAGGGCTGATTTTGTAATCAACAGTTAATGTGCTTGGCAGAGTTTTAGGTTGTCCAACTAATAACTTTTCTCCAACACCTATTAAATTATTATTTTTATTATTAAGTTGTTTTAAAGCTTTTACAGACATACTAAAACGCCTGGCGATACTGTAAAGCGTATCGTTTTGTTTAACGATGTACTCTCCAGCAAAGTTTGATTTGAAGAACTGACTTTTTAATAATGCTTCTTGCCCTATAGGCAGCAGTAAAGTGTGCGGCCCGTTAGGTGAGCTTTGATTTTTTAAATATCCCTGATTAATAGCATGTAACTGCTTTGAACCTATACCAGAGAGCTTTGCAATGACTGAAAAGTCGAACTGCTGGCCTATATTCATCTGTGTTGTAAATGGTTTATATGCAAGCTTTGGACGTTTAATCCCTTTTTGTGGGTGTTTAACTAAATAACTTAAAGCGAGTAATTTGGGTACATAGTCAGCAGTTTCTTTTGGCAGACTGAGCGACCAGTAATCGGTGCTTTTACCGCGTTTTTTGTTTTTTTCGATTGCACGTTTAACACGGCCTTCACCACTATTATAAGCGGCCAAAGCATGTAGCCAATTACCATCAAAGCGTTTATGTAAGTAACTTAAGTAATCAAGTGCAGCATCGGTTGAAGCAAGTACGTCTTGGCGCCCGTCATACCATTGGTCTGACTTAACACCAAAGTGATGCGCCGTTGCGCCAACTAACTGCCAAACACCAACAGCTTGCTGTGATGAGGCTATTGTTGGTCTAAAATCGCTTTCTACAAATGGTAGTAATGCGAGCTCCATAGGTAATTGCTTTTGCTCAATTTTTTTTACGATGTGATACAGGTAAGGCGCTGCGCGTTTGCTCACCGTTTGTAAGTAGTTAGGTTGCTTTGCATACCAGCTGATACGCTTTTTTAAAGCGCGATTTTGATAAATCGTAAAGTGTAGATTATTGGCTATATGCACCCACAGATCGGTGGTTTTTGGTGGGCGCTTTTTTACGATTGTTTTTTTGAATTGAAGTGGCGTAACTGGCTCATTAACTTGAGGCGTTTGAGCTACTTCCTCGTCAATATCATAAGTATAGTCAGGCTCAAAATGAGTAAATATTTGTGGAGCGTCTTGTGGTTCTTGCTCCGTTGATTGACAACCAAATAACAAAATACCCAAACAACATAAAACCAAACTGCGCATAGTGATCACTTTTGTAAATTCCTTTTATTATTTTAACACAATCCGTTGTGTTGAGTTATTCTGCGCTTTTTGCGCGATTTAGGCCAGCTTGTAAAAAGAAGTTGCTCGATTTTATATTAAGCGCTTCTTGTTTATAAGGCTCAATAACTGATTCAGGAAACGATAGCATTAACTGCTCAATACTTTGATCTTTATTGTTTTTAACGTGCTCTGTTATGGCTGTTAAAAATGATAGTGGCTGTTTCAGCTGCTCTTTTGTTAATGTGCCGCCGTGGCCAGGTATAATAATAGTGAGCTTTTCGTCGTTAATATATTGCTTAAGCAACGTTTGCCAACTTTTAAGTTCACCGTGTCCAGGGTAAGGAAGCCAGTCAACGATATCGCCACCAATCAGCACACTGCCATTATTAGTAGTAATAGTTAAATCACCGTTAGTATGGGCTTGCTGCGGCTCAAGCGTTACCTCAAAACCACCAAGGTCGATAATTTTACGACTATTAATGACTATTTCGGGTTTGCTAAGCTGATACTCCTGCCAGCGAAAAAGTCGCTTTTTTGCAAGCTTTAACTTATCACGCCATTTAGGTTGCTCTTCTTTAGGGACATTCGCTAATCGTTGGTAGCTCAGCTCAATGCTCTTTTCATAGGTGTCTAGTTTGTCGGTATATGCTGTTTGGTAAAGGCTAAAATTTTTATTTACTTGCTGATGAACAACGAGCTTGGCATCAGGATAAAAATTTTGCATAACCGCCATACCGAGCAAGTGATCGTCATGGTAATGCGTGGCAACCAAATAGCATAAAGGTGTTTTAAGGCGTTTTTTTAAATCTTCAGCAAGTTGTTCAACTGCAGCAAAATTGGCACTCGTATCAACCAGTAGGGCACATTTTTCGCCTTCAATTAATACTTGGTTAGAGTCGTAAAAGCGAAGCTTGTCTTGTTGCTTTAAAAACTGAATATGAGGGTTTATTGTATTCCAAATAACGGCAGCGTAGGTGCTAGGTGCTATTGATAGTAAAGTGCATGACAATAGTAAGTGCTTACATGAAGAGGTTATGTTTGAAAGTTTTAACTTCATTTATTATCTCTACGCTGAGGTTTAATTACTTTAATAATAAACAAAAAGCGCAGTATGCGCTTTTTATTTTTGGTGTTTGGGGTCATTTGCCAAATGCTGACTGAGTTTATCAATCAATTGGTCTTGATGCTGTTGTTCAACTGTAGCCTGTGTTTTTGCTTCTAGCAATTCGTGGCTTAAGTTTAATGCTGCCATTAGTAGGGCTTTTTGATCGTTTCTAACGGTTGAGCGTTGTTTCATTTGCTCAACTAAGTCATTTAGATTTTTAGCTGCTGCTATTAATGCATCTTCCTGCCCTTCGGGGCAAGCAAATTGCTGCTCTTTACCTAGCAACTCAACAGTGACCCGCTGGTTTTGCAGCTCAGACATTAGCTAGCCTGTTGTGCGCTTTGTAATTTATCAAGAAGACCAGATAAAGTAGTGCTGGCATCTTTTTGCTTTTCTTCATTTTCTAAAGCTTCAAGCTGTAGTAATTCGTTTTCATCGCTTAGTTTAGTGTTCTGTTCTTTTAAAGTAGCAACATCTGTTTGTAATTGATTATTACGTTCGATTAAAGAATCGATCAGTTGTTCGAGTTGTTGAAGAGTAGTGTTGTTCATAAAGGCGCTCATATAACTGTAATTAATGTCATGCAAATGTAAAGCAAAGTGTGTTGATTTGCCAGCATTTACGGTGGTTTTAGCTGATTTTTCTTCTGCGTTAAGGGATAATTCAGCATATGAGCTTTTTCATTCAGAAATGGTTCACTTTAACACTCTCTTATCTTGGTGTAAGTTGCCAAAGCCTAGTGCTTATGGTTCACTTACGATATTAAATTGCGTATGGCGAAAATAAATAATGCTTAGTTACAGACACTCATTTCATGCGGGTAATCCTGCCGATGTACTTAAACATTTAGTACTGGCACAAGTACTAAATTACCAAACAATTAAAGATAAACCGCTTGATTATATAGACACGCATTCAGGTGCTGGCTTTTTTGAACTGGCAGCTGCTGATGCGCAAAAAACGCAAGAGTATCAAGATGGTATTGAAAAACTTTGGCAACATAAAAGTGAACATGCTGAGCTTAATGAGTACATTGAATTAATTAAGTCATTTAACGACACTGACGAACTTGCATTTTATCCGGGTTCACCAAAAATTGCAGAGCATTACTTGCGCCGCCAAGATAAGGGTTGGTTTTTTGAACTGCACCCGCGCGATTTATTATTACTTGAAGAAAATATGCAAGGTAAGCGCTCCATTCGTGTGCGCGGAGAAGATGGCTTTACCGGCTTAGTAGGATTATTACCACCAGCATCTCGCAGAGCGTGTGTGTTAATTGACCCTCCGTACGAAATTAAAGATGACTACGAAACGGTTGTAAAAACCTTAGTTAAAGCTCATCAGCGTTTTGCTACAGGTACTTATATGATTTGGTATCCGGTAGTAGACAGAGAGCGCATTGATAATATGGAGCAGGGCTTAATTGATTCAGGAATGCGCAACATTCAGCTATTTGAATTAGGCACTGAAGCGGACACTGACGTACACGGCATGACAGCATCTGGCATGATTGTGATTAACCCTCCATGGAAGCTAAAGCAAACAATGGATGCAATAATGCCTGAACTTGTTGATTTGTTGAGTGAGCCAAGTGGTTTTTACAGAAGTGAACAACTCGTTGATGAGTAGCTTTAAATAGTGCTTACAATGAATGATAAAATGCCCAGTTTTGCTGGGCATTTTATTTAAAATCAATACGAATGTGTTAGGTAACACATATATTAGGGAGCTAAATATTAATTAAAATAAACTGCGTTAAAAGTAGCAAGCGTATTACCGCTGTTGTTTTTAAGTTTTAGTGACTCGCCTGTAATTTCCCACTTTGAAGTATTGTTAAGTACGTTAGACATAGCTGCCTCTTGGTCCATATTCTCCGAACACATCTTTTTTGTACTCGCTAACTGACTAAGTGTAATTGTGTGCTGCTCGGTGCTATAACTTCCGCTAAAATTATTACAGCCTAAAAAGCCATTAACACGGTAGTCTTTATCGAACTGAATAAACGGCTCTTTAGTTCTAACATTTACTGTTTGAGCATTGATTGTTATTGCTTTCCAGTACGTGTTTGTAAGCGTTACGTCTGGCTTTTCAACGGATACTTTTGAAAGCTCAATTTTATAAGGGCCAGTTAGCTGTGATTCTCTAAATGGGTCGTTATTTGTGGTACTTGTGTAAAGTACTTTGTCTTTATTTATGATTCTGGCGCTTAGGCTATAGCGGTGTTTATCGTTAACTTTACTGGCATCATAAGTTAGCTCTACAGTAAATGGTGGGGCTTGGGTAATATCAATCACTTCTTGGGTTATTATATCTGCTTTTACATCCATTTTAGATACATCCGAAAGCGTAACTATTAACTGTGAACCGGGGCGAAGCATACTGCGATCTTTGTAGCTAACTTGGGTAGTTAGAGTCGATATTGATTTTGCTTGCTCTGTATTTTCAGTCGGCTTTGTTTGTTGATCACAACCGGTTATAGCAAAAGCGCTCAGTGCTAATAAACTAAGTCCTGTAAGTGCTTTTTTACGTGAATGTACTGCTTGATGCTTTTCCATGTTTGTTATCCTTACTCAATATTATCCCCCTAGTGTATTACCTAGTGACTTAATCATTCCTTAACTTATTTTAAACATAAAAAAAGGCGCATTAGCGCCTTTAATAATTAAAAACAAACGATTATTTTTTAACAAACTTAGTTAAAATAACTATGCGCTGGCCGTCAACTCGCCCTTCAATATGTTCAGGGTTGCTGGTTAGGCCAATATTACGAACAGCTGTTCCGCGTTTAGCTGTAAGGCTACTACCTTTAACGTCTAAGTCTTTAATTAGGGTAACAGTATCGCCTGCTTGAAGTACTACACCGTTGCTATCTACATGCTTTAAATCGTCATCTTCAGCAAGTGCTTTTTTAGCCCACGTTAGCGTATCTTCTTCAAGGTAAATCATGTCTAGCGCATCTTGTGCCCAGCCATTATCAGGCGCTAAACGCGAAAGCATTCTGTAAGCTACAACTTGTACTGCAGGAGTTTGGCTCCACATGCTATCGTTTAAACAGTGCCAATGCGTAGGCGTTATTTCGCTGTTATTCTCGATTTGATCTTTACATGTTTGACACGTGTAAATACATTTATCTGAGTGGGTTTCAGTTACCGGTGGTACTTCATAAACAGATAAGTTCTCGGTGGCTGCACACAATTCACATTGATTATTACTACGTTCGATTAAGGCTTTTTCAATACTCATGGGGCTCTTTCTGATTCTGGTCGAGTTAACATTTGCTGCTATTGTACTCCAAAACACGAGCTCTG
Organism: Pseudoalteromonas sp. SG45-1; assembly: GCF_014164135.1. Classification (NCBI taxonomy): domain Bacteria; kingdom Pseudomonadati; phylum Pseudomonadota; class Gammaproteobacteria; order Alteromonadales; family Pseudoalteromonadaceae; genus Pseudoalteromonas; species Pseudoalteromonas sp. SG45-1. Next base: position 72,237 of record NZ_JACJEP010000006.1, read on the forward strand.
CGCCATTAGTCCCTTAATTTTGTGTGGGTATATTACTCATATACTTATCTTCAATAGTTTTTATATATCCTTGAGCGTGAAGGTTTTTAATTGCTAGGTTTATCTGGGGCAATAATTCTTTGTGTTTGCTCAATAAGCGAATTCTTAAAAAACCATGGGAATGCTGTGCGCCAAAGGCAATGTTTATCCCTAACTGCTTTGCCCAATAGAGCGCAGTTAACTTACCTACTAGTGCAGCTTCTACACGGTTTCTTGATAGGGCTGTCATAAGTTCTTTTTCGGATGGAAAGTCAACACGCTCAAAGGTGTTGTCATTAAAGTAATAGTAACCTAGTACCGTTCCTATATTTTTACCCTTCAAGCTATCAGCGCTTTGCCAATGCTGGGCATTTTTAGGCAAGGTAACAATCATTTCTGTGGCATAAATAAGCGGCTCTGAAAAAACATAACGAGGGTCATTTCTCTCACTCTTTGAGAGCCATTCTAATGAAATAACATCAAAATCGATTATTTCATCTTGTAAATATTTGGTAATACGCTTTGTAGGTAGGTCGATATGAGAAGCTGCAATATTGGCATCATCGAGTACTTTTTCAATAATTTCGGGTAATATGCCAGGCTTTTCTGGATCATTTGTATAATATGGATAATGACTCCCTGACGCGCTGACATTATATTTGAGGGGAGTAGGATTAATGCTGGCATAGCTAAAAAATACAAATAGCAGAGGGCTCAGTACTAATAACCGAATAAAGTTAGTCAAATCTCTACCTTTTATATTAATATTTTATATTAGTGTTGTGTAATTTTAACGTTTTTGCAATGACGACTATATTTATCTTATGCGTGTTGCATTAAAGTACACATATTATTGGCTGTTTTGCCATCTTTTATTTATAGGTTTAGAGCCAAGTGAAATTACATAACATACCTGATGAAGTACAAAAAATAACTCAGTTTGTTGCGCGGCAACCTATTTTTGATATAGACCAGAATGTTTTCTCGTACGAATTGCTTTATAGAGACTCAGCCAATAATGCGTTTCCTGTAGGCACTTCTGATGTCCATGCGACAAGCCGCCTATTTTTTAATGCTTTAATGTTGGTTGGTTTAGATAGACTTACCGCACATCATTTAGCTTTTATAAACTTGTCATCAGAAACTATTCTCGATAACTTCCCCAAACTTTTATTGCCAGAAAATAGTGTTATTGAAATAGTGGAGCGCACGGGTAATATTCCTGCGGTGGCTGAGCGTGTGCAAGAACTTAAAAAAGAAGGCTATGTTTTTGCACTTGATGATTACGATGGCGATCCAAAATGGGAGCCACTGTTAGCACATGTTGATTACATAAAAATTGAGATAGATGATCCGGTTATTAAAACCAATATGCGCATTAAAAAAATAAAACGCGCAAATCCACATGCAAAAATAATTGTTGAACGAATAGAGACGCATGAACAATTTAATGTATTAAAACTGGCTGGCTGCGATTTATTTCAAGGGTTCTTTTTTTCTCGCCCAGAAATGATTACGTATAAAGGTGTAGAGCCTTCTAAGCTAACCGTTTTTGATCTATTGCGTTTTACAGCAAAAGAAACACTTTGCTTTAAAGAAGTTCATCAACGAGTGGCCAGAGATGTCGCCATAACAGCGAGGGTTTTAAAGCTAGCTAACGCGCGTTCAGGCAAAGCAAATTTAGTCATTACGTCTATTTCACAAGCGGTTATTTATTTAGGTGAAGACACAATTAGGCAATTTGTACGTGTTTTAGCAATTAGTGAGTTGGGGGTCGAAAAGCCAACAGAATTAACTAAGCTTGCTTTAACGCGGGCTCAATTTATGTCGCTAATATTGGAGCAAAATAATAAAGAGTTGACCGAGCAAGGGTATCTGGTGGGGTTGTTCTCGGTGCTTGATGCTATTTTAGATGCTGAATTAAAAGACATAGTTAAAGAGTTTACTTTAGATGCTGCAATATCTGATGCGTTACTATTAGAGAGCGGCATTTTAGGGAACTGTTTATCGCTTATAAAAGAGTTTGAATTAGATAATATAGATGAAGCTATGGTCCATTTGGCCAACATAAACTCAGAGCTGCACATTGGCGATATATTTAATTTTTTATTGGATGCTGTTTTATACAGTGATGACATTATTGAGGCAATAGCAGAATAAATATGCGTAATTGGTTGTCGGTTATAAGTGTAGTGGTTGCTCTTTGTTTATTGTTTCCTGGTATTACAAAACCAGTATTAACAATAGAGGGCAACATAGATAAATCAAAATTAGCGCAAGCGGGCATTGAAATGCTTGCTGAAGAGGGTGATGGTCGGACTCGTAGCATGCTAATGATGTTCTCGAATATGCTAGGGCTTGATAAGTTAGAGGGCGAGATTAGCGCCTATAACAAAACACAAAGTATTTTAGGCACAGTTAAAGAGCTTGCTAGCAATAATAATTTATTTGTAGCTGCTTTAGTGGGGTTGTTTTCTATTGTTATTCCAAGCTTGAAGCTGCTATTACAATTGCTTTATTGTTGCCTACCTTTGAATGGGTTTAAGCAAAAGCTCGGTCTGGTTATTTGTGCATTAAGTAAGTGGAGCATGGTTGATGTATTTGTTATTGCATTAATAGTGACTTACCTAGCAGGTAACGCTCATGGTAAAAGTGGTGAGCTACTTGTTATGAATGCACAATTTGGTGAGGGTTTTTGGTATTTTAGCGCATATTGTATATTTGCAATTATCGCGAGTAACTTAATTAAAACACCTGATAAACCGCAGTCTAAATAATTAAAGTATTTGTGGTTGCCGTTAGGTTATCTTACAATCATTTTAAAATTTATTAAAAGGCATAATGTTGCAACGTTTTTACTCTAGTTTACTCATGATAACTTTACTGCTCACTTTTGTGGGTCAGGCAGTTGCGTCTGTAGCTATGGTATGCGAAATGCCACATTTGCCAACGAAAACATCAACGCATGCCCAAATGCCAATGACACACAGTAGTGATGCAACAGCTGTTGCTAGCATGTCTGAAAATATGATGCAGATGGATTGTTGCGACGACGAAAGTACGCCACAAAATGATTGCCAATGCCCTATCAGTGGCTGCGCTGCTAATTCAATGCTTAGTGTTGATACTTTATTTAGCGTTACTTTACTTGAATCTGAAAAAGTAAATATAAGTGTATTTACTACACAAATTAATATACCTCGTTCACTCTACCGCCCTCCTATGTCTGCTTAATAGCAGGATAGGTGTAATATCAATTTTATTGAAAACATGCTCATTCTAGGAACTAAATACCTCTCTAACTGCGTTAAAAATTACTTATATAAAGCAACTATACTGCGTAATTTTTTCCTTGTTATAGAGCAATTTTCCTACCGCAATAATAGATCATTAATTCAATGCAATTGATATAAAAGGTTTTTGTAAAACTCCTAAACACCTTTTTTGCTTCTTAATTTAAGAATTTCTTTTATTTTTAGATGGAGCAGGTGATGAACCACGCTGTAAGTATTAAAGCCGTATTATGTAGTGTTGTGTTATTTAGCACAGCTGTTAATGCGCAAAATAATTCAAATAACCTAAATATCGATACGCTAAAGCAAGCCCGCGATGAGCAAACGCTTAGCTTAACGCAAGCGCTTAATTATGCACTAACGCATGAGCCATGGCTAAAAGCGAGTGGCTACCAAGAAGATGCCGCAATAGCACAAAGTATTGCCGCAGGCACCTTACCCGATCCTGTTTTAACGGTTGGCTTACTTAACTTACCTACTAACGGTTATGCGTTTGATAAAGAAGGGATGACGCAGCTTAAAGTCGATTTGAGCCAAAAGTTTAGCCGAGGGAATAGTTTAGCGCTTAAACAAAAGGCATTAGCTCAGTCTGCTCAACAATATTCTTGGCAGCGCGCCGATCGCTTAGCACAAGTAAAAGCAATTGTGATTGAGTCGTGGTTAAACGCGTATCGTGCTCAGCGAAGTATTGCTTTAATTGAGCAAGATAAAGGGCTATTTACTCAGCTTATTGAAGTTACCGAAGCAAGCTACGCAAGTACCTTAGGTAAAACACGCCAGCAAGATATTATTCGTGCGCAATTAGAACTCACTCGCCTTGAAGATAAGTTGGTTATGCTTGAGCAGCAATTTGAAAGTGCTAAAAACCGTTTAGCACAGTGGTTACCTATGAATATGCTTATGCAGCCTTTAAATGCCGAATTTACTAAAACCACAGGGCTGGTTGATTTTGCAAACCTTGAATTTGATAAATTAATACAGTTGCTTATGGCGCATCCCGCAATTATTGCGATAGAAAAAACCGTCACCGCAAAGCAAACCGAAGTTGCACTCGCCAAGCAAAGTTACAAACCTCAAATGGGCGTTAATGTGGGTTATGGTTACCGAGATGAAACGCCTATGGGGGAGTCGCGAGCTGATTTACTTTCAGTAGGATTTAGCATTGATTTGCCATTGTTTACTGATAACAGACAAGATCAACAGGTTAAATCGGCTATTGCTAGTGCAGAAGCTACTAAAACACAAAAGCTGGTGGCGCTTCAAAAACTCAAAGGCATGTACTTTAAAGAGTTTAGCCAACTCGCTCGTTTGCAAAAACGCGATGCGCTTTATCAAAATACGTTATTACCGCAAATGTCAGAGCAATCTCAAGCAACACTTAATGCTTATACGCGCGACGATGGGGATTTTTCTGACGTGATGCGCGCGCGCATTGGTGAACTTAACGCCAAAATAGACGCGCTTAATATTCAAGTAGAACAGCATATTATTACCGCTCGCCTTAATTATTATGCAAGTAGCTTAGACCCCCAAGTAATGAGCGATAAAACTGGAGAATTACATAATGAATACTAATTTAAAGTTACTTGTTGCTGCCTTAGTCGGTGCGGGCGCATTTGCGTTAATTGGCGCCTTAGTGATGCAGTTTTTACCTAGCAGCTCGGCAATGAATGAACAGCAAAGTGCTGAAAAACAGCCCTTATATTGGGTAGCCCCTATGGATAGTAATTACAGGCGTGACGCGCCAGGGCTGTCGCCAATGGGAATGGATTTAGTCCCTGTATATGAAAGCGATAGCAACGCTCAGGATGGACCAGGTGCAGTAACTATTTCGCCTGCAGTCATCAATAACTTGGGTGTAAGAACTGCCAAAGTAGAGCTTAAAACACTTCACAGCGATATAAATACTGTGGGTTATGTGCAATATAACCAAGACCAACTTATTCACATTCATCCGCGTGTAGAGGGCTGGATTGAAAGTTTATATGTTAAAGCGCAAGGTGCACAAGTTAAAGCCGGTGAGCCTTTATATACTTTGTATTCCCCACAATTGGTGAATGCACAGGAAGAATTTTTACTGGCGGTTAATCGTGATAATACCGTGTTAATTCGCGCAGCAAAGGCACGTTTAGAGTCGTTAAATGTGTCTGATGGATTTATCGAGCGCTTACAAAAAAATAAAAAGATAATGCAAAATATTACTTTTTACGCAAAGCAAAGTGGTGTGGTAGATGAGCTAACAGTACGAGAAGGCTTTTACGTTAAACCAGGCACATCAATGATGAGTATTGCTCAGCTTGATGAAATTTGGGTAGAGGCAGAAGTGTTTGAACGCCAATCAGAACAAGTGAGCGTGGGCTTGCCCGTTACAATGACGCTTGATTACTTAAAAGGTCAAAAGTGGGAAGGTAAGGTTGATTACATTTACCCCGCGCTTGATGCTAAAAACCGAACGCTGCGTGTAAGACTCAGGTTTGAAAATGCAGATCATCGGTTAAAACCAAATATGTTTGCACAAGTGAGCATTCACGCTAAGGCGAGTAAAGCGCAATTTACAGTCCCTAAAGAAGCGGTAATTCGCACGCAGCATCAAAACCGTGTGGTTATTGCATTAGGTGAGGGTCGTTTTAAATCGGTAGAAGTCGAAGTTGGGCAAATTAATAGTAATGAAGCGGTCATTTTGTCAGGTGTAAAGACAGGTGACACGGTAGTGACCTCAGCGCAATTTTTAATAGATTCTGAGTCAAGTAAGAGCTCCGACTTTAAACGAATGGAAATACCTAGTTCTGGTATCAGCTCAGGTATGAGTTCGGATTCTGGTTCAGACTCAAATATGAACATGGATATGCAGCCACAAAGCGCCACGGTTAACGGCACTATTAATGCCATAGATACACAAAATCGCATTATTAATATTAGTCGAGAGGCCATTGAAAAATGGAATCGAGAACCCGCCACAATGGACTTTGTATTAGCGCCAGATATTGATATTAGTCAGTTTGAAAATGCCCAGTATATTAATTTTACTTTTAGCATTATTAACGATGAATTTGTAATTACTAAAGCGCAAAACGCAGAGCTGATTGATCATTCTACTATGCAACCTATGCAACACAGTTCTCACTAGGAGCCATTATGATAACTGCCATTATTCGCTGGTCTGTTGGCAATCGCTTTTTTGTGTTGTTGCTTACATTAATTTTACTAAGTGGAGGGTTGTTTGCACTAAAAAATACGCCCGTGGATGCCTTGCCTGACTTATCTGATGTTCAGGTCATTATAAAAACTACTTATCCGGGGCAAGCGCCGCAAGTAGTGCAAGACCAAGTTACATTTCCGCTCACCACTGCAATGCTTTCTGTGCCGGGTGCACAAACTGTAAGGGGTTTTTCGTTTTTTGGTGACTCGTACGTTTACGTTATTTTTGATGAAAAAACTGATTTGTATTGGGCGCGTAGCCGAGTACAAGAATACCTAAGGCAAGCAGCAAACCGATTGCCCGATAGCGCTACGCCAGAGCTTGGCCCTGATGCAACAGGCGTAGGTTGGATTTACTTATACGCACTAATTGATAAAACAAATAAACACGATATTAGTCAGCTACGAAGCTTACAAGATTGGTTTTTAAAGTTTGAGCTACAAACTGTGCCCGGTGTATCTGAAGTGGCTGCTGTTGGTGGCATGGTTAAGCAATACCAAGTCAATGTAGAGCCCGATAAATTACGGGCATATGGTATTCCGCTAAGCCTTATTCAAACAGCTATTCAACAAGGCAACCAAGAGATGGGCGCCTCGGTAGTTGAAATGGCTGAAGCTGAATACATGGTAACAAGCACCGGCTACATTAAGAGTGTTGCCGACTTGGAAGCTATTCCGCTTGGTGTAAACGCCAACGGTACTGCGCTGCAATTACGTGATGTAGCTGATATTCGGGTCGGACCGCAAATGCGCCGTGGTATTGCAGAGCTAAATGGCGAAGGCGAAGTAACCGGCGGCATTGTTATTATGCGCTATGGCGAAAATGCACAAAAAACCATTGAGCTCGTAAAAGCGAAATTAGAATCGCTTAAAAAGGGATTACCAGAGGGCGTTGAAATAGTCCCTGTGTACGATCGCTCTAACTTAATAAATAACGCGGTAGATAATCTAACAAGTAAGCTAATTGAAGAGCTTATTGTAGTTGCCTTAGTGTGTGTGGTGTTTTTGTTTCATGTGCGCTCATCGCTGGTGGCGATTATTACGTTACCGCTTGGGATTTTAACGGCATTTATAATTATGTATTGGCAGGGGATTAACGCCAACATTATGTCTTTAGGAGGAATTGCAATAGCGATAGGCGCAATGACCGACGGCGCTATCGTTATGATTGAAAATATGCATAAGCATATGGAAAAAACGCCCCTTACCAAGGAAAACCGTTGGGAAGTTGTGGCTAAATCAGCGAGTGAAGTAGGTCCTGCATTATTTTTTAGTTTATTAATTATTACCGTCAGCTTTATGCCGGTATTTATTTTAGAAGCGCAAGAAGGGCGTATGTTTGCGCCACTGGCTTACACTAAAACCTATGCTATGGCAGCGTCTGCTGGGCTTGCGATTACCTTAGTGCCGGTATTAATGGGTTACTTTATTAGAGGTAAAGTTATTTCGGAGCAAAAAAATCCAGTTAACCGATTACTTGTTGCAGCGTATCGGCCATTACTTAACTGGGTGCTTAAATTTCCAAAAATGACATTGGTACTCGCGGTGGTTGTTTCTGTTATTGGCTTTTACCCGGTAAACAAAATAGGCAGTGAATTTATTCCGCCACTCGATGAGGGCGACTTAATGTATATGCCCACAACGTATCCAGGTTTATCGGTAGGTAAAGCGCGCGAAATACTACAGCAAACCGACAAGCTAATTGCCACAGTACCCGAGGTTAAAACAGTATTTGGTAAAGTTGGGCGAGCAGAAACTGCAACAGATCCTGCGCCGCTTACAATGATAGAGACGTTTATTCAGCTAAAACCAAAAAACGAATGGCGCGAGGGTATGACGCTTGAAAAACTTAAAAAAGAACTCGACGGTTTGGTTAAGTTTCCGGGGTTGACGAATGCGTGGGTAATGCCAATTAAAACACGTATTGATATGCTCGCAACCGGTATTAAAACTCCCGTGGGCATTAAAGTTGCGGGACCAAAGTTGAGTGAAATTCAAAAAATTGGTCAACAAATAGAAGTGCTTTTAAAAGATGTGCAAGGCACTGCATCGGTTTACTCAGAGCGAGTAGCCGGTGGGCGTTATATAAAAGTAGATATAAACCGAGAAAAAGCGGCGCGTTATAGCTTAAATATTAGCGACATACAGCAAGTTGTATCTACTGCAATAGGTGGTACAAACGTAACTCAAACCGTAGAAGGGCAAGAGCGCTACCCAGTTAATTTGCGTTACCCGCAAGCATACAGAGACTCGCCAGAAGAGCTAATGTTGTTACCTATTGTAACGCCTACAGGGCAGCGTATAGCACTTGGTGATGTAGCTGATGTATTTATTGAAGATGGACCGCCTGGTATAAAAAGCGAAAATGCACGTTTAAACGGTTGGAGTTTTATTGATATAGATGGCGTTGATATTGGTACTTACGTTGAGCACGCTCAGCAAGTGCTCTATAAAGACCTAATACTACCTGCTGGCTACTCAATTACGTGGGCTGGGCAGTATGAATACATGCAGCGCGCTAAAGACAAACTGACTTATGTATTACCACTTACATTAGCGATTATTATTGTGTTGCTTTATCTTAATTTTAGAAGCTTTGCTGAGGTCACTATTATTATGGCTACGTTGCCACTGGCAATGATTGGTGGCGTATGGCTAATGTATTTAGAGGGCTTTAACTTTTCAGTTGCAGTGGGTGTAGGTTTTATTGCCTTAGCTGGGGTAGCGGTAGAAATTGGGGTCATTATGTTGGTGTATTTAAACCAGGCCTATCAAGAAAAATGCATCGATGCAGAGCAGGCAGATAAGCCACTTAGTTTAGTGCAATTACAGCAAGCTATTATTGAAGGTGCAGGGCTTCGAGTACGCCCGGTTATGATGACTGTCGCGACAATTATTATTGGCTTGCTACCTGTGCTGTATGGCACAGGCACCGGAAGCGAAGTAATGAGTCGAATAGCTGCACCTATGGTTGGCGGTATGGGCAGTGCAATTGTACTCACCTTACTTGTTATTCCTGCGGTTTACCTACTGTGGCGCAAACAAGGACTTAAATAATATAAAGCAACAAGACGATAGAGGAGTGCGGTTACTACCCACGCATTGCTCTATAAAAATTACCTATAATTTGTAAGTTATTCTATTAAATTGCTAACTAATATCCATTTTAAAATTAACCTTCTGTTTTTAAATGGTTTTTTAATTGGCACGCTTTACGCAGTGTAGTACCTATACAGTCAACTAAGTAAGGAATGCACATGCAAGTTAAAACAATTAAAGAGGTATACGATTGGACCGTTTTGTTTCATACGCAAATGGCGGCTAATTTTCATAGCGTAAAGGATTTACTCGATGAACATAATGCAATGCTGGTGGACTACTACCTAAATTACGAAAAAAAACTCGCTGAAGATTTAGTCGGGTTTAAAGCGATAACCGAAATAAATACGCTCGATACGTACTGTTATGAATACTTTGCTAAGAATCCTGAGCTAATTACTTTCGAAGACATTAGTAAAGACCAGCAATTTGATGAGAAAGTTATTCAAGCTTATTTATCAGAGCAGCATCAAAAGGTAATTGAATTATACGAATACTTACTTGAGCGCGCTGAAACTCAAAGTGGCCAAGAAAAGCTGCAACAAATACTAGAGCTGGAAAAGCAAGGTATAAAGCAAATGATGCAAAGTACGAATCGTCATATGGATATGTAGCTTTATAAGATAACTATTTAAAATAGCCGATGCTTGCATCGGCTTATTTTATGTCTGCGTTAAATAACCCGCAGAGGGCTTTGATAAACTGGCTAAAATAATATGCGTGTCAACAGTGTGGCACGCACCTAGGGAGATCAAACTTCTTCTGTATCTACAATTAAATCACTTGTTATTGATTCCAATGCTTCAATGACTTCATCTTTATTCATACCATTGGGTAAAGTAACGGTAGCAACAGCGCTAAAAATAGGCACCCCCCAATTAGGCGCACTTTGCTGCCTTGAATTTAAATGAGTAATGTTAGCGCCTTTGTGGCGTATTACACTCGCCAACTCTTGAACAATACCTGGGCGATCGTTACCTGTTATAACCAGATTGATTTGTTCTAATGTTGATGGTTCAATTTCTGTGTTTCCGGTTTCAATTCGAACGTCTAACTTAGGTAACTTATTTAAAGCGCTTTGTAATGATTGAAAGTGTTCCTCAGCAACTTCAAGTTGAATAATACCTGCAAAATGACCTAATAAATGGCTTAAGTTACTGCTTAGCCAGTTGCCATGATTTTGTAACACGACGGATGAGATACTCTCTACTAAACCAGGGCGATCTTGCCCTAGAATAGTTATAACCAACTGCTTCATAAATAATTCTCTTTTTAAGCCCAAAGAAAGTAAATGCATAGGCATTAAGTGTATTGTCTAATCTAAATTGTGTGTTGTTGCACTTTTATAAATCGTTGATTTTAAAATAATAAAGTTGAATGTGGTTGTGTTGACTATACGCGGTATTAATAGTCATTCTTATTTTGTAAGTACTCTTTTAGTATTGACCTCGATAAATGCTTTGTCCAATTATTTTATAATTTAGTTCACTTAAAAATCATCTATATGAGACTTATTTAGCGATTTTCTTCGCTAGTTTTATTTAAAACCGTTTTAACGTGCTTATTATTACTGCTGTAACATTACTGTCATCTTGATGAAATATAATTTATAGAACGTTAAGATTTAAGGGTGTTTTGATGACTTCAAATCCGAATAAACCGACTTTTAATACGGATCGAAGCCGTCTATTTAAAGATCGGTTTGCCAAATTTGGTATAACCGCAGGTGGGATAATGGTATTGGTAGCACTGCTATTAATATTCTTTTACCTTCTTTATGTAGTACAGCCAATTTTTGAATCAGCAAAAGTAGAAAAACGCGATAGCTTTCAGGTCGCTAATTCGCAGCAAATAGCAGGCCTAGGTGTAGAAGAGCAAACTGAAGTTGCTTATTTACTCAGTCAGCAAGGTCAGGTTGATTTTTACAGTGTGCAAGATGGCAGCTTTGGTAAAAAGCTTAAAACATTAAACGCCGAGCTACCAAGTGATGCAACAAGCTTTGCAACTAGCGCGCCTTTTCAAGGGTATTATGCGTTTGGTTTAAAAGATGGCACTGTAATGGTCGTAGCACCTAAATTTTTGGTCACCTTTCCTAATAACGAGCGTAAATTAACGCCTCGTTTAGACTTTCCTCTTGGGGAAATGGCTTTGGAAGTAGATGAACAAGGCTCAGCTATTAAACGCTTTGCATTTAGCCACTATGAAGACAGAACAGCTGTTGTCGCACTTACAGAAGACAAACGGGTGCTGTTTAGCAGTTTTGTTGCTGAAGAGAATATGTTTACTGGCGAAGTTGAGTGGGTTGTTGAGCGCACAGAGCTAGATGTTGAAGGGCGTGTAGATGAGCTATTAATGTCGCCAGATACAACCCGTACTTTTGTACGTTCTGCTAATCAAGTTTACGTATACGATACACGTGACCCAAGTGATGTAGAGCAAATTCAGCTACTTTCAGCTAACGAAGAAAATGCCAATATTGTATCTGCACAATTACTAGCAGGTGCAAACTCATTAATGCTTGCCAATGATAACGGCGAAGTTTCGCAGTGGTTTGAAGTTAACACTGACACTGGCCGCGAATATGAAAAAATACGTTCATTTGAAACGACTAAGCAAAGTAAATTAAATGTATTTACAGAGTTCTACCGTCGTACTTTTTTTACGACCAGCAGTAACGGTGAGCTTGGGGTGTACTACACAACAAGCGAAGCAAAATTATGGCAAGGTAAAGTAAGTGAAGGCGCAATACAAAACTTTGCAATTTCACCGCGTTCAAATGCTGCATTAATTTTGGCGGATAACAAACTAACAGTATTAGAAATACATAACGAGCATCCAGAAGTCACTTGGTCAGCGCTTTGGCAAGAAGTGTGGTACGAAGGTTACCCAGAGCCAGGTTATATATGGCAGTCAACATCAGCCAGTGATGACTTTGAATCTAAGTTTTCATTAGTGCCAATTTCGTTTGGTACATTAAAAGCAGCCCTTTACGCGATGTTATTTGCAGTGCCTATTGCGCTTTCGGCGGCAATTTACACGGCATACTTTATGTCGAGCAAATTACGTAAGGTAGTTAAGCCTACTGTTGAAATAATGGAAGCATTACCCACCGTTATTTTAGGTTTTTTAGCCGGTCTTTGGTTAGCTCCATTGATAGAAGAGCACTTACCTGCAATTGTTGGGTTACTCATATTATTACCTTTAGGTATGTTAGCGACAGGTTTAGCTTGGACTAAATTACCAACCAAAATTCGTCATCGAATTCCTGAAGGATCTCATTCAATTATCCTTATTCCGGTCGTTTTACTTATTGGCTGGTTTTCGTTTGCGATGAGTGAATTTGTTGAGCTTTGGATGTTTGACGGCAATGTACGTCAGTACTTAACAAATGAGCTAGGTATGACATTCGATCAACGTAACTCGCTGGTTGTAGGTATTGCGATGGGGTTTGCAGTTATTCCAACTATATTCTCAATTGCAGAAGACGCCGTATTTAGTGTTCCAAAGCATTTATCAAATGGCTCATTAGCATTAGGTGCAACGCAGTGGCAAACACTAATACGTGTTGTATTACTAACAGCAAGCCCTGGTATTTTCTCTGCGGTAATGATGGGACTTGGCCGCGCCGTTGGCGAAACCATGATTGTACTTATGGCAACGGGTAATACACCTATTATGGATTGGAGCATCTTCCAAGGTATGCGTACGCTTGCAGCAAATATTGCAGTTGAAATGCCTGAGTCAGAAGTAGGTAGTTCGCATTACAGAATATTGTTCTTAGCGGCCTTTGTACTATTCATATTCACATTCATTTTTAACACAGTCGCTGAGTTTGTTCGCCAGCAACTGCGTGAAAAATATAGCTCAATGTAAGCGGAGAGACATGACATGGTAAAGCAGTGGTTTAAGTCTGGTTCTCCTTGGATTTGGATGACCGGTGGTGCAGTGAGCATCAGTTTAATTTCAGTTCTAGGCTTATTAGCAATGATAGCCTGGAAAGGATTAAGTTTTTTCTGGCCTTCAGAAGTTGTGCAGTTTGAACTTGAAGGGTCAATTTCAAAACAAACCGTTATTGGCGAAGTTTATGACCGTGAATTAGTACCAAAAACGCGTTTAGCCGCGACAGGTATTGACGTTAGCGGATTTGAAAAAGAAGAAATAGAGCGCTTACTTATTAAAACAGGTAATCGTGAGTATGTAGATTTAGACTTTCGTTGGATATTAGAAACCGACATTAAAAATAAAACAACGCCTGCAACGCTTGCTGTATTTGAGCGTAGTAAAAACGGTAATTTTTATGGTTATGTTGAAAGTGTAATTAAAGATGGTAAACCAGTCGAAGGCGATAAAATTGAAGCTCTACATGAACTTGTAGAGCGTGCCGTGGATTTAAACGACGAAGCACTTGATTTACAAAATGGTGACATTGGGCATATTAACTATGAGCTTGAGCGTCTTCGTTTAAAAGAAAAGGGCTACTTACTAGATAACGCACTCACTGATGAACGTGTTGCTGAGCTTGCTCAAGAGCGTGCTGAATTACGTGCGCAGTATGGTGTACTTGAAAAAGATTTATTTGCACTACGTAAACAAGCTAAACGTGACCACGTAACTGTAAAAGATATGCGCGGTGAAGTAGTTACGATTCCAATGTATCAAGTACTTGATGTTTGGTTTCCAAATGATATGGGCTTTTTTGCAAAGCTAGGGCACTACTTTGTGCAGCTAGGTAAGTTTGTATCTGATGACCCACGTGAAGCAAATACAGAGGGCGGTGTTTTCCCTGCTATATTTGGTACTGTGTTTATGGTTATGCTGATGGCTGTAATAGTGACGCCGTTTGGTGTTGTTGCTGCAATTTACTTACACGAGTATGCCGCTAAAAATGCAGTCACTAAGATGATTCGTATTGCGGTGATTAACTTGGCCGGTGTGCCTTCAATTGTGTACGGTGTGTTTGGCCTCGGCTTTTTTGTATACATGTTAGGTGGTAGCTTAGACCAATTATTTTACCCTGAAGCGGCACCAACGCCAGTATTTGGTACGCCAGGTGTAATGTGGTCGGCGTTAACGCTTGCTATATTAACTTTGCCAGTTGTTATTGTATCGACTGAGGAAGGCTTATCTCGTATTCCAAGTACCGTACGTGACGGTTCACTAGCGCTTGGCGCAACAAAGGTTGAAACGTTATGGCGCATAATTATTCCAATGGCAAGCCCTGCAATTATGACTGGTTTAATACTGGCAGTTGCGCGTGCTGCAGGTGAAGTTGCACCATTAATGTTAGTAGGCGTTGTAAAAATGGCCCCTACATTACCACTTGATGGTAACTTCCCGTATTTTCACTTAGATAGAAAGTTCATGCACTTAGGCTTTCATATATACGATGTTGGCTTCCAAAGCCCTAATGTTGAAGCGGCACGTCCGCTGGTATACGCCACTGCCTTTTTATTGGTGTCGGTGATTATTACCCTAAACATAACGGCCATTGGTATACGTAACCATTTACGTGAAAAATTCAGATCGCTTGAACACTAATTAGTAAAGATTTTATAGGTAACAAAAATGATTACAGTCGCTCCACAAGTAAACCAAGCTAATATTGGTCAAAAGTTAGACCTAGAAAATTTAACGGATGATCAAAAAGCGCTAGAGATTAAAGACCTCGATCTTTACTACGGTGATAAGCAGGCGCTTAATAAAGTTAATATGAACATTCCTAAAGGCCAAGTAACTGCGTTTATCGGGCCGTCTGGGTGTGGTAAATCAACATTACTGCGTTGTATTAATCGCATGAATGATTTGGTTGATATTTGCCGTATTGAAGGTGAAATATTACTCCATGGTCAAAATATTTACGATAAGAGCGTAGATGTAGCAGCACTTCGTCGTAATGTAGGCATGGTGTTTCAGCGTCCTAATCCATTTCCTAAATCAATTTATGAAAATGTAGTTTATGGCCTGCGCTTACAAGGCATTAAAGAGAAACGTAAATTAGATGAAGTAGTAGAGCAATCACTTCGTGGTGCTGCTTTGTGGGATGAAGTAAAAGATAGATTGCACGATAGCGCGTTTGGCTTATCGGGTGGTCAGCAACAACGTTTAGTTATAGCTCGCTCAATTGCAATTGAGCCTGAGGTACTTTTACTTGATGAACCAACATCAGCACTCGACCCTATTTCTACTTTGGTAATCGAAGAGCTAATAAACGATTTAAAAAACAAATTTACCGTTGTTATTGTTACACACAACATGCAACAAGCAGCGCGTGTATCTGATCAAACAGCCTTTATGTATATGGGCGAATTGATTGAATACTCAGACACAAATACCTTATTTACTACACCAACGAAGAAAAAGACTGAAGATTACATTACCGGTCGTTACGGTTAATTAGCCCGTTATAGCGTGTTGTACAAGATTAAGAGAGAAGGTAACTATGGAACATAATATTAATAAGCATATTTCTGGGCGCTTTAACCAAGAACTAGAAAATGTACGTAACCATGTATTGAGTATGGGTGGCTTAGTTGAGCAGCAATTAAATAGCGCGCTTGATGCGGTGAGTCGTAACGATGCTGAGCTTGCTCAAAAGGTACGTCAGAACGATTACAAAGTAAATGCAATGGAAGTCAGCATTGATGAAGAATGTACGCGTATCATTGCTCGTCGTCAGCCTGCAGCAAGTGACTTACGTTTAGTGATTGCAATTGCAAAAACTATTGCAGATTTAGAACGTATTGGCGATGAAGCTGAGCGAATTGCTAAAGTTGCACTAGACTCATTTACTAAAGATCAACAAGACTTGTTAGTAAATATTGAGAATATGGGCCGCCAAGTTCTAAAGATGTTACATGATGTACTAGACGCATTTGCACGTATGGATGTGCAGCGCGCATTTCAAGTACATAAAGAAGATGCAAAAGTTGACCGTGAATATGAAGCTATCACACGTCAAATAATGACTTATATGATGGAAGATCCACGCTCAATCCCTAAAATTATGGACTTAGTTTGGTCTGTTCGTTCATTAGAGCGCATAGGTGATCGCTGTCAAAATATTGCGGAATACATTATTTATTTTGTAAATGGCAAAGATATTCGTCATACATCTCAAGAAGATATAGAAAAATCGCTATAATTTTTTACCTATTTTTCTTTTTTATTAAAGCGGCTTAGTGCCGCTTTGTGCATTGCAAGCCTTAGTGAAGTAATAAAAAGCGTTCACAATCTTGGTTAATACTGTAAAATTCATGCTGCAAAGCATATCAATTTGATTAAAGGGTCAGTTATGCCTACAAACGCGTTTTTAGGAGTATTTGCAAAATCTCCTATCAAACCAATGGAAGAACACATCAAGAAGGTTCATCAAGCAAGTAAAGCTTTGATACCTTTTTTTAATCACGTATTTAAAGAAGAGTGGGTACAAGCTGAAGAGCTTCGCATCACTATTCGCAATTTAGAACGTGAAGCTGATGATATGAAAAGAGATATACGCTTACAATTGCCACGTGGTTTATTCATGCCGGTAGAGCGTACAGATCTTCTCGAATTAGTAACTCAACAAGATAAAATTGCCAATAAAGCAAAAGATATTGCAGGACGAGTGATTGGTCGTGAAATGACCATTCCTAAAGTTATGCAAGCTGATTTCTTAGCTTACTTAACCCGTTGTGTAGATGCGACTAAACAAGCATCTAAAGCAATTAACGAATTAGAAGAATTGCTAGAAACGGGTTTTAAAGGTCGAGAAGTCACCTTAGTAGAAAAAATGTTAGTTGAATTGGATGCCATAGAACAAGACACGGACGAAATGCAGATAAAAGTACGCCGCCAGCTACGTGATGTAGAGGGTGAGTTAAACCCAATTGATGTGATGTTTTTGTACAAAATCATTGAATGGGTTGGCGAGCTTGCAGATATTGCAGAGCGCGTAGGATCACGTCTTGAGCTGATGTTAGCTCGTTAATTTAAAATCAGTTCAAACACGAAAGATTAAGGTTTTACAATGGATATCATTGCATCTTACGGCACGGTATTAATTTTAATTGCCGCAGCAGTCGGCTTTTTTATGGCTTATGGTATTGGCGCGAACGACGTAGCGAACGCCATGGGTACATCTGTAGGTTCAAAAGCGCTAACAATCAAACAAGCTATTTTTATAGCGATGATTTTTGAATTTGCAGGCGCCTATTTAGCAGGTGGTGAGGTTACATCAACAATTCGTAAAGGAATTATTGATGCAGCACCATTTGCAGATATTCCGGAATTAATGGTTCTGGGTATGATTTCGTCTTTATTTGCAGCCGGTGCTTGGTTATTAATGGCCTCGTTCTTAGGTTGGCCTGTATCTACAACTCACTCAATCATTGGTGCAATCATTGGTTTTGCGTTAGTTGCAGTAGGTACTGAGGCGATTCAATGGGATAAAGTAGGTGGTATTGTAGGTAGTTGGATTATAACACCTGCCATATCAGGCTTTATTGCATACTTAATATTCATGAGCGCACAAAAACTTATTTTTAATACAGATGCACCACTAAAAAATGCTAAACGTTATGTCCCTCTTTATATGGGCTTAGCAGGTTTTATCATGGCATTGGTTACAATTAAAAAGGGCTTAAAGCACGTTGGTATAGACCTAGGCTCAGCTGAAGGCTATGCACTGTCAGTAGGTGTTGCAATAGTTGTTGCTGTGATTGGTAAAATTGCCATATCTCGCTTAAATATTGATCCAAAAGCAGATAAACAAATGCAGTTCAACAATGTTGAAAAAGTATTTGCTGTTCTTATGGTACTAACAGCATGTTGTATGGCATTTGCACATGGTTCTAATGACGTTGCTAATGCAATTGGTCCACTAGCAGCTGTTGTAAACATTGTTGAAAACAATGGTGAAATTGCTAAAAAAGCAGCTATTGCTTGGTGGATTCTACCTCTAGGTGGTTTTGGTATTGTTGCTGGTCTTGCTATTTTAGGCAAAAAAGTAATCAAAACAATTGGTGAAGGTATTACACATTTAACACCTAGCCGTGGTTTTGCTGCTGAACTAGCTGCTGCTTCTACCGTTGTTATTGCCTCAGGTACTGGTATGCCAATCTCTACTACTCAAACCTTAGTGGGTGCGGTATTAGGTGTAGGTATGGCACGTGGAATTGGCGCGCTTAACATGGGTGTTATCAGAAACATTGTAGTTTCTTGGGTAATTACATTGCCAGTTGGCGCTGCCCTTGCTATTGTTATTTTCTACGTACTAAGAACCGCATTTGGGGTTTAATAAAAAAGTACTCAAAGACTTTTAGCTTGAAAAGATCTCAATGCCCTAGGTGTTGGGGTCTTTTTATTTGTGGAAAGAAAAAATGACTAACCTTCCAAGTATTAAACAACTACAGTATTTATTAGCTGTTCATCAACATCAGCACTTTGGCAGAGCCGCTAGTGCCTGCTTTATAGGACAATCTACTTTAAGTAGCGCTATTCAAAATCTTGAAGAAACACTAGGCTGTCAGCTAATTGAGCGTGAAAATCGCAGCCTGATGTTTACCAGTATTGGTGAAGAAGTTGTTGAGCGTTCTCGTAAAATAATTAACGATACAATTAGTTTAAAAGAGCTTACAAAAAGCTTTTTAACACCACTAAGTGGTAAGCTGACTGTGGGTGTTATACCTACAATTGCAAGCTTTATAGCGGCTCCACTTTATCATTTTTGTAAAGAAACCTTTTGTGATTTAGAGCTGGTATTAATTGAAGATACGAGTGACAAGCTACTGGATAAACTTGAACATGGGCATATTGATTTAGCGCTACTTGCGCTGCCGTACGAAACAGATAAATTTCATACACAAGTATTGGCAAAAGATCAGTTTAGTTTAGTGCACCATAAGGATTACAGCGCTGCAAAGGGCGTAGTCGACTTTAATCTATTACCAGAGGCTAGCGTATTCTTATTAGAGCGCGAGCACTGCATGACGGGCCATGCGCTTAGTGCATGTCACTTAAACCGTGCCAGTTGTATTAACCCATTTGAAGCTGCAAGCTTACATACTCTATTAAGCATGGTTGAGCATCAGCTCGGGGTGACTTTTTTACCACAGATGGCGATTAATGCGGGTATTTTAGATAATAAAAATATGGTGGCTACACCATCACAAAGTGATGCATATAGAGATATTGGTATCTTGTGGCGTAAAACTACGGGCCGAATTCGAGACTTTAGGCTATTTAGTCAACAGCTTGAGGTGTTTTTAAAGCGTCAATGTAGTTTAGATTTTTCTAAAGCAGAATAATAAGTGAACTAAAGCAGCCTACAAAGGCTGCTTTTGATTTTGAAGATGGCTTTCAAAAGGCTCAAGTTCAGGTAAAAATAATAAATAAATCCATACCACCAAGTTAAAGTAAGGCACAAAGCCTAATACAGTAAAAACCTTAACTGGGTAGCCTTTAATATTCGCGTAGCGGTAACACTGATACGCGATTGCAAAATGTATAATCAGTAATAACATAACTAGTTGTGTCATACCTTCTTCCTTAAAAGCTTAAATAGCTTTGAAACCCACTATAAATATCGGTACTACGCCGCCAAAAGGTAATGTCATGTTTTTAAAGTGAAATACATAAAAAGGAACGACATTTTTCATTTGATGCTGAAAGTATAGGCAAGAAAGGTAATATTGGTAGTAATAAAATGATTAAAATTGTTTAATTTTGTTTATTTTGGGCTAGCTTGTTGTTGGTAAAACGTTTTATTTTTAGAAATTTTTTCGAGTTCATCTTTTACTTTTTCAACAGGTATTGGGCGTGCAATAAAGTAGCCTTGCCCATAATCAACACCAATTTCTTTTAGTGCAAAAAATATCTCTTCGTTTTCAACGTACTCAGCTACAGAGCGCTTATCGAGAGACCGACTAATATCATTTATTGCTTTTACTAACGCTAAATCTATAGGGTCATTGAGCATATCACTTACAAATGAGCCGTCAATTTTCACATGCTGTGCTGGTAGCTGTTTTAAATAATTAAATGTACTAAATCCAGTTCCAAAATCATCGATAGAAAAATGACAGCCTAAGCTATTAAGCTTCTCAATCATTTTACGAGTGGCCTTTAGGTTATTAATACTCGCAGATTCAGTTATTTCAAAAATTATCCGCGAAGCAGGCACGTTATACTTTTCAAGGTTTGATTCAATTAATGGCAATAAGCGTTCATCTAAGAACGATTGTGCTGACAAATTAATAGCAACTTGGTTTAACTCTGGGTGCTTAGATACACAAGCAATAGCATTACGTATAACGCATTGATCCATCAAAAATGTGTCGTTAAGCATTTCTAAAGAGGGAATAAACTGATTTGGGTATACGAGTTCACCTTTTAGTTTTAAGCGTAAAAGCGCTTCAAAATAAGCAACTTTACACTCTTTAAAATCCCAAATAGGTTGGTAATGTAGTTCAATATTATCTTGCTGTAGTGCTTGGCGAATTTCGTGGCCCCATTCAAGCCCTGTTTGTAGTGTATTGTTTTGAGCATCTTCTTTTGAATAGCAATGTACTAAGTTACGCCCTAGGTTTTTGGCAATATACAAAGCAATATCGGCTTGTTTTAAACACTCATTAGGGTCGTTATTTTGTGTCGTGATTTGAGTTAAACCAATAGAGCAGCTAATAGTGTATATCTGATCTTCTGATTTAAAAGCATGTTTTTCTATCGCACTACACACACCTTCTGCAATAAGGTGTGCATCCAGTAAATTCATATTGGTAAGTATGACTGCAAATTCATCCCCACCAATTCTGCATACCAGGTGATCGTCGCCAATATTTGCTTTAAATAATTGCGCCACTTCTTTTAAAACTATATCGCCCTGATGATGGCCTTTACTGTCGTTTATTATTTTAAAGTGATCGAGGTCAATATAAATAACAGCATGCTCTATGCCATCATAGGTGTATTTATCTTGGCATATTTTATTAAGCTGTTGATCAAAATAATAACGATTATGTAAACCAGTTAATGGGTCATGGTGTGCTAAATGACGTAGTTGAATCTCAGCTTGCTTTCGTTCGTGTATATTGTCGATAGTTGCGGTTATAGTCGCGTTGTTACGACTATTTTTTATTAGCTGCAATCTGCATTCAACCCAAATTAAATTGCCATTTTTGTGGGTTAACTTTACTTCTATTTGTTGCTGTTGCTCGCCACCATGTAAAATATCGTTAATAGTGTAGTCAAGCCTTCCTTTATCTTCGTTATTACAATAAGCGCTTAATGGGTTTTGTAGTGATGATTTAACACCAAAACCGCTTAATGTTTCCCATGCGGGGTTAATAAAACGAATATTACCTTGCTGATCGAGCTCTAAAACAACTGTATTTAAGTGCAATAAAATACGCTGATGAGCTGAAAATAACTCTTTGTAACGCACTTCGCTCACGCTTAATTGTTCTACTTTGTAAGCAAATTCAGCATAACTCACCATAAAATCTTCACGTCGTGCGGCGTGGTCACACACTTTGTTTAAAAATGAAGGATCGTAAGGGGCTCTAATAAAGTCGGTAACACCCGAAAGCAAAAGCTGCTCAGCGTAATCGGCATCGTCACTTTCTATAATTGTAACAATAGCTTGTTTAGAATTGTGCTGGAGGATTTCTTCAACGAGTACACTCGAGCTCTCTGCACTTGATGTAGTGGCATCGAGTAGCACAATTGAAAACTGCTGTTGGTTATAAGCGTTAAGTGCCGCTTTAGCTGAAGTTACGTGAGTGATAGCAAAGTTTAACTTTAACTGTTCACTTATTTTGTCTGCCGTATTTTGAAGTGGCTCTAATAATAATAAGTTTAGCCGGCTACTTTTTTCTAAGTGAGTAGATAAAACATTCGCAAGTACTTGAGGGAGCATATCTTTGTGCTCAAACGGTAGTACAGCATCTATCCCATAGCTTCGGGCTGTTGTTTCGGCAATCCGCTCACAGTAAATTGGCGGAATAAGTAAGATTGGTGTGTTTTTTGGTGTTTTTAATAATCCTGAGCGGATCATCCTAGAAAAGCGCCAGCCATCAATTTTACCAACATTAATGCCCGTTATTATAATATCAACAGGGTGTTGTTTTAAAAGCTTTAAAGCTTGTTGGCTGTCTTGGGCATCAATAAAGGTAAATACATTTAAGCTCTCTAAAGTGCCCTTAATCGCGCGACGTTCAGCACTACTTGCGTTTAATATTAGCAATTTAAGCTGGTTTGGCACGAGTTGAACACCCCTAATATAACTTATAATAATTTAGCCGAATAAGAATAGTGACATTTAACCATAAGAACAAGAGAATTTAGTGGCAAACACGCAAACAGACATTATAAGTTTGGCTGATTTCTTGAGCTTAATATCCGATACATATACACTTGGCGCGATTTTAAATGATGTGGATTACTAATTATGCGCGTGGCTGACTTTAGCTTTGACTTACCTGATGAATTAATAGCTCGTTTTCCTAAAGCGGACAGAACCAGCAGCCGTCTACTCACTTTAGATGGCCCAAGCGGAACTTTAGAACATAAAGTGTTTAGCGATATACTTGATTTAGTAAACGAAGGCGATTTATTGGTCTTTAACAATACACGCGTTATTCCAGCACGTATGTTTGGTCAAAAAGCTTCAGGCGGAAAAGTTGAAGTACTTGTAGAGCGGGTATTAGATGAGCATCGCGTACTTGCGCATGTACGGGCAAGTAAGTCGCTTAAGGTCGGTAACGAAGTTATTTTAGAAGGCAAAGCCAAGGCAATAATGGTTGCACGCCACGATACTTTATTTGAGCTTGAGTTCGATCATAGCCAAAACGTGTTAGATATACTTAATGATATTGGCCATATGCCACTGCCTCCTTATATTGACCGACCTGATACCGATGCTGACCGTGAGCGTTATCAAACTGTTTATGGTGAAAAACCAGGTGCAGTTGCAGCACCAACTGCAGGTCTACATTTTGACGATAAGTTAATGACAGCACTCAAAGATAAAGGCGTAAATATGGCTTTTGTTACGCTACACGTTGGTGCTGGTACTTTTCAGCCGGTACGAGTTGATAGTGTTGATGAGCATGTAATGCACTCAGAATACATAGAAGTACCTGATGACGTAGTTGCAGCTGTTGCGCAAACTAAAGCAAATGGTGGGCGTGTAATTGCGATAGGCACAACTTCAGTTCGCTCATTAGAGTCGGCTGCTAAAGTTCACGGCGGCAAGTTAGATACGTATTTTGGTGATACCGATATATTTATTTTTCCGGGTTATCAATTTAATGTTGTTGATGCCATGGTCACAAATTTTCACTTACCAGAATCAACGCTTATAATGTTAGTCAGCGCATTTAGCGGCCAAGACAATATTATGGGCGCTTACAATACTGCAATAGAGCAGCAGTACCGCTTTTTTAGTTATGGCGACGCGATGTTTTTAACACGTAAGTAACAAAATATTGTTTAATACTCAGTAGAATATATTAAAACCCCCAGCTTAGTTGCTGGGGTTTTTGTTTGCGGCAATTGGCAAAACTGAATTTATCGCAGCTAATAGTATTAGTGAGGCAAAAAGGGTAGAATCAGGCGGTTAAATTATAGCTTGTTGGACTGTTTTTCCGACATTGAGGATGATATGAAATTTGAATTAGATTGTACTGACGGAAAAGCGCGCCGCGGCCGCTTGATTTTTGACCGTGGTGTAATAGAAACACCTGCTTTTATGCCTGTTGGTACTTACGGTACTGTAAAAGGTATGACGCCAGATGAAGTTAAAGCCACTGGTGCGCAAATATGTTTAGGTAATACCTTTCATTTAATGCTTCGCCCAGGTACTGAGATCATTAAACAACATGGTGATTTACACGACTTTATGAATTGGGACTTCCCAATTTTAACTGACTCAGGCGGTTTTCAAGTATTTAGCTTAGGCGCAATGCGCAAAATCACTGAAGAAGGCGTTTTATTTCAATCTCCAGTAAATGGTGACGAAATTATGATGTCGCCTGAAAAGTCGATGGAAGTACAGCGCGACTTAGGCTCAGACATCGTTATGATTTTTGACGAGTGTACGCCATACCCAGCGACTGAAAAAGAAGCTAAAGATTCTATGGAGTTATCTCTTCGTTGGGCTAAGCGCTCAAAAGAAGGGCATGGCGATAATCCATCTGCTTTATTTGGTATTATCCAAGGTGGTATGTACCCAGAATTACGTGCACAATCACAAGCTGGCCTTGAAAAAATTGGTTTTGACGGTTATGCATTAGGTGGCCTATCAGTAGGTGAGCCTAAAAACGAAATGATGAATATCCTTGATCATTGTGCGTTTAAAATGCCAGAAGACAAGCCTCGTTACCTTATGGGTGTAGGCAAGCCAGAAGACTTAGTTGAGTCGGTTCGCCGTGGTATTGATATGTTTGACTGTGTTATGCCAACACGTAATGCGCGTAACGGCCATTTATTTATTACCACGGGTGTAGTAAAAATACGTAACGCAGTGCATAAAACAGATACAGGGCCACTTGACCCTGAGTGTGATTGCCATACGTGTAAAAACTATTCACGAGCTTATTTGCATCACCTTGATAAATGTAACGAAATTTTAGGTGCGCGACTAAACACAATTCATAACTTACGTTACTATCAACGTGTTATGGAAGGTTTACGTAATGCAATTAGCGAAGGTAAATTAGAAGAATTTGTACAAGATTTTTATGCTCGCCGAGGCCAAGATGTGCCAGAGTTAGCAGATATAAAAAATTAAACTTTAAAATTAAAGAGGAAGTATCATGAGTTTATTTATTTCAAATGCACACGCAGCAGCTGGTCAACCTGCGGCAGGCGGTGGTTGGGAAATGCTAATAATGTTAGCTATTTTCGGTTTGGTTTTTTACTTTTTAATCTACCGCCCACAAGCTAAGCGCGTTAAAGAGCACAAAAGCTTAATGAGTATGATGGCTAAAGGTGATGAAGTACTTACCCAAGGCGGTTTAGTGGGTAAAATTGTGAAAATTTCTGAAGAGAAAGATTTCATCGTTATCTCTTTAAACGAGCAAGCAGAAGTTACAGTACAAAAATCTGCAGTATCTGCAGTATTGCCAAAAGGCACAATGAAGTCGCTATAAAAATAATAAGGACGACCCCGTGTTAAACAAGTTTCCAGTTTGGAAGTATTTACTTGTTTTAGCTGTGGTAGCCATTGGCCTTTTATATGCCTCTCCAAACTTGTATGGTCGTGATCCGGCCATACAAGTTTCAGGTGCTAAAGGCGCTGATGTCGATCTCAGTGTTGTAGACAAAGTAAACGCAATCCTTGAAAAAAATAATGTAACCGCTAAATCGACAATACTTGAAGATGGGCAAATTTTAGTTCGTTTAAAAAATGTTGAAGAACAGCTTAAAGCGCATGATTTACTGCGTGATTCGCTGAGCGACGATTACATTTCTGCTATTAATATGGCACCTGCTCAACCAGCTTGGTTAAAAGCGGTTGGTGGTAACCCTATGAAGCTAGGTCTTGATTTAAGTGGTGGCGTACATTTCACCATGGAAATCGACATGGCAACAGCGGTTGATAACCAGCTTGAGCAAATGGAACAAGATTTTCGCAGTGACCTGCGCGAAGAAAAACTACGTTATCGTAGTGTTCGCCGCGTAGCAGGCTCCGATCGTATGCGTGTAGAAATGCGTACTGAAGAAGACAAAAATGCAGCAGAGAGCTTCTTAGAAACTCGCTACCCGCTGAATGTCTACATTGATGACAGCAGTAACGATAAAGCATTTTTTGCGACAATGAGTGAGCAAAAACTCAAAGAAATTCGTGACTACGCTATCAAGCAAAATGAAACGATTATTCGTAACCGTATCAACCAAATTGGTGTTGCAGAACCTAACGTACAACGCCAAGGTGCTGAGCGTATTATTGTTCAACTACCTGGTATTCAAGACACAGCACGCGCTAAAGAAATTTTAGGCGCAACAGCAACACTTGAATTTCGTGAAGTAGACGAAAACGCTGATATTAGCGCTGCTGCTCAAGGTCGTATCCCTGCGGGTACTGAAATGATCATGAGCCGCGACGGTTACCCTGTTGTACTTAAAAAGCGTATTATTCTAGAAGGCAGTCATATAACTGGCGCGCAATCTGGCGCTGATGAATACCAACGCCCGCAAGTGAGTATTACGCTAGATAGCAAAGGTGGGGCAAAAATGAATGCCTTTACCAAACGTGCTATTGGTAAGCGTATGGCAACGGTATTTATTGAGTACAAGCCATCAGGTAAAAAAGATGCAGATGGTAAAGCGCTTCCGCCTATTAAGGTTGAAGAAGTTATTAACGTAGCAACAATTCAAGCACGTCTTGATCGCTCGTTCCGTATTACAGGTATCGATAACCCAGCTGAAGCACATAACTTAAGCTTACTACTTCGTGCTGGTGCACTTGTAGCGCCAATTCAAATTGTTGAAGAGCGCACAGTAGGTCCAAGCTTAGGACAAGAAAATATTGAAGCGGGTATGACTGCGGTTGCACTTGGCTTTGCGTTTGTACTTGTGTTTATGCTTGTGTACTACAAAGGTTTTGGTATGGTTGCAAACCTTGCGCTTGCGGCTAACTTAGTACTAATTGTAGGTGTTATGTCTTTAATTCCGGGCGCTACACTTACGCTACCAGGTATTGCCGGTATTGTATTAACGGTAGGTATGGCGGTTGATGCTAACGTACTTATTTTTGAACGTATTCGTGAAGAGCTGGCCGATGGCCGTAGCCCTCAACAAGCGATTCATTTTGGTTACGATAGTGCATTTAGCACTATATTTGATGCCAACATCACGACACTAATTGCTGCCATTATACTGTTTGCAGTGGGCACTGGTCCGATTGCGGGCTTTGCAGTGACACTTGCGATTGGTATTTTAACTTCAATGTTTACAGCCATCGTTGGTACCCGTGCGGTAATCAACTTATTTGTTGGTGGTAAACGCATTGATAAACTTTCGATTTAAGGAGCAGACATGCAAATTTTAAGTTTGGGTAGTAGAACCCTTCGTTTCATGTCTCTTCGAAAAGTGGCTATGGGTTTCTCGACGCTACTAATTTTAGCGTCGTTTGCATCAATTTTTATCAAAGGCCTAAACTTTGGTTTAGATTTTACCGGCGGTACTGCGGTAGAAGTGGGTTTTTCACAACCGGCTGACCTTAAAAAAGTACGTGATGCACTAGCTGATAATGGTTTTGCTGATGCATCAGTGCAGCTATTTGGTTCAAGCCAAGAAATTTTAGTTCGCTTAGCACCACGCGGTAGCGATGTAAAAGCTGAAGTAATTGGTAACCAAGTAATCGATGCACTTAAAAAAGCAGACGACAGCGTAGTAATGCGCCGTATTGAATTTGTAGGCCCAAGTGTAGGTGAAGACTTAAAAGAGCAGGGTGGCCTTGCCATGTTAACTGCGCTTATTTGTATCTTAATCTACGTTGCGTTTCGTTTTGAATGGCGCTTTGCAGTAGGTGCGGTAGGTGCACTACTACACGATGTTATCATTACTGTGGGTTTATTTTCGGTATTAGGTTTAGAGTTTGATTTAACTATATTAGCGGCAATTCTTGCGGTAATTGGTTATTCACTCAATGATACGATTGTTGTATCAGACCGTATACGTGAAAACTTCCGTAAGGTACGCATTGACGATACGATAGAAATTATTGATATTTCACTTACGCAAACACTTAACCGTACACTTGTAACATCAATCACGACTATTTTAGTATTGATTGCCTTGTTTACATGGGGCGGACAAACCATTCATGGTTTTGCAACTGCATTACTGTTTGGTGTGTTTATTGGTACTTATTCTTCGATTTATGTTGCAAGCTCTGTTGCTATAGCAATGGGCGTAAGCAAAGAAGATTTAATACCAGAAGTAATAGAAAAAGAAGGCGCAGACCAAGACGCTATGCCGTAACTAGGTTTGTACTTAATAAAAACCGCTCTTATGAGCGGTTTTTTTATGAGCGCATTTTTTTGCGCAATAAAAATGTCATACACACTTGGTACTTTATTGCTCCAATCAAAATAGTTGTAAGGCAAATACGTGACGATTCAGCGCAAAGTATTAGAGTACATTTTAAAAAGCGGTGAAATAACAACGCTGTTTCAGCCTATTTTTGATATTAGTAATCAAGTTATTTTAGGTTACGAAGCACTTAGTCGAGGACCTAAAAATAGCCCGTTAGAAATGCCTAATACGTTATTTAAAGTTGCCCATGAGGAATGTTTAATTTCGGAGCTTGAATTACTATGTCGCTCTAAAGCGATTGAAAACTTTGTAAGGCTTAACCTACAAGGTAAATTATTTTTAAATGTAAGCCCTAAAACACTACTAGACCCTTGCCACCCTAAAGGGGAAACATTGCACCTAATAGAGCAATTTGGCTTAGCTGCTAACCGTGTAGTTATAGAGGTTACTGAGCAAGAAAAAGTAGATGATGGCTTCTTGTTATTAAAAACGATAGCCCATTATCGAGAGCTCGGTTTTACTATAGCAATAGATGATTTAGGCGCTGGGTATTCAGGGTTAAAGCAATGGTCTGAACTATGCCCTGATTTTGTAAAAATTGACCGC
Organism: Pseudoalteromonas sp. SG45-1; assembly: GCF_014164135.1. NCBI lineage: Bacteria > Pseudomonadati > Pseudomonadota > Gammaproteobacteria > Alteromonadales > Pseudoalteromonadaceae > Pseudoalteromonas > Pseudoalteromonas sp. SG45-1. Next base: position 101,471 of record NZ_JACJEP010000006.1, read on the forward strand.
TATTTTATTGATCATTGTGATGAAAGCGAAGTTAAAAAAGAGTTTTTGAAATCTATTACTATTTTGGCCAGAGCTACTAATACTCAGGTTATTGCCGAAGGCATCGAACGTCCAGAAGAGCTTACATTTTTAGAAAACTTAGGTATTAGTAATGTACAAGGGTTTTTACTCGAAAAGCCAAGCATAAAGCCAAGTGAGGACTTCAGCTCAGAACAGCTGCAGGCACTTTCATTTGTGCAAACAAACGCATTATTAGATCAATCAATGGCCATAGGTCGCCTATCGATTACGCAACCTGCAATAAATAGTGATACTCGTTGTAAAGATGCACATAAGCTCTTTGAGCAAGATAAATTACTTATAAGTATTGCAGTGTTAAGTACTGAAAACCAGCCAATAGGGCTACTTCACAGAGATCAATTAACAGAAGTTTTTGCAGCGCCCTATGGACATGCCCTTTACGATAAACGCCCAGTTACTGCACTTATGGATAAGCAGCCCTTAGTCGTTGATGAAAACCAATTACTCGATACCGTAAGTAAGCAAATAACTGAGCAAGACTTTGATATACGCCGCCATATAGTGATAACTAGAGAAAAAGCTTATTTAGGATTAGCGCCGCTTCGCGATATTTTAAAACACATAACCGAAGAAAAAATACGTCATGCACAACATGCTAATCCGCTTACTATGCTCCCTGGTAATGTAGCAATTAATGAGGCTATAGAGCAGCGATTAAGAGGTAGTAATTCGTTTTCACTCGCGTATATAGACCTTAATCATTTTAAGCAATTTAATGACTTATATGGCTACGCTAGCGGCGACAGTGTAATTAAACTATTAGCTGATGTAACAGTGCAAGCGTGTAAAAATAGTGCTAACTTTGTAGGGCATATAGGTGGCGATGACTTTATGGTGGTGTTTGATCAGCACGACGCTGTTGATATATGTAATACCATTATTGAGCAATTTGAACACCAGTCTCGTATATTTTTTACACCTGAGCACATAAAGAGCGAAGGGTATTGGGCCACAAATCGTGAAGGAGAAAAGCAATTTGTGCCGCTACTAACGTTATCGATTGGCTTAGTTGAGCCTGATTTACAACAATGTAAAAACAGTCACCAAGTTGCAGCACTCGCAACTGATGCTAAAAAAGAAGCCAAACGTTATCGCCATAGTTATTTGTTTATTTGCAAACGTAAAGGGCCTGCGCCCGCAGTGGTGCGCCTAGCAAGCAATAAGCAGGTAATTTAAATAAAAATAGGTAATTATTATGTTGCCAATAAAAATCTCGACCAGTGTACTTGGTCTGCTTGCAAGTTTTGCACTTATGGCGCAAGAGCAAATAATTAATGTAGCCCAAAAGCAAGATACTCAAAACGCACGAGAAGAGTACTTAAGTGAGCTACTGGTACGTGCACTTGAGAGTGTTAACTATCCTGGGGTTATTAGGATGACTCCCATATCAGATCAGCAAAAACGTAAGCTCATAAACCTAAATGATAACGAACTAGATATGTATTGGAGTATGAGTAGTCCAGAGCGAGAGGCACTTGCTTTAGCTATTAAAATACCACTATTTAAAGGTTATATAGGAAAGCGGGCTTTACTCACTAATAAACAAAACGTAGCACGCTTTAAAGACGTAAAAACCCTAGAGCAGCTAGGAGAGTTTTCAGCAGTGCAGGGTCACAACTGGCCAGATACAAGAATAATGTCCTATAACGGCTTACGTGTAAGGCCGCTTACCAATTACCAAGCCATGTTCACTTTAACGAGCCGTGGGCGAATAGATTACTTTCCTCGCTCGTTTATTGAGGTTAATTCTGAGCTTATTGAAAACAAACAAAGTAACTTAGTCGTTGTGCCTGATTTATATATAAGCTACCCAACGGGTATTTATTATTTTGTGACTAAGAGTAAACCCGAATTGGCAAAGGCAGTAGAGGAGGGCTTAATATTAATGCAGACAAACGGCGAGTTTGATGCATTATTTAATGAATACTTCGCAAAGGATTTAAATACACTACCTTATACAAAAGGTAAAACAATAGAGATTAAGCTCGATAACCCTTATTTTTAGGCACAAAAAAAGGAGCCTAGGCTCCTTTTTAGTATGCTATTAATAGCATTTAATTAGCGAAGTAACGACTCAGTTAATACTGGACGAATTTCGCGGATAATTGCTTGAGTCAGTTTTGGTGAACCACAGATAATATTGCCGCTGTGGTTATAGTTATTACCACCGGCGAAATCTACAACCATACCGCCCGCTTCTTTAACCATTAGTTCGCCCGCAGCAGAGTTCCAAGGTTTTAAACCAATTTCAAAAAATCCATCAACACGGCCAGCTGCAACGTATGCCATATCTAAAGCAGAACAACCTGCACGGCGAATATCAGCAGTGTGTACAAACAATGCTTTAAACGCTTCAGTGTATGCATCCATGTGGTTTTTGTTTTTGAAAGGGAAACCAGTAGCAAGTACAGTGCCTGCAAGAACCGTAGTTTTGCTAACGCGTAGACGTTTACTGTTTAACTGAGTGCCTTGACCGCGAGATGCAGTGAAAAGCTCACCACGAATTGGATCATAAATAACAGCTTGGTCTAAACGACCTTTAACTTTAAGTGCGATAGAAACCGCGTAATGAGGGATACCTTTGATGAAGTTAGTTGTTCCATCGATAGGATCTACAATCCATTGGTAATCATCATCCTTGCCTTTATGCTCACCTAGTTCTTCACCAACAATTGAGTGAGTAGGGTAAGACTGTAAAATAGTGTCACGAATTACGGCTTCGGCTTCTTTATCAATGTTAGTTACTAAGTCGTTAGCGCCTTTTTGTTGCACTTCAACTTTTGATAAATCTTCACTTGCGCGAAGTAAAATTTTGCCTGCGTTGCGCGCAGCGCGAACCGCAATGTTTAACATTGGATGCATGGTATTACCTTTGGGTTGTAAAAGAACGTTTATATATTTCAGCCGGCGTATTTTAGCGACTTTTGCCATAAAGTAAACAATAAACCCCAAATACTTGTGTTTGTTTTTTATACAAGATTGAAAAGTTTATATATTTTTAAAAAATAATTATCTGCATTTAAATAAATTAAATTTAAATAACACTTTACCTAAAGTTAACTTGAGGTTTTATCGTGCTCCTAACTTAACTGATAGGATAACATTATGTATTTAGAGCACGTAAACTTAGTCGCGAGTGATATAGATAGTATGCTTACATTTTATCGCGCTGTATTTCCACATTGGTCGATTAGAAGTGAGGGCAGAGGCGATTGGCATGGAAAACCAAGACGCTGGGTACACTTTGGGGATGACACGCATTATATTGCGATAAGCAGTCATGGTGAGGGTGAAAACAGAAACTTATCGGGCCATCAAGTTGGTTTTGCACACTTTGCTTATGTAACTAATAATTTAAGCGCAGTAGTAATGCGCTTAAATAAAGTGGGTTTTACTCTAAGCAAGCAAGGTAACGAGAATCCTTTCAGAAAGAATGTCTACTTTATTGATCCTGCAGGGTTTGAAGTTGAGTTTGTAGAGTATTTAAGTGATATACCAAGCGAGCGAAATAACGATTTATAATAAAATACTAAGCAGCACGCTAAAGTGCTGCTACTCAATTATAGTGAGCGATTATTATTACCCGTGCCAAACTGGGTTTTTAGCTCATTTGCAAAGCTCATAAATTTTTCTTTAATTGTGCGCTTTATTTTTACCTCAACCGAGCCCATTACTGCCTTTCCTTCAATATGAATTGTAGGGCCTTGGCGTTTGTTAAGCGACACAGATTTATTTTCAAGGCTACTTAAAATACAAAACATTTTAGACACTACATTGACATGCTCTGGTACGTAAATTTCATCGCTACCAAAAATACAGTTAACGTGAATAGTTACATTTTGATGCGCAAAAATAGCATCGGTAAAATCAAGCACCACCGATCCCATAAAGTTACTCAAATATATATTTTTTGGCACAACCCACTGACCACTTCGCTCGTTAGATCCTAAAATACTGCGTAATGTAAAATCATCATCACTGTTTTGCTGTGCACTATAATGTGGTGTAAATTGCGATTGTTTTTCTGCTTTATATTGCTGATCGGTATTAAGTGTTAAGTCTTCTACTAAGGCTAGCAGAGCTTCGTTATTAGGTGCATCCATCGCATTATCTAAACGTCTTTCGAATGCATCAACAGAAATAACACCATGACTGTAATTATAAATTAATTGATCAATCACTTGTTCGCGTACTTGCTCTATTGGGCGGTCTTCAACTTTTACAGACATGAGTTATTCCTTCTTATATTTACTATTGATACTGCTATTGTAGTTAGATTGCAAACCGCGTACCAAATATAATTTCATTAATAATCAATTGGTTATTATTTAACGGTGTTTTTTGTTTTGTTATATTAACGATAGATTAACCAAAAGAGCAATTATCTAGCTATTTTCACTATTTGAGAAAGTTTTACCGAGTAGCCTGTAAATAGTTACACAAACATAGATAAGGTTTAATCTCTTAATTAATTCAAACCGTTGAATTTAAAGGGTAAATAAAGTTGGCCTGAAGCTCGCATTAGTTAAAGTGTCTTTAATCAAAAGGAGAAAGATTATGAAAACATTTAACAAATCTATTATCGCAGCTCTAGTTCTTGGTACTACGGCTATGGGTGCCCAAGCAAACAGCTGGGAAAACGAAAGTAAAGATGCTTGGATTGATGGTAAGGCAGAAACCGTTCTACTTATGAACACTAATCTAAACAACTTTGACATTAACACTGATGTAAAAAATGGCAAGGTAGTACTTACAGGTAAAGTTAATAGCGAACTCGATAAAGAGCTAGCAGAAGAACTTGTACTTAGCCTAGATGGTGTAACTGATGTTGATAACAGCCTTACTGTTGTTAAAAGCATGGACACCGAAGATAAAAACAACGACATGATGGACGATGATGATAACGACCTAACGGACGCTAAAATCACCACTGTAATCACAACTCGCTTCCTGTTTGACTCAGAAGTAGGTGGTACAGACATTGATGTTGATACCGACAACGGTGTGGTAACTCTGAATGGCTCTGTAGAGTCTGAAGCTGAAAAGCAACTAGCAGTTAAAATTGCTAAAAATGCTGAAGATGTTCGCGACGTAGTTGATAAACTAGCTATTGTTGCTGAATAATACAGTATAGTTAAGGCCCAGTAATACTGGGCTTTAAGTCTTTTCAATGTTTAATTTAAATGGAGTTTGATCATGGATATTATTCGTATAATACTTTCGGTTTTATTACCGCCATTAGGTGTGTTTTTGCAAGTTGGCTTAGGTATGCATTTTTGGTTAAATATTCTATTAACACTGCTAGGTTATTTCCCAGGGTTAATACATGCAATCTACATTATTGCGAAAAAATAATGACAGATTATATATTGTGTAAGCCGACTACTGAGGTTTAGCTAAATACTTTAGTACCGATCGGCTCACAATATTAGTTTTTAGAAAGTTTTTAGATTAAATCCATTTTTTAAAACTCTTCAACCCATTAATTCACTTCCTTAACTCACTCCCAATATTATTTTAAAACTATACTTATTGTTTACTAATAAGCTTTCCAGCTAACAGTCGCGCTCAGATTCTGATTTGATGCCATTTAGGAAATCTTCAACATTAGTGTGTTTATACATCCATAATATACAATCAAATACCTTATTATTTAGTGACAATATTACCTTCACTTCTAGTGTTATCATTAAACTAGGTTTTTAGGCATGTTGAGGTAGTTAATTGAATATTCGACTTATAATGTCAGGCGTTGTGTCATTCGTTTTTTATTTTAGTTGGGCCTTCTGGGCAAATAGCGCGGCAGACATTGCTAAATCGGTCACTCTTCAAGCTGCATTAGTGCAAGGTTTGTATAGTGGATTTGTAACGCTGTTTTTTACCTTTATTTTAGAAAGGGTCGTCAACAAGTATAAGTTTAGTTATGTAACGCTTGCGTTCGTAACTCCAATTATTTGTATGTTTCATTCTAAAACACCACAAAACGTAGCAATACGACAAAGTTTTAATAATGCAATTAACTCTAGTGCCTCGTATTTAAGTAATAAAAAAATAGCAGGCGTACTTTTTGCGCCTATTATTCCGATTACTGTTCAATCGAGCTTAGTGATTATGGTAAATGTAGTTAATCAGACACCTAATCTGGCACTGACAGTAGCCCCAAGCATATTTTTTACAGCCTTGTATGCCTACACATATATGTTAGCTTTGCTTAAAAAGTAGAGGGTTAAATATAAAAGACTATATGGGATAGGTTTTGTTTATAATTTAATGCAGTGAATAGCACGGTAAATATCTTACATTTTATGTTTATGCCCACTTAAAAGATTACTATTTAAGCAGTTAGCTTGTTGATTGTTAAAATAAAGGTTTTTGGTAGTGACAAGCACCTAAAAAGTTTTTATACTGCAACCCGCTTTAGTCGCTCTGTGACTGAACGCTTCAAAAATTAACTGCCTAGCAGTTATATAAAGTTGGCCCCTTAGCTCAGTTGGTTAGAGCACACGACTCATAATCGTTAGGTCCCCAGTTCGAGTCTGGGAGGGGCCACCACTTTTACACGCTTTCCAAGTAAACACCTACTAACAGAAATTACCCTGTGCTACCTCTGTGCTACTTTTGAATTTACCACACTGAATTAATACAGTATAGTTTTAACAAATAATCAAACACATAACGGACTATAGATGCACGGACGAAAAGTAAATATTTCTTTATCATTAATTGTTCTTATTTCTTTATTTTCAATAACTACTGTTCTACTTATCTTATATGCCATGGAGGTGTTCGATCAAAAGTGGGCACCAATTGTAGGTGGTATGGCAATATCATCTTTAGTTTCCTTAGTTCAGTTTTTGATTGGCTATAAAAATTACCGAAATAATGAAAAGCTTGAGGATTGTGGTGTTTTAGAGTTTCTTAGCACCAGAGGTGATAAGAAATACTACTCTCGATTAATAAATAAAGCCGATGCTAAATTTGACCTGATATTTCACACCTCTAAGCGTTTCTTTGAAGATTTTTGCGAAGAAGAAGCTGAAGATAATTTTCTTATAAAAAAGCTGGATGGCAATCAAAAGCTAACAGTGAGAATGCTGCTGACCCACCGGGATTTTCTAGAGCCAGAAGAGCAGCCCTCATATGACATCAGTAAACGAGCGATTAAACGCCTTACTGATAAATATAATCAACGCTTCCAGGTAAAGTTTTATGAGCATGAGCCCAATCACAATCTATTTATTACTGATAAAGACGCAGTAATAGGGCCTTACTTCAAAAATGAAAGAGGAAAATACTTACCTTCAATACATTTTCGTTCAAATGCTAGTTTTGTAGCCCCTTATAAGAAATTTTTCGATACTGAGTGGGAAAATGCAAAAAGTTTCGATTAGTGTTCCGTTAAGACTTCATTTTAACTTAATTGCAATGCACCAGTGCTCGTTTAGATGCAATGGTGGGTTTGGAATGGCTGTTGATACAGGCTTTAAATTAATAGGTAAAAAATCCAGTATTATTGAATTTAAACCTGCTTCTCAAGAGCTTAGGCCTACATTAGATAGAATAGTTATAAAACTTGAGCAAATAAGAAAAGACCTAAAGCTTCCTCATGGTTTAGAAGCATGTTTATATAATGCCCCTCTACCACATATTGGTTTAGGGAGTGGTACAGCTATAACTCTAGCTGCCATTGAAGCGCTTTTGATTATCAATAGGTATGACTATACGTCTCAATTTTTGCAAGTACTATCGGGTAGAGGTGGAACTTCTGGGGTGGGTCTTCATTCATATTTTACTGGGGGATTCGTATTTGATACAGGAATACAATCTGAAAATAAACCGCATTTACCTTCGGCCTTGGTTGAACCCAACAAAATTCCAACTTTACTTTTTCAAAAAAGCTATCCTTTTGGCGATATAGTATTTCTTTATCCAAAAGGTATGTTTAATAACTTCGGGCAGCAAGAGGCTGATTTTTTTAATGCCATTACTCCTATCGCTAAAATAGACTCTTTTGAAGCATGCTATAACGCAATATTTATGGTTTCAGCATCATTAGCAGACAAAAATTATGAAACATTTATTGAAGCAATCGATTTAATAAGAAACACAGCATGGAAATTGGCTGAGGTTCAATACAGTGGTTCTAATGTTAAAAATATTTTTTCTATGCTTGAAAATGAACATGTTAAGGGTATTGGAATGAGTAGTATGGGGCCAGGGGTATTCATATTTTCTCGAAAAAATAAAAAGGTTATTCGCGATGTGAAAGAAAAATATGATTTAAATGAGATATTACTAAAGCCAAATAACACTGGACGGAAGTTAGAGTATGTTTGAGCTTATCTTTTTTACTTCAAGTCGAATAAAGATGCAAAATGCTCGTCATATATGTAGAAATTATGATATCACGATAAGAAATTTCAATGAAATTACTAGCTTAGCAAACTACAAAGAACCAAGATTATACAATAGACGCAAACTCCTTGAAATGAGCTTCCAAAGTGCTTTATCTCAACTTAAAAAATCTAAGCTTGGTGCAGTTAAGCCATTTTTAATCGAAGATACCTCTGTAGATATTCATGCGCTTTCTAGAAAATACAACTATGAATACCCAGGCCTTGATGTTAAGTATTGGATGGAAAATGCAAATTTTATAGATATTGATTTAGAACTAGATTTACTAGGAAATGATCGCTCAGTTACGGTTAGATCGGATTTAGTTTTATATTTGCCAGAGGTTAGAGAAGAGCCTTTTTATTTTGTAGGTAAGACAGAAGGCAGCTTTACGATTAAAGAATACGATTTTGAATCAAATATCATATACCCGTGGCTTGATAATAAAACTTTTAACAAATGGTTTGTACCTGTTAATGTTTCAACCGTATTGAGCATGTTACCTATTGAAAAAGCAGATCTGTATGATTTTAGAAAAAAAGCATTTGAGGAAATGTTTAAAGTTTTAGATCGCTACAAATTGCTTAAAGAGAAAAGTAAAATTACAAATTCATTAAGCAAAACAGGTAGCTTAGTTGATAATATTAATTGTCACATTATCTATGGATTAAGTTGTTCAGGTAAAACCACAATTGCGACATACTTAATAAATAAGTTTGATTTCCTACACATAGAAGCTTCTGACTTTATGCATGTTATTTATTGGCAACATCATGGGTTGGGAAGTGATATTGCGATAGGGGCTTTTGCTAGAGAAATATTGAAGACTTCTCCATTTCTAGTTGCAGAGAAAGTTCTTGAATATATATCTTCTTTTGGAGATGAAAATATTGTGATTACTGGTTTCCGCTTAGTTGAAGAGGTAGAGTTTATAGAGCAAAATCTTTCTGGTAAATATAAAAGTAGAAGAGTCTTAGTGACAGCCAATAGTCAGCTTAGACTTAACCGAAAGAATCAGCGCAACAGGCCCATCGACAGTATTAATGAAGAAGGTCTCCAGGAAAGAGATGAAAGGGAATTGGAAATGGGGGTTGCGAAACTAATTCATGAAAAAGCAAAAGCGGTGGAAATATCTAATGAGAGCTCGTTGAACGATTTATATACTAACTATGAATCGAAGCTCGTTTTAGCAGGACAGGGCTTGCAAACAAGGCAAAAACATTCTAATTTTGAGAAGCTTTCTCTAAAAGAGTTAATTATATTAGTCTTATATGTTGCTAGAGGAGATGCTGAGAAATCTGAATTCTTTACAACCACTCAGGTCACAGAGATGATTAATAATAACGGGATTTCTAAGCCGAAGCATGTGACTAATGTTGGCAGGTTTTTTAAAATGAATAGGAGTGAGTTATTTGAAATTGCTGTTATTAATAAAATTAGAAAATATCGCTTGTCTAATACTGGAGTCGGTTTTGCGAAACTGATACTTAGAAAGTTTGAATTCCCTCATTAGCCTGAATATTAACTAGCCGCTTTAATAATTAAATCCTTTTCGTCCTGCTCCTTACTTTAAATAAACCTCTGTAATCTCAGCTCTGAAGTGACCCAGCTCTTGCGAAACTGTTTCAAGAGCTATTTGCCTACTAAGCCCCAAACCTTTAAGCTCAACCATTCTCTCTTGTGCGTAGCTATGCCTGAGGCCATGACCGCCATTAGAAAAAAATAGTGTACGACTAGATGCTTTTGAGAATGAGCATGACCATTTATGACCACCGCCAATATCATAACGTTGCAAGTAGTTAATTTCCCTGTCACGAATGGTAATAGGCTGTGCTAAGCGCCTTTGTTCTAGTTGTGTAGCCAGTGCGTTAGGTATTAGTACATCACGGATTAGGCCGCCTTTGCCTTTCACTGTATAAATACAACCTTCTCGACCAAGCCATTTACTGTTTAACGCAGGGCGGTTATCAGATTTACGCTCTGATACTCTGGCAATCGTTAAAAGCTCATGGGCTCTTAAGCCTGCTGCGTAGGCTATTTTTGTAGATAAATTATATTTTCTAGTTTGATGTTCACTGATTGCATGAGCTTGGGCTGAAGTATAGGCGCGAGACTTTTCGATTATCTCCTTTTCAGATTTTATTACAGTCAGTGTTTCTTTAGGGCCAAGTTTACCATTGAGTTTAAACATAGCTTGAATTGCTTGCCGTTCCATATCCAGCGTTTTTTGGCCTGCAAACTCACTGCGGTAATCAATATATTTATAAGCATCTTGAATACTCATGCCTTGCACACCATTAATGCCAATATCCTTTGACCACCGAGCTATTTTTATAAGTGCTGCTTTATAGCTTCGAGCGGTACCTAGAGATTTAATAATTTTGTGCTTGTATAAGTTTTTAGCCAGTTTTTCCGCTTGCGTTTCTGGTTTTGCGAACTTAGGCATTCTTTTGTACCCAACGTTTTACAGTTGTCCAATGTACTCTCATTCCTTTACGCAAGAGCCATCTTTGAAGATTGGCTATACTCGTATCTTCTTCATAAAGAGCCAGAAGTCGTTGTTTATGTTTATCTAGTTTAGATGGCTTAAATCGTTTTTTAGTGATCAATTTTTTTTCATTTTTTAGGCGCAATGCTTCTGCTTTAGCATTAAAGGTCATAGTTATTCTCCGTTGTGGTTGTAAGAAAAACTGGCTGATTAAGCTCAGCGGCTAACGCCTATTCGCCCCTGTTTTACGCATGCGTAAGGCTCGGACTGATCGCGCCTAAAAATCAAAAAACTTGGTTTTATGATGAAGCTGAAAGCTTCTGAAGTGGGGGTTACAGGGAATGTAACAACGTGTTGAAGGCAGCAGAAAAGCGCCTGTTTTTTTCTTGCCCGAAGGGCTTGATTAATATTTAGGTTAGCAGCTTTAATTTAAATTTCAATCTGCAAATAAAAATCTGCGTGTAAGATGCTCAAGAGCCCATCCCCCGCTATGTGCAAGCCTATTTTAGGCTTCTACATAGCGGGGGATGGGCGAAGCCCAGAAAAGAGGAGGCAATTGCTCATGATGCCTCATTTTGAAATGGTTTAATTAATTAACTTAAAAGTGATTTATTACTTCATTCACACTTTTAAGCATGATAATTATTAGTTTCAATTACAAGGAATATTGAATGACTGAAGAGACTAAAAGAAAAAGCGAAACAATAGAGAGAATTGCGACCAAACTGTCAATCTTAGCTATTTTAGGCGGTGCAATTGCTGCTATTAATCATTATGCAGGTTATAGCTTTTTGAAGGGAGTTATAGAGGTTATAGGATTAGGCAATTCAAATGTTGAATTAAGTAATCAAGAAACTACACATATGACTATGTTTGCTATCCGTACTATGCACGAGAACTGGATGGACGAGGTAGCGAAGTTTTTCAAAATGGGTTGGGAAAGTATTTCTGTACTTTGTCTTATTGTTGCTCTCTATTGGTATTTATTTTTTGAGCACAAACTATCAAAAAAGAATAAAAATAAGCCAAGTAGGGTGTTCAATTGGCTTAAAAAAATTCCTGGTGGCTTAAAAAAATTGTTCGCATATCCTTTTTTCGCATTTATAGGGTTGATCATTTATATGATATCTATATCCACCTTGCTGTGGGTTGTTTGGGGTATTTTATCAATATTCTTTTCGGCTGGTCAGTCTTATGGCGCTAAGTTAATAGGGGATGGTGTTTGTAGGCCTTTTAAAGAAGTAAAAAAAGAAGAATATAGTAAGGTCTCGGGGTGTACAGTTTATATTGATGCTTATGGTAATTACTTACAAGGTAGAATCGTTTACACGGGTAAGAAAGAGTTTATTTTTGTCACTAATACAGAAAGTATTATTTTTGATGAAAAGGGAAAACATTTGGCTTGTTCACCAAGATATGATTTAGATAAAGATGATGATAAACAGCTTAAGCATCATTGTACTGCGCCATTAGCTACTCTAGCTAAGTCCGATAAATAATTAATCTCAATGATTATCGTCTTCTGTCCTAAGAACTAGACTCTAAAATAATCAATGCTAATCCATCCTCAATACAATACAAGTAAGCAGTGGGCACTTCTAAAATATCAGCAAGTGCTTTCACTGTTTTAAAGTCTGGAGAATGTACACCTTTTTCATATTGATTCATTCTTGCTGATGCTGCAAATTCATCCATGCCAGCTAAAATCCCTAGCTGTTTTTGTGATAAGCCTTTGGCTTTTCTTGCCTCTTTTAATCGCTTTGGAAATGGTGATTCGTCATTAGTTTTCATTATTTATTATTCTTAACTTGAAAACTAAGAGTTTCTTAGCTTTAATTGGATCTGGATACTAAGGAATCCTTAGCTTTTGCTTTCGTGGGTAATTTGAATTTGGAGAGGAATGAATATGCTTGAAACATTTGTGTGTGTATTAGTCGGGGCTATCTACTTGCTGGTAAGTATATTTACAAGCGATGAGCAGTCGTCGAACGAAAAAGAGCAACTAGACCAATTGAATGATGGTATGGGCAATATTATCGCTGATGGTGAATTTATGTCGCGTGAAGAAGCTGAAGATGCACAATCACGTGGAGAGCTTTACGACACCTATTACTAATCACTTAAAGAATAGGGCAGTGTTCAAAATTAGGCATGCCTAATTTTAAGGAGCAATGTATGTTACTTTTAGATCTATACAAAAATGTTGAACTAAGGCCATTTATACCTGTAGTAGCTGAGTTTCAAAGCCGCTTAGCTGGTATCGAAGCTGAATGTGAACCATTAGGGCTATCATTTGAGAAAGAAGTGCAGACAGAGCAGGAAATATTTTTTGCTTTGATTTCTCAAAAAGCGCTGGCTTTCGATGTAACAAATGAAATAGGTGAGGTTTGGGATATTAGGTTAGAGCCTTTCAGTCATTTCAAATCTCGAAGCAAAAAAATTACTTTCCCCTTCATGGGCTGTAATGAGCAGAAGCAACAAAATATTAGTGAGTGGATTATTGCTTTGTGTAATTGGGAAGGATCTTTTCTATACTCAAGTACAAAGCATTAGCAGAGATTGCAGTTATGACAATATACGAATAGTTTTAAATGTGGATTTTAATGGTGTTAGCGATTCGCGCTATTCGACGCTACGACAAGCTGAAAAATGATCTTTTTGCAGCAATTAAAGAAGGCAGGATTTAAACATGGCTCCTGTACTCGCTGGTTGCGCTTTGATTCTAAGTCTTGTGCTCTTCTTTGCTGTTTTGTTTTATCTTAAATGTAAGTGATATTACGTAGACCTCTCCAAAAGCCTACTTAAAAAGATTATCAAGAAAATTTTTTTGTAGGTATTTACACTAGCCAATCCCCACTTTAAAAAATAATATAGATAAAAATCATAAAGTTACTCTTTTTCGTTTACTAGATTATTTCACTTTGTCCCTAAAACATCAAAAACCCCCTGAAAGTTACCCCTGTTTTTCAAGGACAAGCTTCTTACCACTTAATTACCATTGTCGCTCAACTAATTAATGATGTGTTGAGCTAATAATTGAGCTCAACGCTTACGCTTTGAGGTCAATATAATGGAAAAGGTATTTTATCGTTCAGAAGAAGTAGCCGACTTACTTTTTATCAGTAAACAAGCTCTTTTTAATCAAATCTCTAAGAACAAACAAGGCTGTGGAAATTACCCATTACCGCCACATATTAAAATTGGCGCTCGATTACTCTTCCCTGTCGAAGATTTTCACAACTGGTTAGCTTCTCAACCAAGAAACAAGTAACGCTAGCTATGGCGCATTTTGAATGCAAAATGACTCATGTCAATTTGAAATCAGATATGTTTTCAATGGTGTGGCCTGTGTTTGCATTAGACGGCAAGTCTAAAGGTGTTTTGGATTTTTCATATAAAGGCGTATCGATAAAAATCGTTCCAAGCGTCCTGGGTCGAGCAACCATCAAAGATAAAGAAATACTCATTTATTGCTTAAGCCATATCATGGCTGCAAAAAATGCTAAGTTAGAGCTTAGTAACACGGTTCGCTTCAACACCTATGATCTCCTAAAGGCTACAGGGAGAGGAACATCAGGAAAAGAGTATAAACTTGTTGAAAAGGCTTTATATCGACTCGCAGGAACTTTAATCACTACTGATTATAAGTTTAATGGCCGAAGATTTTTGGAAAGTATGGGCCTCATCGAAGGCTTTAAGTTAATCGAAGGTAGTGGTTTAAGTTGTTGGCAAGTAACACTGCCCGATTGGCTCATTGAGACGGTTGATGACAATGATGTATTAACATTACATGAAGATTACTTTCAATTATCCAAACCATTTGATCGCAGACTTTATGAAGTCTGCCGGAAGCGCTGTGGTAGACCTTCTAAGCAAGTTATCAAGTTAGATAATTTACGAGAAAGAATTGGTATTAGATCGTCATTGTCAGATTTAAAAAAGCGGCTTAGAAAAATAGAAAAAATACTTGATTACCTATTGAAGGTTGAAGGCGACAGCTTATTTATTTTTCGTGATATTGAAAGTGGAAGGATGGAACTCGCAAAACTTAACTCCGAACTTTTTATGAAAAGGATAAACACAGGTTAGTGTCGTACTTTTGATCTTGAATAGTATCGTACTTTTGATGAAAGCTGTCGTACCTTTAACTTTTTTGATTCGTACTTTTGATTTTTTATGTCCCTTGCGGCCCCTGTGTTAGCTGTATACTCAATGTTCTAAACAGGAAGAAGTGCTAAACGTATTTATAAATATAGAAATAAACGCATTTTATAGTTCTGAGATTATAACCCCTAAATTTATACAGCTTAATTCTGATAAGTCAGATGCATTATAATATTCGATTTTTAAAGTTGGTTATTTAAAATGAAAATTTAAGCTTGGTGCCAAAATGGCACCGCTATTGACAGCAAGGTAGAATCATCTTATAATGTAAGAATACAAGTAAAGTTTTAATTGCTTGTTATTGGCCCAATCGAACTTAGTTGCAGCTGTCCTATTTTATAAACAAAGGAAGCTCGATAAGATTTTTGGAACTAGGCCTTTATAAGGCCACTCTCTAAGAATTTAATTCTGGAGGGGAATAGAGGATCAAATATGAAAACTCAAAATATGGCGACCGAGCGTATTACTGCTCGAGTTACAATAGAAAATAGAGAGTTGCTGGAAAGAGCAGCATTATTATCTGGTGCAACAAGTCTTAATAGTTTTTTGACTAATGTAGCTATTTCAGAGGCTCAGCGAGTTGTGAATTATACGAATGTATTACAGCTGAGTGAAGCAAATGCAAGCGCATTATTTGAAGCGTTAGACAAACCTGCGAATGTTAATGATAAGCTCTTACAAGCAGCCATGAAATATAAGGCTCGTAAGAATAATGAAAATAGAGAAAATTACCACCGAACATGATAAAAAGTCATTTGACTGCGGTGTTCTACCGCTAAATAATTACCTGAAAACAATCTCAGGCCAACACGAAAAAAAACATCTTGCAAGAACATTTGTTCTTTCAGATGGAAAAGTACCTTCAAAAATCATCGGCTTTTATACCTTAGCTATGATGAGTATTGACCAATCATCTTTACCTCCGGAAATGGTCAAGAAGCTTCCAAAAGGCAATTTAAATTGCTCTCTTTTAGGTAGGCTCGCAATAGACATTCAGTATCAAGGGCAAGGGCATGGTGAGTTCCTGTTGATAGACGCTATCCGCAATTCATATATTGCCTCTCTTTCAGTCCCTACCCCCATGCTAGTTGTAGATGCTAAAGATGATAAAGCAAAAGAGTTTTATGAGAAATATGGATTCATTGCTTTTCCTGACGAGCCTTATAGGTTGTTTCTTACGATGAAAGATAGTGAGTTGCTTTTGAACCGTGCTGACTTAATTTAGTTGAAAATTATTAGATTTAGTTTACGTACTCGTATCGATAGTTGCTAAATTAAGCAGGTATCTAGAAAGCAGTTTAATATCTATTTGCAGCTTTTATGAAGCTGCAAATTATAATTCAAGCAAAGCAGTTCGCAGGCATTATCTCAATAACGTACTTACTAATTCTATTTTTTGCTCCTTGCTTAAACTCTCTAGCTGCAGCTTAATATCTGTTAATCCCAAGTTGTAACAGGGACTGATAAGCCCCGCATATTTGGCTATCGTTTCTGTTACTTTTTCTGCTGGCTCTTTAAGCTCCTCAGCGGTTAAGATTAAATAGCCTGCAGTTACATCACTTTTGTCTGTAATGTGGTTTAGGAGACGTTTCAGGAGGTATCCTGACACTCCGCTACTCTCAGCCATCGATGTAAATGTGCGGCGCAAATCATGCGAAGTAATTTTTACTCCTGCAATTTGGCATACATGCTTTAACGTTTTTTTAGGATCAGTCAGGTAGCCTTTTTTGCTATTTGTACCAAATACATAGTCAGATACCTTGTATTCTTTTCGTCGATTAAATATCTCAGCTAATCGATCTGTAATTGGAAACTCGACGTCCAAGCCATTTTTTGTATCTTCTAGAATGAATATTCTATCTTCAAGGTGTACTTGTGACCATGGGAGTTGCAGTAGCTCAGACCTTCTCAGGCCTGAAAAGGTTAAAAACTCCAGATAATCACAAAAACCAACGCGAGTATTTTGACGATATTTAGCTGCTTCATTTCTAACTTCATATAATGCATCTACAAAAGGTTTTAGTTGTGAACGACGCAGCCGTGTTGTTTTACGCTTTACATTATTCCAGCTTCGTTTTTCAGAAAGTGCATCTACAGGGTTTTCTGGAAATAATGAGCGACCTTCAGAAGATTTGTATTCAGCTTTAGCAAAGTTAAATAAAGCACGCATTAGGCGCATGGTATAATTTGCCTGAGCAGGACTTCTTGAGGTTATTTCTCGTTGGCGCTTTAAAATCATTGTTTGATTAATATCGGCTAGACGTTTGTTATGCCAATCAGATAGGTAGCAATCTATTTTTTGTTGATACCCTCTTTCAGTTATAGGCTTAAGAACTCTAGATTCGATGTATGAATCAAAGGCTTCTTTCAAGGTAATTGAAGCTGCTCTAAATTGGCGCTTAAGGTCGTTCGGGTTTATACCCTCAGCAATATCTGCCATTACTTTACGAGCCATTCGCCTTGCATCATCAAGTGTAATTGATGGAAAGTACCCAAGGGTGACATTAATAGGGGTGTCTCTTCCTGGTATTTTTTTATAAACTCTAAATGACTTCTTACCTGCTACGCTCACATCTAAAATGAGTCCTGACAATAGATTGTCATAATAGCGAGTGCGTTTACCGTTTGATTCTATCTTTTCAAGCGACAATTCTGTGAAGCGAAATTTTGTGTCTGACATATGGTGCTACCTCTGTGCTACTTTGAACGTAAAATTTAACGTTCTGAAATACATAATGATTTATGCATCAGAGGTAGGGGTTATTCAATAACCCTATGATATAGCTATGAAAATTAGTAAATAGTTATATTAAAAAGTAACTCGTAGTAAGTCCTTGTTTTGCAACTCATAATCGTTAGGTCCCCAGTTCGAGTCTGGGAGGGGCCACCACTTTTACAAATTTCCCAAGTAAATATCTATCCAAATTATTTAAAGCTACATTAATTTAATATTGTGTAATTTTTATTCTTTAGTTACCCCTAAGAATAAACGTAATCTAAATAAAGTTAATCCATAGATTAAGCTAAGCTTTCTTAAATTTGGAATAGTGCGAATGCACTATTAAATTCCAGCGTTAGATCAGATGCTTTGCTTTATAAGTGACAGTGATCAGCATTTAATGTCAGAAGACAAAAAAGCCCCTATTGGGGCTTTTTACTTACTAGTGTTTACTTTTATTGCTCAAAGCTACAAGAGTTAACTAATTTTTACGGTATATCTCATGCTCAATATCGTAAATATTTACGCTTAGACTGTCTGATGCTCTGCAATATGTTTTTAAACATGAAAGTAGCAGTTCGCTTAACATTTGTTTTTGCTCAATTGAGCGTCCTGCCAAAATATGTACCGCGATATGTATAAACCCTGATTTTCCTGCGCCAAGTTGATATTGCTGATAAGCAATAGCACGTGTTTTTATGGTTTCTAATTCAAACAAGTTACTTTCGAAAGCGGTTGTATGAATTTTTTCTACCAGTACTTGAGGTAAAACGGGGAGGTCTTCTGAGTGTTCAATAATAATGTGCGGCATTTAGGCGTTTCCTATTATGAGTTACTGCATGAGCGAGAGGTAATTGTATCAAATACAAGAGGGGTCACTAAACCCTGAGCTATCTAAAATCTTTACTTTAAACTAATTTAGTCGTATTTATTTTTGATGTTAGTATAAAAACAAACAGGTGAACCTTCGCTTAGTAACTTATCTACTAAGTTACCTATATATTGATTAAGGATAAGTATGAAATTACCACAAAAATTTAAACGTTTAGCTTTACTTGCAGGTGCAATTGTTACGTTAAGTGCTTGCTCTGACGATGTTGCTTCGGTAAGCCTTGGGTTATTTACAACTAAAGATGTTGTGGTGAATTCGCAGCAAGATCCTATTGTTGAGGGCGTTACTTGTCATATTAGTCATATAGAGGCTAATTTGGACTTTTCTGATCCCTCTGATATGTCTATAGCGTGTCGTCAAACGGGGCCAATTACAGCGCAGCAGCTACAAAAAATAGACCGTAGCAAATCGGGCGAAGTGATCTTTAAATCATCTAAAAGTATATTATTTAAATCACTAAAAGTACGTCGTATTTACGATGCTGAAAATCGTACTTTATTGTACTTATCGTACTCAACTAAAGAGTCTAGTGGAAGCCACCACCATGCGCTATCAACAGTGCCGCTATACAATACTCAAGCGTGGGACTGGGCGCTTACACAAAAAGACTAAGTTAGCACCTACGTAAGCACCTAAACTAAAACCTAAAAGAGCACACTATGTTAGCTTTATTTAAATCAAAGCCATTATTAGAGCAGCAAGAACAGCAATGGCTTATTGATACATTTATTTGGGCTGTAGAAAACTTTGATGCTGAGTTTTTTACAAAGCACACTCAAATAATACTGCCAACGGCCACTTTTTTCCCTGATTCGGTATCGAGCATTGAAGAAATGGCGAGTAATGTTTTTAACCGCGTTACTAATTACGCGGGTATGAACGCATGGCCTATCCAACTAGTTGCACCGCAGCAATTACAACCGCAAGTTTTTCCACACTTTGAATTTAGCAATGAAATACGTGGCGAAGGCAGCCATCTAATTGTGCCTCCAAGCCATACGATTAATATTTCTTTTAATCCTAACCAGATTAATCAGCCACAAGATTTAGTGGCTAGTTATGCAGGTACTCTGGCCACCATACTTATTCATCACGTTGGGGTGCTACCGCCAGGTGGTAGGGAGTATTTACCACAAGCTGCTGATGCACTTGCTTGTTTTTTAGGGTTTGGTGTGATGATGAGTAATACGGTGTATCAGTTTAAAGGCGGGTGTGGCTCTTGCTATAACCCATACGCTAACCGTGAAGCTAAGTTAAGTGAAACGCATACGGTATTTATGCATGCCCTAATTAGTTACTTTAAAAACGATAAAGTGTCTAAAAAGCATTTAAAGCCGCATTTACGTGGCCAGTTTAAAAAAGCACAAAAAGAAATTAAAGCATTGGTAAATAACTCGGCCAACCCGCTGTTATTAGCTTATTCGCCAAACTAGCAAGGATCTGCGTGGAATACTTAGATGAATTTTTACTGATTGTTATTGCTCATTTTTTTGCAGTAGCAAGCCCAGGGCCTGACTTTGCCGTAGTACTCAAGCAAAGTGTGCAACAAGGAAGGCGCAATGCATTGTGGACAAGCGCAGGTGTTGGCGCTGCTATTTTACTGCACGTTGCCTATTGTGTTTTAGGTGTTGCGCTTATTTTAACGCAATCGCCTAGTTTATTTATGGCGCTCAAGTACCTTGCTGGTGCATATTTAGCTTACTTAGGCGTACAAGCTCTTAGAGCTGCAAAACCGCCTGAAAGTAATGAAGGCGAGGCTGTAAAAGATGTTGAAAACAAAACCGTTCAAGAGGAACCCGTTTGGGTGGCTTTTAGGCGCGGCTTTTTCACCAATGCATTAAACCCAAAAGCCACGTTATTTTTTATGTCGTTATTTACACTCGTGATTAGCCCAACAACACCTACTAGCGTACAGGTCGGCTACGGCGTGTACATGGCATTGGCTACTTGGGCGTGGTTTTCAATGCTTTCAATGATGCTTTCTCGCGATAATGTAAGGGGCTTTTTCCAACAACGCGGTTATTGGTTTGACCGTGGAATTGGCATTATTTTAATTGCACTTGCAGTACGTGTTGTTATTTAACTTATTCAAAAAGCGCAGGAGATAAAAATGCCGCTATATAATTTTTCGTTTGGTTCTAATATGTCATCTAACCGTTTGTTAGCGCGCTTGCCCAATGTAAAGCGTGTAGGAACTGCGATACTTAAAGGCTACGAGCTTACTTTTGATATGCTATTTAAAGATGGCTCAGGTAAATGCAGTATTTGTCCAAGCGATAAAGAAGATGCATTGGTTTACGGCGTTATTTATGAGCTCAATGAAGAAGAAAAAGCTATTTTAGATGGTATTGAGGGCGTAGGTTACGATTGTGTAGATATAGCCCCAACGCTTTTAACGGGTGAGACTGTAGCCGCACATTGTTATATAGCTAATACCCATGACAGCGATGTACTGCCATATGATTGGTACATAAAACACGTTCATCGCGGTTCACTTGAAGCGGGCGTACCAAAAGAATACAGTGATGCCATATTAAATCGCGCACAAAAAAGCGACACCAATCAAGAGCGCGCAGCAATTGAATTTGCAGTTCATCAAAAATAATAAAATAGGATTGATATGAAATTAACCAAACTTGCCGCAATTGCACTATTAGCAGGCACTACGTTTAGCAGCTGGGCACAAGTTGATACCAACAAAGTTGACGATGTAATTAAAGCGTCAATGGCACGTTTTGACGTACCCGGGATGGCAGTTGCCATTGTTGAAAACGATAAAGTAATATTTGCTAAAGGCTTTGGTGTAACTAATCTCGATACCAACAAAAAAGTAAACAAAGACACTTTATTTGGTATTGCTTCAAACACAAAAGCATTCACTACTGCGGCACTGGCAAAGTTGGTTGATGAAGGTAAATTAAGCTGGGATGACCGCGTAATTGATCATTTACCCGAGTTTAGATTGTACGATTCGTACGTAACACGCGAAATGCGTATTCGTGACTTATTAAGTCATCGCAGTGGGCTTGGGCTTGGGCAAGGAGATTTAATGATTTGGCCAAGTACCGATAAATCAGTTGATGAAATTTTAGCGGGATTACAGTATTTAAAACCAGCGAGCAGCTTTCGTAGTAAGTACGCTTATAACAACTTGATGTTTGTTACCGCTGGTGAAGTGGTTGCACGTGTGTCGGGTATGAGCTGGAACGATTACATCGAAAAAAATATATTACAGCCGCTGCACATGGATAACTCACGCGCGGGCTTTTCACGTATTCCTAAAAGTAATAAAAACTGGGCGACAGGTCATATCCCTATGGATGGCACGCTTCATCCATTTTTTGTGAACTACCTTGAGGACTTTAGAGGCGCAGGCGCCATTGCTTCAAGTGTAAGCGATATGAGTCAATGGCTACGTACGCAATTAGCAGGCGGTAAAATGCCAAGTGGCGAGCAGCTATTTAGTGAAAAGCAACAAGCGCAAATGTGGCACCCACATATTACGTCTATGACGTCTAAAAGTGCGTTTGAATCGTATCATCAGCAGTTTAGGGGTTATGGGTTAGGCTGGAGTATTGAAGACTACCACGGCTTTAAAAAGCTAGGTCACGGCGGTGGTATTTTGGGAATGGTATCGCAAGTTACTTTATTGCCTGAGAAAAACCTCGGTATTGTTATTTTATCTAATCAACAAGCTTTTGGTGCACTTTCGGCAGTAACCCATGAAGTGCTTGAAGATGCACTTGAACTTGAAGATAAAGACTGGGTAGAAGATTTAGCTAAAAGTCATTTTGAAGGCAAGCAACAAGCGTATGCTAATGCAAAACCAGAAGCCCCCGCTGACTACCAACCACAATTACCAAACATTAATTACACCGGTACATTACACGATGATTGGTATGGCGATGTAATTATTGAGCAGTTAGATGGTAAATTACGCATTGATTTTACCCACACTAAACGCTTGAAAGGCACTCTTGAGCATTACACTGGTAATACATTTATTGTTAAGTGGGATGAAAAATTACTAGAAGCAGATGCGTTTATTCGTTTTGAAATGAGCTCACAAAATCGTGTAAACAGTGCCAAAATGCGTGCGGTATCAACACAAGTAACCGACTTTAGCTTTGACTTTAGAAACCTACATTTAAAAGCAAAATAGCTAATATTGATATTTAAAGTATTGATATAAACCAAAGTCGCAAAGCCACCCATCGGTGGCTTTGCTATATTAAGCTTTTACACCTTGTAAGGGACTTTTTATGCGTACCGCTGTTATTTCTCATCCTCATTGCCGTAAGCATAAAATGATAGACGACCACCCCGAGTGCCCAGAACGTCTAGATGCCATAACAGACCGATTACTTGCCAGCGGCGTAGATGTTGGCTTAACACACCTACAAGCACCCAAGGCCGAGCGTGAGCATTATTTACTTGCTCACGATGAAGCTTTACTTAAACACGTAGAAAATACGCTACCAACAGAAGGGCTCGCTAATTTAGATGGCGATACGTGGCTGTGCCCCGATTCGTTTAAAGCGATTGAGCGGGCAGTAGGTGCAGGATTGTTAGCGGTTGATGAAATACTTGCCGATAAACTCGATGCTGCTTTTTGCTCAGTGCGCCCGCCAGGGCATCACGCTAATAAAAACTCATCATCTGGGTTTTGTGTGTTTAATAACTTAGCTATTGCTGTTAAGTACGCACAAAGCAAAGGGGTTAAGCGCATTGCTATTGCGGATTTTGATGTACACCACGGTAATGGCACGCAAGATATTTTTATTGATGACGAAAATGTACTGCTTTGTTCGTTATTTCAGTATCCGTTTTATCCAAATACAGCGGTTAAAAATAATAGTCATATAGTTAATTCACCTCTGCCAATTGCCAGTAATGGCGACGATTTAAAAGAGGTGTTTGCTCAGCAATGGCTACCAAAATTAAAAGCGTTTAAACCTGAATTACTTTTTATAAGCGCAGGGTTCGATGCTCACCTAGAAGATGATATGGCAAGCTTAAAGTTTGTAGAGGATGACTATATTTGGCTTACCGAGCAACTATGTGGTGTTGCTAAAGAGGGCGGTTGTAAAGGGGTTATTTCGTATTTAGAAGGTGGCTATGCGCTATCAGCTTTAGGTCGCAGTGCTGTAGCGCATATAAAAGTGCTTACTGAGGTTTAAATAAAGAGAGTGTTTATAGCCCTAGTAAATCAAACGCCTGCGCAGTACTTAGGGTTTTGATTTTACCAAGGCAGCATTGCCCTTCATTTAATAAGTAAGCTGTAACAAGCTGTGCTAGTTGCTCGCCATTCAATTTAGGGCAAACAGTGCCTTGTAAATTAAGGTAGTCACCTTGCTTGTTAAGTACTCGCACATCGCTTAGCTCACTTTGCGTAACGCTGTGCAAGCACTCTTGTTGCTCTTGTTGGTTATGGGCTATCTCAAGCTCATTATAAATAACCAATAATTGTGGGTAGCTGTTTAACATGGCCCGTTAGCCTACGGTTACTTCATAAGACGTAAATTTACGTATATTAATAACGCCTTTTTCAAAGATTAAGTACTGACCTTTAATACCTTGTAAAACACCACTTACAACAGGGTCTTTATCAAAGTTAAATGAGCTGATTTTTGTTGGGTATTCGGTTACTGGAAAGTTTAAATCAACCACATCTTCATCAAGTTGCTCTATTGCTGTTGCGCCAAATAATTCACTGAGCTCGTTTAGCTTTTCACTAATTTGTGGGATCAGCTCGGCTGCCGCTGCTTTTAAGTCAATTGCGTCGTTTTGACCTTTTAGCATATTGCGCCAATTAGTTTTGTCGGCAATAAATTCAGCCAATGCAACTTCTACTAAACCAGATTGCAGGCGAGTTTGCACTTTAAAAATAGGTAATGCCTGAGTGGCGCCTTGATCAACCCAGCGAGTCGGTATTTGTGTGTGGCGGGTAATACCTACCTTTAAACCTGAGGTGTTAGCGAGATACACATAGTGTGGGATCATGCAGTTTTCTTCGCCCCACTGCGGCTCTCGGCAAGTGCCTTGATCGTAGTGGCAGGTTTCTGGTTTCATTATGCACATATCGCAACTAGCAAGCTTGCGCATACATACAAAACAGTGACCTTGAGAATAGCTTTTTTTGGTTTTTTTACCGCAGTTAGAACATAAAATAGTGCCACTAAAGGTAAGCGTAAGCTCCTTACCTATAAATGCATTTAAGTCTACTAAGTGTTCACCTACAGGTAAGTGATATTGTACTGGTTCGGTTAAGCTCGATTTTAGTTTACGCAGTGTGCCTTGCATCTTTACTTGGCCCCTAAAGATGTTAAAAAGAGGAGTCTAACATTTTTAAGCTATATTGGCTTTTTAAGAAGTGTAAATAGTCGGTGTAAGGCAGTGCTTTTGCGTATAAATAACCTTGGGCGGAATCAGCGTTCATATCTTTGAGCAAGTGATGGATTTCTTGGGTTTCTACCCCCTCAATTGTTATTGATAAATTGAGGTTATGCGCCATATCAATGGCTGTTTGTACAATAACTTGGTGAGTTGGGTTATTAGGCAAATCAAAAACAAATGACTTATCTATTTTAAGCTCACTAAAGTGATAATTAACTAAGTAGCTAAGTGACGCGTAGCCTGTCCCAAAGTCATCCAGTACCACTTTAATACCTAATGCGGTTAACTCATCAACTAACTTTATAAGTGCATCTTGACTATCTACGAAGGCCGATTCGGTTAGTTCAAATTTAAGTAAGTGTGCCGGCACTTGGTATTTAATTAAAATATTTTCTACTTTTTCGGCTAAGTTATTTATGGTTAAGTTTTTAGCACTTAAATTTACGCTAATTGTGTGCTCGTTATAGCCATTTTTAGTAAGCTCAACTATGTCTTTACAAGCTTGCTCTATTACCCACAGTGTTAGCTCGTTAATAATACCGGTGTGTTCAGCAAGTATTATTAGCTCTTCAATTGATAAGTTGCTGTAAGTTGGGTCGGGCCAACGTAATAAAGCTTCAGCACCACTTACGTGGTTACTTAATAAGTTTATTTGAGGTTGGTAATAAAGCGCCAGTTGATTTGTTTTGATTGCTTGTTGCAGCTTAGCGGCTAGAGCAACGTCCATCATCAGATTATTACCGTTTGACGATGACCCAACTTGATTAACGCTACCTTTTGCTTTTTTAAGCGCTAAATAACCACGCTTTAACCAATATTCAAAGTCGTTAGTCTTGCCTGCACTACTAATACCTATACTGTAACTAAGCTGCAGGTTTAGCCCTTTAATTTCATATTGTTTTGGTAGGCTACTAATTATTTTAGTCAGTAGTGCTTCTAGCATTTCTTGGTTTTGTGTTTTTGTAGAAATACAGGCAAATACACCACTGCTTAAATCGGCTAAGCGAGGACTGGTGTTTAAATCTGTTTCGAGGTTTGTAAATTCACGTTCATGGCTGAGTTCTAATTCAAGCTCTTTGGCTATATGCTTTATAAGTGTGTAGCCCTGAGAAGAGGTAATAATCGTATTGAGTGAATTAAAGTGACGTATTTTTATTAAACACAACGTTGTTGAGCGATTTTGGCTCTGTAGTGCCATAAATGCTTGTTTTAGCTTGGAGCTGTTAAGTAATCGTGTTTGTTGTGTATGCGTGGCATGGTAAAGCGCACGTTCTCGCTGATACCTTACCCTGTCTGCTAATGCCATCGCCATTAAAATAACTTCGCACAAAATAGCGACTAAAAAGGCATGGCGGGTTGCAAAGGTATACGGTAAAACACCAGTGAGTTCCATAGGTTGAATTGCCGCACCAAAAATTAGCGGTATCCATGATAAAACATAAAACTTAGCCCACCTAAAACCACTGCGTAACTTGTTATATATTAAAATAATACAAGTAATATAAAGCAGTACCATTACACCAAAAAATATAGGAGCCGCTATATTTTCAGGAATAAACAAGCTACATACAGCAAGAGTAAACATAAGCCAAAGTAGAGCTATACTCATTTTGTAACGCCAACATTTATCTTTATGATAGCGCAAAAACATGGTGCAAAAAGCAAGGGTGAAAAAGGCGACCCCATAATTACTAAACACAATTTGTTCGTGAATAAAGAGCTGCCATTGCTTAGGCCATAAATAAAAACCAAAGCCCAGTACTGCACCCATTAGTGTAATAGCGCTGACGATGTAGCCAATATAAATTAAATAAACACGGTCTTTTATACCAAAATAAAGCACCAAGTTGTAAAGCGCAGCCATCAATAGCACGCCTACAAAAATACCCCAGATCCCAGTTTGAGAGCGCACTAAGTCAATAAACTCTTTATCACGATACAAGTTTACAGGTGTTTTACTTATGCCTATTGTGTCTATTTTTATTACTAGGCGTTGTGATGATTTTCTTTCTACTAAAAAGCGAATATGCGGCACGCTGTATTCAAATAAAGAGAGGGCTTCTTCTTTATCGCCGAGTTTGTATGTTTCAACTAGTTTGTTATTTTTATCGAGGCGATAAACCGTAAGGTGATCGACCATAGGGTTGTCAAAATGTGCTACAACATTTTGCTTGTTAAGGCTTTTATTTTCTAAATCAAGAAACAACCAATAATTTTGTTGGCTAAAGCTCCATGGAACATCTGAAAATGGTTGATGAGTAAGTAATTCAGGTTGGTTAATGATGGTATCGAATGTTTTAGTTTTGGTTTCGTCAATATAGTAGGCGTAATCGAGGTACATTGGAGCCGTTTTATCAATTGTATATCGTGTAGGCACGACTAAGTTTGATGCCAATGTACTGATTATAAAAAATATAAAAATCAGTATGGCAACAGCAATTGCATGGTAACGTAAAGTTCTTAGTTCCAACGTTAATTTACTTTTAAAAAACCTTTTAATTAGTGTAGCACTAAAAAAGCGCAGGGAAACTGCGCTTTTTTAGTTAAATTAATTGGTTATACCAATGAATAGGTATTAAGGCTATTGCTCGCGTGCAATAGCACGGTAAGCTATATCTGTACGATATTCCATACCATCCCAGCTAATTTGTTTAACAAGCTCATAGGCGCGTTGCTGCGCTTGCGTAACAGTGTTACCAAGTGCTGTTGCGCATAATACGCGACCGCCTGCGGTTACAACGTCATTGCCACTTTGTTTAGTACCCGCATGAAACACTTTTTCACCTGCAGGGTAATCCACTTTTAGCCCCGAAATAGCGTCACCTTTAGGGTAATCACCAGGGTAGCCTTTAGCGGCAATTACAACACCAACGGCTGCGCGTGGGTCAAACTCAATTGTTGTTTTATCAAGTTCTACACGGTTAGCAGCTTCAATCAACTCAACCAAATCTGATTGCAAACGTAGCATCATTGGTTGAGTTTCAGGATCGCCAAAGCGACAATTGTACTCAATTACTTTAGGGGTGCCTGTTTCGTCAATCATTAAACCTGCATATAAAAAGCCGGTGTACGGATGGCCTTCGCTTGCCATGCCTTCTACCGTAGGGTAGATCACTTCGTTCATAATACGCTGGTGGATTTCATCAGTAACAACTGGCGCAGGTGAGTATGCACCCATGCCACCCGTGTTAGGACCCGCATCGCCATTGTAAGCGCGTTTATGATCTTGGCTTGTTGCAAATGGTAATACGTTTTTACCATCAACCATTACAATGAAAGACGCTTCTTCACCGTCTAAAAACTCTTCAATAACAACACGACTTCCCGCATCGCCAAAAGCATTACCCGCAAGCATATCGCGAATAGCTTCTTCGGCATCGGCCTCCGTCATGGCTACAATTACGCCTTTACCCGCAGCCAAACCATCTGCTTTTACAACAATTGGCGCGCCTTTCTCTTTTAAATAAGCAAGGGCAGGCTCAATCTGTTCAAACGTTTGGTAGTCGCCAGTTGGGATTTTATGACGTGCTAAAAAGTCTTTAGTAAACGATTTCGAACCTTCAAGCTGAGCTGCGCCCGCCGTTGGTCCAAAAATAGCCATGTTATGCTCACGAAACTTATCAACAACACCCAGTACTAACGGTATTTCTGGACCTACAATAGTAAGCTCTACCTTATTTTGCTGTGCAAAACTAAGTAAACCATCTAAGTCGTCAACGTTTATTGCTACGTTTTCAAGTTTTGGTTCAAGTGCAGTACCTGCATTACCAGGGGCTACAAATACAGTATTTACTTTGGTGTTTTGAGCGGCTTTAAACGCAAGTGCGTGTTCGCGGCCGCCGCTGCCAATGACTAAAACATTCATGGCGAAAATTCCTATTTAAAGCGGTTTCTTAAATTTCAGCGTCATGCGGTCGCTTTCACCAATGGCTTTATATTTGTCAGCATCTTGTTCGCCGAGTCTTAAGCTTGGTGGCAGCGTCCATACACCTTTAGGGTGATCGGCTGTATCTTTTGGATTTGCATTTATTTCACTGCTTGCTACTAATTCAAACCCAGCTTGTTCAGCAAGGTCTACTACGTAGCTCTGCTTCATATAACCTGATGTTTTTTGATCTTCATCAGCACGCTCTTCAGCTAAACGGTGTTCAACTAAACCTAATGTACCACCTGGTTTAAGGGCTTTATAAAAAGCTTGGAATGCACTTAATGCACCGCTTTTATCTTTGCCCATATACCAGTTATGTACATTACGAAATGTTAAAACCATATCGGCACTGCCAGCTGGTGCAATATCTAAATGTGTTACAGGTGCAAATTCAGTAATTTTAACGCTACTAAAGCGCTCATCTTCAGCTACTTTTTGTTTAAAGCCTGCAAGAGAGCGTTGGTAGTAGCCAACTGATGAATCAGCAGGAAAGTGCGCGGCATAATAAGTGCCTTGCTCTTTTAATGCTGGCGCTAAAATTTCACTATACCAACCACCACCGGGTGCAATTTCAACAACTGTCATGGTTGGTTTAAAGCCAAAAAATGCAAGTGTTTGAGCTGGGTGACGATATTCATCACGAGCGCTGTTTTTAGCACTGCGTTCGCTTGATTGAAGTGCATGTTCAAGGCTTGATTCGTGGTTATGGCTAAGCGCCATAGTCGATGTCATTGTTAGTGTGGCTACAAGTAGCGATTTTAGCGCAAATTTCATTGTTTGTTCCTTCACATTATAATTTTAAATAGGTTATTGAATAATCAGAATACGTGAATTTATAGCAAACAAAAAGGGTTAAACCAACGTTTAACCCTTTGTGTGATTAGTGGCGGAAATGGCGCATACCAGTTAGTACCATTGCCATGCCAGCTTCATCAGCAGCTGCAATCACTTCTTCATCACGCATTGAGCCACCAGGCTGAATTACCGCAGTAATGCCAGCGGCTGCGGCTGCGTCAATGCCATCACGGAATGGGAAGAATGCGTCAGACGCCATAACTGAACCTTTAACTTCAAGGTTTTCGTCGGCGGCTTTTATACCTGCAATTTTAGCTGAGTATACGCGGCTCATTTGGCCTGCGCCTACACCAATGGTCATACCGTCACGGGCATAAACAATTGCGTTTGATTTAACAAATTTAGCTACTTTCCAGCAAAACAGTAAATCTTTAAGTTCTTGCTCAGAAGGCTGGCGCTTAGAAACAACTTTTAAGTCGCCTTGCGTTACCATGCCTAAGTCGCGGTCTTGAACTAAAATACCGCCGTTAACGCGTTTAATATCTTGGCCAGCTGCTTTACCTGTCCACTGTCCACATTCTAATAGGCGCACGTTCTTTTTAGCTTCAACAATTTTTGCAGCGTCGCTCGAAATACTAGGTGCAATAATTACTTCAACAAACTGACGGTCAACAATTGCTTGTGCAGTTGCTGCATCTAGCTCTCGGTTAAAGGCAATAATGCCACCAAATGCTGATGTAGGGTCTGTTTTAAAAGCGCGCTCGTATGCTTGTAGAATATTGTCGCCAATTGAAACACCACACGGATTAGCATGTTTTACAATTACGCACGCAGGTACGTCAAATTCTTTAACACATTCAAGTGCTGCATCGGTATCTGCAATGTTGTTAAACGAAAGGGCCTTACCTTGCAATTGAGTTGCTGTTGCAACTGATGCTTCAGCAATGTCATTTTCAACATAAAAAGCAGCATCTTGATGTGAGTTTTCACCGTAACGCATATCTTGCTTTTTAGTGAACTGCATATTGATAGTACGTGGGAATTTAGTCTCTACAGCAGCTTCCTCGGTGTAATCAGGAACCATTTTACCGAAGTAGTTAGCAATCATGCCATCGTATTGTGCAGTGTGCTCGTAGGCGGCAATCGCTAAATCAAAACGTGTTTTGTACGTTGTTGAACCATTGTTGTTTTGCATTTCGCTAATAACACGGTCGTAGTCGCTCGCGTTTACCACGATTGTTACATCTTTGTGGTTTTTAGCGGCTGCACGAACCATTGTAGGGCCGCCAATATCAATATTTTCAATGGCATCTTCAAGGCTGCAGTTTTCTTGAGCGACTGTATTCGCAAAGGGGTATAAGTTAACTACAACTATGTCGATAGCAGAAATGTTGTTATCTGCCATTACGCTTTCATCTTGTCCGCGACGGGCTAATATGCCGCCGTGAATTTTTGGGTGAAGAGTTTTTACGCGACCATCCATGATTTCAGGGTGGCCTGTGTGATCTGATACTTCAGTCACTTTTATGGCGTTATCAGCAAGTAGTTTACATGTGCCGCCAGTTGATAAAATATCAACGCCTTGCGCTTCAAGTGCGCGGGCAAATTCAACAATACCGGTTTTATCAGACACACTTAATAGTGCGCGACGAATGGGACGATGAGTATCCATTGTAGTTTGATTTCCTCAGTTAATGAGCTAGCTTAGAAGCGGGCATTTTAACTGATTACTACTCAAAAAACGACTTATAAAGGCTCAATAAGCGTGAGCATTTTGCAATTTAGTTAATAAACTGTAGGCATAAAAAAAGCACCCTAAGGTGCTGTTTTTGCAAAATACCAGTTGTATTGGATTAGTAAGTAGTAATAACGATAGAAAAACAAGTCTACAACAAGGCAAAAATTTTGCAGTGTAGTTATTCTACATAAAAAACTTTTAACGACGTTATGGGCTTGTTTAGCTCGTTAGAATACTTACGCTTTCAATATAATTGGTATTAGTTCATGCCGTATTTTTTAAGCTTTTTACGTAAAGTACCACGGTTGATACCTAGTAAAATTGCTGCACGAGTTTGGTTACCACGTGTATATGTCATTACTTCTTCAAGTAATGGCGCTTCTAGCTCTGAAAGAACAAGGTCGTAAACGTCTTGCACATCTTGACCGTTAAGCTGCTTTAAATAGTGGTGAACAGCTTTTTTTACTGCATCACGCAATGGCTGCGGTTTCTCGTGTGACTGAACATGAGGGTTAGTGATAAATGGAGAAGTCACGTTTTGTTCGAACATTATTAAGTCTCTTTCTTTCTTAGTTAGCTGCTAGTGTTTTAAAGTATTGCTCTAATGCGACGACCTGTGCCTGTGGGTTGTCGAGCGCATTAAATACTCGCCTAAACTGACCATCACTGTCATGGGTTTGCAAATACCAAGATACATGTTTGCGAGCAATTCGCGCTCCCATTGGCTCACCGTAAAACATATGGAGGTTTGTTAAATGCTCCATTAATATACTGCGCACCTCTGCAATAGCAGGTGGCTGTAAATGTTCCCCAGTTCGCAAATAGTGGTCTATCTCCCTAAATATCCAAGGGCGACCTTGGGCGGCTCGGCCAATCATAATGGCATCTGCACCCGTATAGTCTAAAACCTGTTTTGCTTTTTCTGGTGATGTAATATCACCATTGGCAACTACAGGAATCGACACTGAACGTTTTATATCCCTAATCGTGGCGTACTCAGCCTCACCTTTGTACATACATGCGCGCGTACGCCCATGTACAGCAAGTGATGCAATGCCATAACGTTCAGCTATTCTCGCAATCTCTACACCATTACGGTTATCCGGATCCCATCCGGTACGGATTTTAAGTGTCACAGGTATATCAACAGCATTAACAACTGCATCAATAATCTCTTCCACAAGTTCAGGAAACTGTAATAAGGCAGAGCCTGCGAGTTTCTTGTTCACTTTTTTTGCTGGGCACCCCATATTGATATCTATGATCTGTGCACCATTAGCAACATTGAATTGTGCGGCCTGCGCCATAAGCTCAGGATCTGCTCCTGCAATTTGCACCGCGCGTATACCCGACTCACCGCTGTGATCCATACGGTTCATCGACTTTTCTGTTTTCCAAACCTTAGGATTTGACGATAGCATTTCAGACACAGCTAAGCCCGCACCTAAGCGTCGACAAAGTTGTCTGAATGGTCTGTCTGTAATGCCTGCCATTGGCGCGACAATTACATTATTCTCAAGTTGGTATTTACCGATACGCACTATATTCAATAGGCCTCTTTTCAAGGGGCGCTAAGTTTACGGTTTTTTTCACAAAAATCAAAGGCTATAAATTGAACAAAAGTAACTTTTTTTTGCCCTTTTCGTATTGACATTTGATAACCACATGACAAGTAGGTTGATTTGTTTGAAATTCATACAGATTTTATTTTTTACAAGATAACTAGAAAATTTTTTGATATGTAAAAAAATAGTAAAGCCTGTTAAATACAGGCTTTACATGCATGTTTTGAGTTAATGCTCTAGATTTGCTTGTTCGATTTATTACGCTTTTTTAGTGCCACTTACTCGAGTCCAATCACCTTCAACGGCAATGTCATCTAGTTCAATAAACGGTGCATAAATGTCAGCAACCGATTGTGCTTGTTCTTCTAAAATACCTGACATGGCAATTTTACCACCTGGCTTTAATAACCCTAAAATCACACTATGTAATTCGCGAAGTGGCTGGGCTAAAATATTGGCCACTACTATATCTGCACTAAACTCAGGTTGGTTTTCTGGAAGGTATACTTCGAGTTTGTCTGCAACACCATTTCGGTTCGCGTTATCAAGGCTAGCTTCAAGCGCTTGAGGGTCAATATCTATCCCAATCATACGCTCTGCACCTAGTTTTATAGCTGCAATACCTAAAATGCCTGAGCCACAACCAAAATCAACAACCGTTTTACCCGTCAGATCTTGGCTTTCTAACCATTTAAGGCACAAGGCCGTTGTTGCATGCGTACCCGTGCCAAAAGCAAGGCCAGGGTCTAGCAATACATTTACAGCATCAGGGTCAGGAATGTCGCGCCAGCTTGGGCAAATCCATAGTTTTTCGCCAAATTGAATAGGGTGGAAGTTATCCATCCATTCACGTTCCCAGTCTTTATCTTCAAGTTGCTCGATTTTGTATACTAAATTGTCTTTTAGCTCATCATGGCGCTTCAATAACGCAACGACTGCGTTCATATCATGATTAGCTTCGAACAGGCCAATAACTGTGGTATCAGCCCAGAACACAACGGTGCCAATTTTAGGCTCGTAGATAGGGGTGTCTTTTGCGTCAATAAAGGTTACTGAAGCGCTACCCGCTTCCATTAATAGATCGCTTACGGCATCAGCTGTTGCAGCATTGGCATTAATACGAATTTGGATCCAAGCCATGGTTATTTCCTTCAAATAGAAAAAAGGCCGCTATAGCGGCCTTTTTAGTTTATATAGTAGCGCTAAAATTATTTAGCGTCTAAAAAGCTTTTCAGTAAATCTGAGCGAGAAGGGTGGCGTAATTTACGCAGCGCTTTCGCTTCTATTTGACGGATACGCTCACGTGTTACGTCAAACTGTTTACCTACTTCTTCTAAGGTGTGGTCGGTATTCATATCAATACCAAAACGCATACGTAGTACTTTAGCTTCACGAGCTGTTAAGCCTGCAAGTACATCGTTAGTTGCGCCACGAAGAGATTCCATTGTTGCCGAATCGATTGGCGAATCAATAGTTGTATCTTCGATAAAGTCACCTAAGTGAGAATCTTCATCATCACCGATTGGTGTTTCCATTGAAATTGGCTCTTTAGCAATCTTAAGTACCTTACGGATTTTATCCTCAGGCATCATCATGCGTTCTGCTAATTCTTCTGGATTTGGCTCACGACCCATTTCTTGTAACATTTGACGAGAGATACGGTTAAGTTTATTAATCGTTTCAATCATATGCACAGGGATACGGATTGTTCTTGCTTGGTCAGCAATAGAGCGTGTGATTGCTTGACGTATCCACCACGTAGCATAAGTAGAGAACTTATAACCACGGCGATATTCAAACTTATCAACCGCTTTCATCAGACCAATGTTACCTTCTTGGATTAAATCTAAGAATTGTAAGCCACGGTTTGTGTATTTTTTAGCAATTGAGATTACAAGACGTAAGTTAGCTTCAACCATTTCTTTTTTCGCACGGCGTGCTTTCGCTTCACCTATGCTCATTCGACGGTTGATGTCTTTAATACGCTCAATGCTTAAACCTGTTGTTTGTTCAATAACAGATAATTTATTAATGCTACGAATGATTTCTGGCTTAACTTCTTCAAGTTTAGCTGAATACTTTTCGTTACCTGAAATTTCTAAATCAACCCAAGAAGCGTCAGTTTCGTTATTAGCAAAATGCTTAACGAATGTTTTCTTTGGTAATTTAGCAATTTGAACAGCTTGCTTCATGATTAGGCGTTCTTGAACACGAACACGATCCATCATTTCACGCATGTTATTTACCATGCGGTCAAACTGTTTAGGTATTAATTTAAATGTTCTGAAAAGCTCACCAATTTCAAAAATGGCTGCTTGTGATTCAGGATGCGAACGACCTTTAGCTTCAAACGTATCACGTGCTTTATTATATAAATCACGTAAATTTTCAAAATGAATACGAGCTTCTTCAGGATCTGGCCCTGTGTCTATCTCTTCTTCATCTTCATCATCGCTATCAGCATCATCTTTGTCATCTTTATCGTCGTCCTCAAGTTGCTTAGCACTTAATTCTGAACCGATGTTAGTTGCTGAAATTGGCGCTGTATCTTCATTAGGATCGATAAAGCCAACGATAATATCGCTTAAACGCATTTCTTCAGCTTCAAACTTATCCCACTGCTCTAGTAGGTAAGTGATTGCTTCAGGGTACTCTGCAACAGAAATCTGTACTTGATTAATGCCTTCTTCAATACGTTTAGCGATTACAATTTCGCCTTCACGTGTAAGAAGTTCAACAGTACCCATTTCGCGCATGTACATGCGAACTGGATCCGTTGTACGGCCGATTTCTTTTTCTACAGTCGCAAGGGCTGCAGCGGCAGCTTCAGCTGCGTCTTCGTCTGTCGTTGTTTCTTGCATCATTAATTCATCAGCATCAGGCGCGTTTTCGCTAACCTTGATACCCATGTCATTAATCATGCTTATGATATCTTCTACTTGATCTGAGTCTATAATGTCTTGTGGAAGGTGATCATTTACTTCTGCAAAAGTTAAGTAGCCTTGCTCTTTACCTTTCTGAATCAGAAGTTTTAATTGTGACTGAGGAGTTGGATCCATAGAGATTGTTTCTTCCACTCTGATAAGTTGATACAACAGGCGCCATCATGTAGTTTGCATTAAAGCTAACTAGAATAATGTGACGCAGTGAATAGCACAGTATAACAGTTTAAATCAATTTTGACTAGGGTCTGTTGGTCTTTCAGGATTAAAGTTTGTTCTATCCAAGGGTGGTTTAATCGCGGCGCGAGGTTTGTAACCTAGTGGGCTAAGTAAAAACCGAGCAACAAAGAGTAAACCTCCCTTGGGTCGAACCCAAAGGGCAGCGCGTGTTTGGTATTTATGCTGCGTTATCGCCTATTTATGTGGAATAACCACACTACATAAGCTCTGTCTTGTCTAAATACCAAACACACTGCTGTAAACTTAACCTCGAAAGATAAACAGACCCTAACTGTTAGTCGCTTTTAACGCTGTCATTAACAAATGACACTCAAGCCTTTCATCGCTACTAAGGCCTTGTGTCTTGTCCTTTATTAATAGGGTCTCGAGTCGATAATTTAAACACTGATCTTCAATAAACTTGAAAGTATTTTTAAAAACCGTCTCTAAACGTTCTTCATTTATCTCATGTTGCCACGTTGCAAGCTTGATTAATGGCTCGTAATCTTCAGTTCCTCGAAAAAACTCGAGCAGTTGCGCAGTGGTCACATTTTCTTTTTCTAAAGCTTGTTCTTGTAATCGTAATAACAGCCCTATGCCAGCAATGTTCATTTGTGCAAGTTCAGGTAAATACGGCACACTTTTAGCTAAATTAGGGTGCTGGATCAATATACCGATAGCTTGGCGCATAGGTGTTATTTTAAATTTACGTTCAATAGAGTGTTGTTGTTTAGGCGTTTTTAAACGGCTATTCAACTGCTCACGCGTTCTGCCAATTAAGCGTCCTAATTGTTCAAGAATGTTTTCTTGATAAAACTCACTTGGAATTTTTTCAATTAGTGGAAGTGCTGCACTAAGAAGTTTAGCTTTTCCTGAATCGAGTGTTAAATCAACCTCTTGGCTTAATTTATTAAACAATACTTTGGTAAAGTCATCTGCTTGGCTTAGGCGCAATTCGAATTGCTCCTTACCTTCTTTTTGTACAAGCGAGTCAGGGTCTTCGCCATCTGGTAAAAATGCAAATTGTAGTGCTTTACCATCGTTTAAATAAGGGAGTGCATTTTCAAGTGCCCGCCAAGCAGCGTCACGGCCAGCCCTGTCGCCATCGTAACAACAGATTACTTTATCAGTAGTTCTAAATAAAGTGTGCATGTGCTCGCTTGTTGTTGCTGTCCCCAGTGATGCAACTGCATATTCAATCCCTTGTTCAGCTAAGGCAACAACATCCATATAACCTTCAACAATCATTACATGATCAAGTTTTTTATGGGCTTGCTTTGCTTCGTAAAGCCCATAAAGCTCAAAGCCTTTATGGAAAATTCGGGTTTCTGGCGAGTTTAGATATTTTGGCCCTTGGTCGGCTTGCATTACACGCCCACCAAATGCAATAACGCGTCCGCGTTTATCGCGAATAGGGAACATTAGGCGATCGCGAAAAAAATCAAATTGTCTGCCTGGTGTTTTTTCTGAAGCTAGCTTTAGCTCAACCAATTGCTCTTTTTGTTCTTTATTACGACCAAGCTGTAGGCATAGCCCATCCCATTCACTGGGAGCGTAGCCAATCATAAATTTTTTAACAGTTTCACCGCTTAAACCACGGCCTTTAACATACTCAATAACAGCAGCAGAATTACTATGGTGTTTTAATTGGTGCTGATAAAAGCGAGCAGTATGAAGCATTAAGTCGTAATCGGAGCGCTTTTGCGCAGCCGTACGCTCTGGTGCTGAATTTGCGCCTTGTTCTCGAGGTACTTCTAAGTTAAGCATGCTGGCTATTTCTTCAATAGCATCTACAAACTCTAGCTTTTCGTACTCCATTACAAACGAAATTGCATTACCATTAGCGCCACACCCAAAGCAGTGATAAAACTGTTTGTCTTGCGATACAGTAAATGAGGGAGATTTTTCGTTATGAAATGGGCAGCAAGCTTGATAATCCTTACCTGCTTTTTTTAGACCTACTTTTGAGTCTATCAGGTCGACAATATCGGTTCTGGCAAGTAAATCGTCTATAAAGTTACGTGGGATCTTTCCGGCCATTAGTAAAATACAGTCCTGAAATAATAAGAAGAACGAATATGAAATTTACTTTTTTATACTTGCTTGATGCAAAATATAGTGTGCTTTAACTTACCAAAATGACAGCGAAATAAATAGGGAAGCTATAAAAAATTTCATTTTAAAGTAACCTAATCGGTGTACTTTTTATTAAAGTTAAAAACAAAGAAACCGAGCGCTAGGCTCGGTTTACTTCAATCATACTTTAATGTATGTGGGAGTATTAGGCAGTTAATCGTTGCTTAATTAAACCAGAAATCTTACCCATATCGGCTCGACCTTCAGCTTTGCTTTTGATTATACCCATTACTTTACCCATGTCTTGCATACCTGCTGCATTAGTATCAGCAATAGCCGCGTCAATGAGAGCAATTATTTCTTCTTCACTCAATTGTTGAGGTAAAAAAGTTTCAAGCGCTACTATTTCATTGGCTTCAATATCAGCTAAATCATCACGCCCAGCATCTTTGTACTGAGTGTAAGAGTCACGACGTTGTTTAACAAGCTTCACTATAACGGAGGTAATACCTGCGTCGTCTAGCGTTATTTGCTCGTCAATTTCACGTTGCTTGATTGCAGCAAGTACCATACGAATAGGGTTAAGACGTTGCTTGTCTTTAGCTCTCATCGCATCTTTTTGCGCATCTTTTAGCGTTATTAAAAGGCTCATTTATACAAGACCTAATATATTAGTATAATTTAACGCGACGAGCGTTATCACGAGAAAGTTTTTTCATGTGACGTTTAACTGCAGCAGCTTTTTTACGCTTACGCTCAGCTGTTGGTTTTTCATAGTGCTCGCGACGACGAACTTCTGAAAGGATTCCTGCTTTTTCACATGAACGCTTGAAGCGACGAAGTGCTACGTCAAACGGTTCGTTCTCTCTTACTTTAATTACTGGCATTAAAAATTCACCTACCTAAATTATGAGCGTTGCTCAAGTTGATCAAACATTGATCAAGTGGTTCAAAAATGGTGCGGTATTGTAATCCGAAGCAACACCACATGTAAAGGACAATATTAACAGAAACGCATTACGTTAAACAGTATTAATTTGCTTGGCGCTGGTACAGTTGGCAAAGTACTTGCCCCGCCTTTTTTTCTTTAATTAACAACCAGTTGGTTGGTGTTTCTAAGGCGGCTAGCTCTGCCTCTACTTCAACATAAATTAATGCGTCGTTGCTTAACCATTGGTTTTTTTCTAATAAATCGCAGGTTGTTTGCGCTAAATCTTTACGAAATGGTGGGTCAACAAATACAAGATTAAAAGCTTCGTTTGTGTTTTTTTGCTCTAAAAAGGAGAGCGAATTAGTATGTTTAACGTATGCGTTGTCGAGCTTTAAAGTGCTAATATTTTGTTCTAATTGCTTAGCAGCTAATGAGTCGAGCTCGATAAATGTAGCGCTTTTAGCATATCGTGATAGCGCTTCAAATCCCAATCCACCAGAACCGGCAAAACAATCAAGTACATTTGCGTCACGCGTATCTTGCATTAGCCAATTAAATACAGTTTCTTTAATTCGATCGGTAGTAGGTCTCAAGCCTTCTACGTTTTTAACCGGGAGTTTACGGCCTCGAAATTGACCACTAATCACTCTAATAAAGCCATCACTTGGCTTGTTAGCAGCTTTATTTTGCGTTGTTTTTTTTCTCATTTAGCTCACTAAAAAATGGTATATGGTATCTAGCTCAGATAATATTATGGGCGATTACGTGTAGCTTCATTTTTCAACCGCATTAAAAGTGTTACTATTAAACACTTACGTTTTGAATGGTTGTATTTATTAGCAACTATTGCTGGGCATTGCCAAGCTATTTCAAATTTTAGTTTATCAGATTTTTATAAGTGGTTATTAGCAAGTATGACAAAAAAAAGTAAATTCATGTCGTGGCTCGGTTTTGGCAAGTCAGATAAAAAAGAAGCAGAGCAAAAAGCAGCAGCTGATAAACAACAAGTATTAGCGCAAGAAGAGGCCCAGAAGCTAGAGCAAGAAAAACTAGCGCAAGAGCAAGCTGAAGCTGAACGGTTAAAAGCAGAGGCTGAAACAGAGCGTTTAGAACAAGAACGCCAGCGTGCTGAAAACGCGGAAAAGATTGCCATTGAGCATGCCAATTTTGAATTGCTTGCAAAACAGCAAGCAGATGCCGAGGCGCAAAGACAAGAACATGCGCACCGTTTAGCCGATCAAGAAAAAGAGATGCGCTTAGAGCAAGAACGATTAGCGGCAGAAAAAGTAGAGGCTGAGCGACTAGAGCAAATACGCCTTGAAAAACAAGATGAGGCGATCAAAGCCGAAAAGCTTGCAATAGAGCAAGCGAATGCTGAGTTATTAGCAAAAGAACAAGCGGATGCTGAAGCTCAAAGGCAAGAGCAAGCGAAGCGCTTAGCAGAACAAGAAGCGCAGATGATTTTAGAGCAAGAACGCCTTGCAGCTGAAAAAGCAGAAAACGAGCGTTTAGAGCAAGAACGTATTGCAGCTGAAAAAGCAGAGAATGAACGCTTAGAGCAAGAACGCCTTGCAGCTGAAAAAGCAGAGAATGAACGTTTAGAGCAAGAACGCCTTGCAGCTGAAAAAGCAGAGAATGAACGCTTAGAGCAAGAACGCCTTGCAGCTGAAAAAGCAGAAAACGAGCGTTTAGAGCAAGAACGCCTTGCAGCTGAAAAAGCAGAGAATGAACGCTTAGAGCAAGAACGCCTTGCAGCTGAAAAAGCAGAAAACGAGCGTTTAGAACAAGAACGCCTTGCTGCTGAAAAAGCAGAGAATGAACGCTTAGAGCAAGAACGCCTTGCGGCTGAAAAAGCAGAAAATGAGCGTTTAGAGCAAGAACGTATTGCAGCTGAAGAAGCAGAAAATGAGCGTTTAGAACAAGAACGTATCACAGCAGAACTTGCAATTGAAGAAGCTAAAAAAGCCGAAAAGCCAAAAAAAGAAGGGTTTTTCTCTCGTCTAAAAAAAGGCTTGTTAAAGACTCGCGTTAATATAGGTTCTGGTTTTGCGTCTATTTTTAGTGGAAAAAAAATAGACGACGAATTATTTGAAGATCTTGAAACTCAATTACTCACCGCCGATTTAGGCGTTGATACTACCATGAAGTTGATTGATCGTTTAACTGATGCAGCGAACCGTAAACAGTTAAAAGATGGTGATGCGCTTTATGAGTTAATGAAACAAGAAATGGCTGCGATGCTTAAAACGGCAGAACAGCCTTTAGTCATAAGCGAAGATAAAAAGCCGTTTGTTATTTTAATGGTAGGTGTAAATGGTGTTGGTAAAACAACGACTATTGGTAAAATGGCTAAGCAATTTCAAAACGAAGGTAAGTCGGTTATGCTGGCTGCTGGTGATACGTTTAGAGCGGCAGCTGTTGAGCAGCTTCAGGTTTGGGGAGAACGTAACAGCATTCCCGTTATTGCACAGCATACAGGTGCAGATAGTGCATCAGTTGTGTTTGATGCATTCCAAGCGGCTAAAGCACGTAATATAGATGTGTTAATTGCTGATACAGCTGGGCGCTTGCAAAATAAAGATAATTTAATGCAAGAGCTTGAAAAGATAGCTCGTGTAATGAAAAAGATTGATCCTGATGCGCCGCACGAAGTGATGCTAACTATCGATGCAGGCACAGGGCAAAATGCAATTAGCCAAGTAAACCTGTTTAATCAATGTGTTGGTTTAACTGGTATTACGCTTTCAAAACTTGATGGAACTGCAAAGGGGGGTGTTATTTTTGCGGTTGCAGATAAGTTTAATATTCCAATTCGTTACATTGGTGTTGGTGAAGGTATTGATGATTTACGCGCTTTTAAAAGCGATGATTTTATTGATGCGTTATTTAGCCAAGATGAGGACGACGTTTAATTTACCAAAAAAGGGAGCTAGCTCCC
Source organism: Pseudoalteromonas sp. SG45-1 (assembly GCF_014164135.1). Lineage (NCBI taxonomy): Bacteria > Pseudomonadati > Pseudomonadota > Gammaproteobacteria > Alteromonadales > Pseudoalteromonadaceae > Pseudoalteromonas > Pseudoalteromonas sp. SG45-1. The sequence continues at coordinate 143,737 of NZ_JACJEP010000006.1, forward strand.
TTTTTAATTGCGAGGAATACTAATTTCATTAATGTGTTAATGGAGTTGGCATAATAAAAAGATGATAAATTTTCAGCAAGTAAGTAAGACCTATCCTGGAGGGCACCGCGCCCTCGAAAAAGTTAATTTTCATATTAAACCGGGTGAACTTGCCTTTTTAACTGGCCACAGTGGTGCGGGTAAAAGTACGTTGCTTAAGTTAATTAGCTTAATGGAACGTCCTTCAGCAGGTAGTGTATTTATCAACGGTGTTGATTTAAACAAAGTAAACTCGCGTCAAATTCCTTATGCTCGTCGTGATATAGGTATTATTTTTCAAAATCATAGGTTATTAGAGCGCTATACTATTTTTGATAACGTGGCATTACCTCTCATTATTGAGGGGACTCACCATAAGCAAATAGCTAAACGGGTCCATGGCGCGCTTGACAAGGTAGGCCTAATTGACAAAGTGAAATGTCATCCTTCAATGCTATCTGGAGGCGAACAACAACGTGTTGGTATTGCCAGAGCTATTGTAAACTCCCCACCAATTTTACTAGCTGATGAACCAACAGGTAATCTTGACCCAGAGCTTTCAATGGAAATACTCAAGTTGTTTGAAGACTTTAATAAACACGGTACCACTGTTCTTATCGCAACGCATGATTTGGGTTTGGTTGCACGTATGAAGTATCGCAGCTTAACCTTAAAAGATGGCCGTATGCTTCAAGACCCGCTTGCTGAGGGGGCACTATGAGTTTACTTTTTAAAGGTCGCCAAAATAGTAACGACAAGCAAAAAAAATCAGTATTAGCTGGCGGTTACTTTTTTATTATTAATATTTTTCGCCAAGGTGTGCATAGCTTAGGTGAAATGTGGCGCACGCCGCTTGCGTCTATGATGACTATCGCTGTACTTGGTTTGAGCCTAACGTTACCTGCAACACTTTACTTAGTCGTTAAAAACGTACAGCAAGTGAGTAGTGGCTTTGAAGAGGCGAGTGAAATATCGTTGTTCGTTAAAGAAAGTATGAACGAGCAAGAAACGCAAACATTAGTAAAGCGTTTAGCACTTTACCCAGAAGTGGAAAGTGTTGAGTTTATTTCAAAACAACAGGCATTAACTGAATTTAAAGATGTATCTGGCTTTGGGCAAGCTTTGGAGTACTTAGATAAAAATCCATTACCGGATGTGGTACTCGTTACTCCAACAAAACGTCACAGACACCCAAATGCCGCTAAAGTACTGCTAACTAAATTAGAAAGTGAACGTGAAGTTGATTTTGGTAAGCTCGATATAGCCTGGTTAGAGCGTTTAAATGCATTACTAGATTTACTTAAAGAAAGTGTAATAACCATCGCATTATTACTACTTACCTCAGTGACACTTATTATTGGTAACACCATTCGTTTGTCGATCATGGATAAAAAAGAAGAAATACAAGTAATGAAGCTAGTAGGCGCAACGAACACCTTTATACATGCCCCATTTTTGTGGACCGGTATTTGGTATGGTGTAATAGGTGGTTTGTTTGCCTTTATATGCGTAGGACTGATGATGTGGTGGCTTTCAAGCGCTGTGAGCAGTGTAGCGGGGGTGTATCAAACAAGTTTTTCGTTAATAGGATTATCGCTTAATGAACTCGGCTTTTTAGTGTTACTTGCAACAAGCTTAGGATTTGTAGGCTCGTACCTTTCTGTAAATCGATATATTAAAGAAATAGAACCCGATAAAGTATAAAAAACCCTGCAAACTATAAGTGAACCAACCCAGCTTGATATGCGTATCGTATCGGACTGGGTTGTACCTCCCGTTACTAAAACTGTCATATTTGTGTACTATCCTCCCATAAAGTAATGAGTTGTAAATAAGGTGATGCGGTTAGGTTAATTGGCTGCAATCCCTCAATTCATCACTTATTCAGTCGCTTGTAGTAGACTAAACACATACTAAAAACTGCTTGATTTATACTTTTAAAAAGTTTTAAATTGGGGTTAGCACTCTTAGAGAAAGAGTGCTAAGATAGTTTCAAATGTTTATCACCGAGGTGAAAAATGAGTAAAGATTTATACGCAATGGCACTTACAGTCGGACAACAAAGCGCAAGCATGGACGGTTACCTTCAAGCGGTAAGCACTATTCCTATGCTTAAAGTTGAACAAGAGCAAGAACTTGCTAAAAGACTTCAGGAAGAAGGCGATCTTAGTGCTGCCAAGCAACTCATTATGTCGCATTTACGCTTTGTAGCACATATTGCTAAAAGCTACTCGGGATACGGCTTACCACAAGCTGACCTTATTCAAGAAGGTAATATAGGCCTGATGAAAGCGGTTAAACGTTTTGACCCTACAGTGGGTGTACGTTTAGTGTCGTTTGCAGTGCATTGGATTAAAGCCGAAATTCACGAGTTTGTTCTTAAAAACTGGCGCATAGTTAAAGTTGCAACCACTAAAGCGCAACGTAAATTGTTTTTTAATCTTCGTAAAAACAAAAAGCGTTTAGGCTGGTTCAACCAAGCTGAGGTTAGCACTGTTGCTAGCGAGCTAGGTGTGAGTGAAAAAGAAGTACGTGAAATGGAATCGCGCATGAGCGGCCAAGACATGGGCTTTGACCTAACTGGTGACGATAACGACGATGCACCAACAAGTACATACTCTCCAGTACAGTATTTAACAGATGGCGCAGCTGACTTAGCTGACGACGTTGAACAAGAGCAGTGGAAAGAGCAAGCGCATACCCGTTTATTTAGCGCACTTAAAACACTAGATGAACGTTCACAAGATATTGTTAGCGCACGTTGGTTGTCTGATGATAAAGCGACGCTTCAGGAGCTTGCACAAAAGTACAGTGTATCTGCTGAGCGTGTTCGTCAGCTTGAAAAAACAGCGATGAAAAAGTTACAAAGCGCTATGAGCTAATATTGCTCAAGCAGCAAAATTTAAAAAGCCCTGCATGAAAATGCGGGGCTTTTTGCTTTTGAGTAGGTTGGTTTGAGCGAAGCGAAACCCAACGATAAAATATCTAATCAAGTAATACCGATATTCTGCATTATTGAATGGTTATACCAATCCGCAATAATACTTAATCATTTTGCGAGGCTAAACGTGTCGCTACCTGCGTTAAAAAAGTCTCATTTAGAACAACTGAATAGTGAATTTTTTGCCTAGCTATCAACACGTTTTTCCGCCCTCAAAATAGACCACTTAATTAAGCGAATTGGTATTGGTTTATTATTCGGATATAGCATTATTTAAAGCTTATATTACCTAGCACTCACTCCCTTTCTCTCAGCATGCGCTAACTGAATGTACTTACGTTCAACTAATTGCGAAACCGGTACGAGTTCAAAACCTTGCTTAGTTAGCTCTGGTAAGGCATGGCGTAAAAATTCGATGGTTTCAGGGTAGGGATGAGCAATTGCAATGGCAAAGCTATGGGAAATGGCTAATTGTTTTAACTCTTCAAGCCTTAGCTGCAGTTGTTCTGGTGTAGTTATGTTGTCTAAAAACACTTGGCGACTAATATTAGCAACACCCAAAAAGTTAGCGGCATTTTGTGCCTGACTCAAATCGGTTGTGCGACTATCTAAAAAATATAAATGACGCTTTTTAAGTACTTCCATTGTCCACTTCATAGCTTGGCTTTTTTGCGTAAGCGCTGAGCCCATGTGGTTATTAACGCCTTTAACTTGCGGTAAACTAGCGAGAGCTGTTCCAAGAGTTTGCTGAAGCTGCTCTTTATTCATATTTAAAGTAAGCGCACCAGGCCCTAGTTCTTTACCGTTAAGTGCTTGCATAGGTACATGAAGCAATAACTCTTTATTTGATTGACTGGCAAGTGTTGCAAAAATTTGCGAATAAGGGGTATGGGGCAAAATTGAATACGACAATTGCCCAGGTAAGGAAAGGAACTCTAAGTCCCGTTGATGATAGCCTATATCGTCTATCACTATTGCTATTTGCTTGGCGCTAATTGTTGCAGAGCTAAAACAAATAGCTAATGTTAGCCATTTTATTATTTTCACGTTTATAGTTTTTATTATCTTTTTAGCTTTATTTATACACTTATACAAGCTATTGCATGCTGAGTAATTGTTTGGCTTTAACCAACTGTAAATCGGTTAGATTACCAGTAAGTAATTGCGCATTATTGTTAGTGTGTTCATTTTTTATTATAACGGCTTTATTACTTTGTGAAAGGTTTGTTTGATTAACCGCCACATCTGGGGTTATTCCTATTCCATCAATCGATTTACCTAACGGTGTGAAGTATTTCGCTGTGGTGAGCTTTAATGCGGTATTGCCATCACCGAGTGGAATGAGTGATTGTACAGAGCCTTTCCCAAAAGATTGGCTGCCAACAATGGTTGCTCGGTTATTATCTTTAAGTGCTGCTGCAAGTATTTCGGCTGCAGAGGCAGAATTTTCGTTTATAAGCACAACTATGGGCGCATTTTTTAGAATGTCTCCACGCTTTGCATAAAATGCTTGGTTAGCATCGTAAAAACGTCCTTTAGTCGTCACTATAGTGCCACTTTGTAAAAATAGGTCTGATACAGCCACTGCGCTTTGTAATGTCCCCCCTGGGTTATCACGTAAATCAATTACTAAGCCTTTAAGTGGGTAGCCAAAATGGCTTTGCAGGGCGGCAACTTGTAGTGCAACTTCATGTAATGTGTGGTTAGAGAAGTTATTGATAGCTATGTAACCAGTTCCAAAATCTAAAAGTTCGCTTGTTACACTTTCGAGGTTTATTTGGCGACGTGTGACATGAAAAGTGAGTGGGTTTTTATTGTTATCGCGATTTACAATTATATCTATACTCGAAAATTCACTGTCTCTTATTAGTGTTGCTACTTCGTCGATAGTACGGTTTTGGGCTGCGTTGTTGTTTACACTTACAATAATATCGCCTGGTAAAATACCTGCCGCTTTTGCGGGCGAATTATTAACCACGTTAACAATAGTCATATTCTCGTCTATGTTCTTAACTTCTATACCAATACCTGTGTAACGACCATTTGTGTTATCAAATAATGAGGCTAATTCATACTCATTTAAGTACTTAGAATAGGAGTCGAGTTTTGAATATAAACGCTCAAACTGTTGGTTGTTATATTTAATATGGTGGCTATTTTGTAAGGTGAGATCTTCAACGTAATAGGTATGAATGTTGAAGAGTATTTCGTCTATTTGTTGTCTTTTAAGATCTTTAATTGAGCTTGCTAGTGCATTACTAGTAAAGGTAATTAGGGTTAGTAATACAAGCAAGTACAGACTTATATAAAAGTCTGCACTTTTTTTATTAACGGTATTTATTGTGTGTTTTTTAGTTGTCATCAGCTGCTCCAGGGCGATGCAGCGATTTATCTAATTAAATACGTTTGCACCATTTTACAGGATTTACTGCGCGTCCTTTGTGGCGTATTTCAAAGTATAGACCAGAACTTGCCTGTCCGCCGCTTTGGCCTACTAAAGCGAGGGTTTCGCCTTCACGTACCATATCCCCTACATCTCTTAGTAGCGTTTGAGCGTGGCCATATAGGCTCATAAAACCTTCACCATGGTCTACAACAATTACCCATCCATAACCTTTTAGCCAATCGGCAAATACAACTTGCCCGTTGTGCACGCTATTAATATTAGTGCCTTCTTTTGCACCAATTAATACGCCTTTCCAATCAATACCACCATGCTTACGTTGGCCGAATGTGTGCTCTAACTTGCCTTTGCTCGGCCAGTCTAATTTTCCCTTACTCTTATTTAGGCCAAGTAATTCTATTTTTTGTGTTTTTTCTTTTTCGAGCTCTTTAATCGTTGTTACTAAAGTTTGTTGGTTTTCTTTTAAATAATTTATTGAGCTTTTAGTGCTGTTGAGCTGAGCTTGTAAGTTTTTAAGATTAGCTTGGCGTTCACTTTGTGCATTAAGTAATGCAGTTTGACGTCTTTTTTGTTCATCATATAAAAGCTCTAGTTTTTCTTGTGTTTTAACAAGCTCTTCTTGGTTTTGTACTATTTGCTGTTGAAGATCTTTTAGATCTTCGATTTGTTCAATACGGGCTTTATTTAAGTAATTGTAATAGCTAAGTGTGCGCTCAAACTTTGCTGTGTCTTCTTGATTCAACAGCATTTTAGAGTAGTCGTCGCCACCGGCCATATAGGCACTTTTGAGTTGCGCGGCTAAAATTTTCTGAAACTGAGTGTGCTTTTTATCGAGCTCATCGGCTTTACTTTGTAACTCTTTTTGCTGTGTTTTAGTCTCTTTTACGGATTGCTCTGCCATGTTAAGTGCTTTAGCATTTTTAGCTATATCGAGTTCATGGCTTTTTAGATTTTTTTGTAGCGACGCTATTTTTTTTCTTTGGGCGTTATATTCAGCTTGGCTTTGCTCAAGTGCATTTTGAACCTCTGATAAGTCTTTTTTAGTACGATCTTCATTAGCAACTGCAGATGCAGCCACTAATGAAGTTAGTATCAAACCGCACTTAATTAACCGGTTAATACGTTTGTTCATGTGTTATTTCAACATCATGATAGGCGTACCAGTCATTTCTTTTGGTTGCTCCATACCCATTAAGTGAAGCATTGTTGGGGCTACATCACTCAAGGCTTTACCTTGCATTGGCTCTGCATCGCGACCAACATAAATAAAATGCACCGGTTCGCTAGTGTGGGCAGTATGTGCTTGGCCTGTTTTGAGATCAGCCATTTGCTCAGCATTACCATGATCGGCTGTAATTAGTGCTTCACCACCAAACTCTTCTAGCGCATCAACAACACGTCCGATACAGCTATCTACAGCTTCACAAGCTTTAACAGCGGCTTCAAATACACCTGAGTGACCAACCATATCGCCATTAGGGTAGTTACAAATAATAGCATCGTATTTACCGCTTTTAATTGCTTCTACCAGTTTGTCGGTTAGCATTTCTGAGTTCATTTCAGGTTGTAGGTCGTAGGTTGCTACTTGCGGCGAAGGAATTAGCTCGCGTGTTTCACCTTTAAATTCGCTTTCACGTCCGCCACTAAAGAAAAATGTAACGTGTGCGTATTTTTCGGTTTCTGAAATACGAAGCTGTGTTTTATTATTTTTTTCAAACCATTCACCGAGTACGTTTATTAGTGGTGTAGGTCCAAATGCAACAGGTGCGTCTATATCGGCTGCATACTCTGTCATCATTACAAATGCGCTAAGCTCTGGCGTTCTTTTTTTAGTAAAACCATCAAATTCAGGCTCAACAAAAGCGCGGGTAATTTCGCGGGCTCTATCTGCTCTAAAGTTAGCAAAAATAACGGTGTCACCATCGTTTATTGAAGCCGGAGTGGCGCCTGTTGGCGTAATAGTCGTAGCTGCTACAAACTCGTCGTTTTCGTCGCGCTCGTACGCTGCATTAAGTGCTTCAACACCATTATCAAAATTAAAGTCGCCTTCGGCGAGCGTCATTACGTTGTAAGCTTTTTCTACACGGTTCCAACGGTTGTCTCTGTCCATTGCGTAGTAACGGCCAATAAGTGATGCTAAACGTCCGCACTTAAGTTTACTAAATAACGCTTCAATTCGTTCGATGGATGCTTTTGCGCTACGTGGAGGTGTGTCACGGCCATCTAAAAATGCATGGAAATAGACTTCTTTAGCACCACGTTTTGCCGCCAGTTCGATACTTGCAACTATATGATCTTCATGGCTATGCACACCACCTGGGCTTAAAAGACCCATTATGTGAACCGCTTTACCAGCACTTACTGCTTTGTCTATGTTTTCAACTAAGGCTGGGGTTGAATCAAACTCGCCATCGTTAATTGCTTTGGTGATACGGGTAAAATCTTGATACACAATGCGCCCTGCACCTAAGTTTACATGGCCAACTTCTGAGTTGCCCATTTGACCATCAGGAAGACCAACATCTAAACCCGAAGCAGATATTAATGTGTGTGGGCGGGTGGCCCATAAGTTGTCTAATACAGGTGTGTTAGCTGCAAGAATAGCATTACTTTGCATATCTTCGCGGTGTCCCCAACCGTCTAAAATCATTAATACCAGTGGTTTTTTATGCTCTGTCATAATAGCTCCTGAAAATTAGTATCTGTTGATGGATACTGTGCACCTAAAAAGGTTTATTAGCGTGGTTTTAGCATACCGTGTTTTTAAGCTAGGATCAGCATTGAAAACAAGATATTAAATTTTTTCACTTACTACTATATATGGGGGGGCTTTATCGTTTTTTAAACGCCTCTAAGTGCTCCTAAACTCGCATTTTAGGTTGGTTTGGGTATACTTGCGTGGCTAAAGTACAAAATCCTTAAAATATTAGGGCGTGTTGCACTTTGGTGGTTGAATTTGCAGCAGTATGTTTGGTTTTTAGGCAAGGCAGAGCCTATGAAGTGTGGTTACTCCCCATAAATAGGCGATAACGTAGCATAAATACCAAACATACGCTGCCCGTTGGGTTCTTTCTAGGGACTATTACCTCTTTGTTGCTCGGTTTTTACTTAGCCCACTAGGTTACAAATCTCGCGCCGCGATTTAATCGCCCCTAGATTGAACAAATTTCAATCCACAAAGGCCAACACGCCCTAGGTTTAAAACATAATTTCATAGTGGAAGTAGAATGGATCAATATATTGAATTTATTACAAATCATCCCATTTTAAGCCTTGCTTGGGTTGGTATTGTTTTCCTTATTGTTAGTGGCTGGATAAAGAGTAAGCTTTCAGCTGTTCGTCAAATAAATCCTCAGCAGCTTACGTTACTTATTAACCGTGATGACGGTCAAGTAATCGATATACGTGCGCAAAAAGAGTTTAATGCAGGGCGTATTTCTGGTGCTGAGCATTTGAGCCCAGAGAATGCGAAAAAATCTGACTTTTCAAGCCTTGAAAAGTACAAGACTAAACCCATTATAGTTGTATGTACTACAGGTATGACTGCCCAAGGTACTGCAGCCGCTATGAGTAAAGCTGGTTTTGAACGAGTTTACTTATTAGCAGGTGGCATGGGGGCGTGGCAATCTGCCAGCTTACCAACTACAACAGGTCGCTAATCAATTTAGCTAGGCCGATAGAGGATTTATTATGAGTAATGTTGTTTTATACACCAAGGCGTATTGTCCATTTTGTCAGCGTGCTCTTTCGCTTTTAAACAGCAAAGGCGTTGAATACACAAATTATGATATTGGTGTGCAGCCTGAGCTACGCGATGAAATGATTGCCAAAGCAGGTGGTGCAAGCACAGTACCGCAAATTTTTATTAATGATGAACATATCGGTGGCTGCGACGACATGATGGCTATTGAAGCGCAAGGTAAACTTGACGCTAAGCTAAACGCTTAATTTAATTATAATAACGAACAAGTTAGGAATAACAATGAACGAAGAAAATCAAAACGTAGCAGCTGCAGAAGCTGGCGCACAATTTACTATTCAACGCATTTACACTAAAGATGTATCGTTTGAAACGCCAAACTCTCCGGCCATCTTTCAAAAAGAATGGACACCAGAAGTTAAGCTAGACCTAGATACACGCTCAAACAAGTTGGACGAAGGTGTATTTGAAGTTGTTTTAGCGCTAACTGTAACTGCATCTATTGGTGAAGAAACTGCGTTCTTATGTGAAATTCAACAAGCAGGTATTTTTACTATTGCTGAAGTTGAAGAAGTGCAACTTGCGCACATGCTAGGTGCATTTTGTCCTAACGTGTTATTCCCATATGCACGTGAAGCTGTTTCAAATCTTGTTAACCGTGGTACTTTCCCACAGCTTAACCTTGCGCCAGTTAATTTTGATGCGTTATTTGCACAATACATGCAACAACGTACTGCGCAAGCTGACCAGGCTTCAGCAGACGCATAACTTATGAGTACAGCAACTACAGCTGTTACTGTATTAGGGGCGGGGTCTTACGGCACCGCCCTTGCTATTTGTTTAGCCCGAAATGGTCACCAGGTGACACTTTGGGGAAGAAATAGCGACGACGTTGCCACGCTTGCAGCTGAGCGGAAAAATCAACGTTACTTACCTGATGCTCCTTTCCCAGATACTCTTACTCTTGAAGCTAACCTACAACATGCCGTTGCTAGCAGTGCTATTGTACTTGTTGTTGTGCCAAGCCATGCTTTTGGCGACACGCTTGCGCAGATAAAACCTGCATTGCAAGAGGGTGCTAAAGTAGCGTGGGCAACTAAAGGGCTTGAGCCTAATACTGGACGTTTGTTACAAGAAGTTGCTTTGCAAGAATTGGGTGATGACATACCACTTGCGGTACTTTCGGGTCCTACGTTTGCAAAAGAAATGGCGATGGGGTCACCTACAGCTATTTCAGTGTCTTCTACGTCACCTGAATTTGCGCAGCAACTGGCTGATTTACTTCATTGTGGTCGCTCATTCCGTGTGTATAACAATGATGACTTTATTGGTATACAGCTCGGTGGTGCGGTTAAAAATGTAATTGCAATTGGCGCCGGTATTTCGGACGGTGTAGGTTTTGGTGCTAATGCGCGTACCGCGCTCATTACCCGAGGCCTTGCAGAGCTCACTCGTTTAGGCTGTGCTTTGGGTGCTAAGCCAGAAACCTTTATGGGAATGGCAGGCCTTGGTGATTTAATACTAACCTGTACAGATAACCAATCACGTAATCGTCGATTTGGTTTGGCGTTAGGTAAAGGCGAGAGCGTTGATGCTGCTATTGAGTCTATTGGCCAAGTAGTTGAAGGCTTTAGAAACACTAAAGAAGTGTACTTACTAGCGCAGCGTGCTGGCGTAGAAATGCCAATCACTGAGCAAATTTATAAAGTACTTTATGAAAATAAAGACATGAAAGAAGCCGCTATGGCTCTTTTAGGACGAGAACAACGCGCTGAATAAGCGCTTGAGCTAGGCCTTAACTAAAAAACCGACACTATGTCGGTTTTTTATTGCCTAACGGATTATATTTACTGGGCGTTAGGGAAGCCCAACTGACGCCACGACTCGTAAACAAACACGGCGACTGCATTTGACAGGTTCATACTACGACTATTTGCTTGCATAGGAATACGTACACGCTGATCGTTTGGTAATGCTTGAATCATTTCATCAGGCAGGCCGCGTGTTTCAGGACCAAACACTAAACAGTCGCCAGCTTCGTAACTTGCTTCATGATGAAATTGACTGCCTTTAGTTGTACAGGCATACACTTTTTTAGGTTTGCATTTCTCAAGGTAGTCCTCAAATGAGGCATGGCGTTGAACATGGCTAAATTCATGGTAATCAAGGCCCGCACGTTTCACGCGTTTATCGTCCCATTCAAAACCTAATGGCTCAATTAAATGTAATGCATAGCCAGTATTGGCACATAGGCGAATAATATTACCTGTGTTAGGCGGTATTTCAGGTTGGTATAAAACAATATCCAGCATAATGAGCCTTATAAAATAATCTGTAGTTTGACGAAGGGCAGTATACACGAAACCTTTTAAAAAAATGATATACTCAACACATTCAATACAGTGATTAATGGATACACGCGTGCATAACCGTAGCTACGAATTTTGGGTTAAAACTTCCAGCATTGTTACCATGGTCATGGTTAGCTTAATGATCGGCGCAAAAACATGGGCCTGGCTGGCTTCTGGCTCAGCTTCAATGCTTGGCTCGTTAACTGATTCGTTAATGGATATTACTGCCACCGCAATGAGCTTTTTAGTGTTGGGTTACGCACTGCGCCCAGCGGATGATGATCATAGATTTGGACACGGAAAAGCTGAAGCACTTGCAGGACTAGGCCAAGCCGCATTTATTGCAGGCTCAGGTTGCCTACTTGCTTTTCATGGTATTGAGCGGTTATTTAATCCTATACAGTTAAGCCATTCTTTATTAGGTGTATGGGTAAGTATTTTTGCTATTGCGTGTACGCTCGTCATTGTATTTGTACAAAACAAAGTGGTTAAGTATACCGATTCAATTGCTATAAAAGCCGACTCAGTACATTACAAAGGCGATTTAATATTAAACGCTGCTGTGCTGTTAGCTATTTTGTTAGCTTATTATGGCGTGTTGTATGCAGATCCTATTTTTGCAATAGGTGTAGCGGGTTACTTACTTTATAACAGTTGGGATATAGCTCGCGATAGTGCCGATCACTTAATGGATAAAGAGCTCCCGGATGACGAAAAACAAAGCATATTTGACATAGCCAGAGCCCATGCTGATGTGCATGGCGTGCATGACATTCGTACTCGCCAAGGCGGTAAAGTTAAGTTTATTCAAATGCACTTAGAGCTTGATGATCATTTGAGTTTGATTCGCGCGCACAATGTGGCTGATGAAGTAGAGGCAATGCTCAAAGAACGTTTTGAGTCGGAGGTAGATATACTGATCCACCTCGACCCTTTGTCAGTACTTGTTAAGCCGTCACCGAATCACAAAATTGATAAAAGTTAGTTAATAGCGGCTTTCGAATTTCGTCACGTTCAAAAAGTAGCTCGTGTTTAGCGCCTTCAAAACTCTCAATCGTTGCATGAGCATGCCTTTTTGCAAGACTGTACTGTGCTTCGTTGTTTACCACTGTATCGCTAGCTGCACTTGCTATAAACAAAGGGATTGGTACGTTTAGGTTATCAACAGACTTTAAAAACGATATCGTAGCTGCTAGCCAGCCAAACGTAACGCCACCTAATTGTATGTTAGGTTCTAATTTATAGGTTTGCCTAAAGTAGGTGTAACGCTTCTCGCTGCTAGTAAGTACGTTTTCGGTAAATGGGATCGGGTTGTAGTTGCCTTGTCCAAATGCATAGCAAGAGTGTAAACCAAGTAAAGTGGCTAATTTAACAATAAACTTCGTTGGTATTTTTGGTACGTCTTTTGTAAAAATATCAAACATAGGAGCAGACAAAAACACGCCTTTATAGCTATTTTCAAATTTTGCTAAATAATCAATAGCAATGGCGCCACCCATTGAATGAGCCAGCATGATTTTTTTACCTTGCCAATGTTTTGAAACTATTTGCTGATCAAAGTTATTTAGGTCACTGCTGTAGTTATTATAATGTTTTACAAAGCCTTTATGTTTATTTTTAAGGTGCCTGTAAGAGCGGCCCTGACCTTGATGATCCATAATAAACACAGCAAAATTATTACAATACAGCTCCCAGAGTAGTTCTTTATATTTTTCTAGGCCTTCAATACGCCCTGTACTTACTACTATTGCGGTTGTCGCGTTTTTAGGGATTGCGTATGCGTAAAATAGCTTTCCTGATGGCGTATCTAAGTAGCTTTTAATTAAATTTGAAGTATAAAAAACATTAATGGCCTCTTGATTGCTCTCAAGCTGGGCTTCTGAACTATAAAACATGCTTTACTCTTTTATTAATGGCAAGGTTATATTAGCACACAAGCCACCTAGTTCTTTATTTGATAATACTAAACTGCCACCATGCGCAGTAATAGCATTTTTAGCAATCGCCAGCCCTAAACCCGTACCACCACTTACGCGATCCCGCGCATCTGATTGCCTAAAAAAGGGCTCACAAAGCTTGCTCAGTTGATTATCTGGCACACCAGAGCCATCATCACATATTTCTATATAAATGGCATCTGTGTGCTTTAGAGTAATGCTAATTGTATTGTTTGCGTATTTAATAGCGTTACGAAGTAGGTTTTCAAGCGCACTGGCAATAAGTGTTTCGTCGCAATTAATATTTACCTCTACAGCGCCCACTATATTTAGCTGCTTATTATTTTGTTTTGCTTCAAACTGCGCATCGTTAATAACGTGATCTACAATTATTTGTAATGATTGTTTTTGCAGTGAAAGCGCTTGGCTTTTTGCTTCTAAGCGAGAAACTTGCAGCACGTCTGCAATCATCTTATCAAGTTGGTTTGCTTCTTTTTCTATGCGTAATAAATACGATTGGCTAGCGTCGTTAGCTTGCATTTGCGCAAGACCGGTAGCCATTTTTAAACGCGTAAGGGGTGAGCGTAACTCATGTGATATGTCGGCTAATAAGCGTTTTTGTGAACTAATTAAAAGCTCTAGCTGATTGGCCATGCTGTTAAAGTCTCGCCCAAGTATTCCCAGCTCATCTTTTCGGTTTACAGAAATGTCGGCTCTTGCGCTTAGGTTGCCCGCTGATAGTTTAATAGCTGCTTTTTTAAGACTATTTATAGGGGCTATTAAGTTACGGCTAAATACAAAGCTTAAAATAAGAGAGGCAACAATTGCGATGACTATTTTCATCCAATTAGGCATAAGCTTAAAGCGCATTAATAGCGGCGGTTGATGGTTAATATCTATTTCATAAAGATAAAAACTCCCTTCAGGCACGTTTATATTAACAGGGCCGAAGGCTTGATATTTTTCAGTAAAAATAATTTGTGGTGACATATTTTGAGTAAAGTTTAATAAACTTAAGTCGATGCTCTCTGGCACCTCTTTACTACTAAGGGAGTCTTCGCTTTGAGCTGCGCTTAAGTATAAAAGTTTACGCTTTGATAGGCGAGGGTGTACTAATACATCGCCTAGGCTGCGCTTATGTTTAATAGCAGTGCGCTCGATACTTTTGGCGGTATATATTAAGTTTTTTTTCATAGGGCCATAAAGCGGCTCGTTAGTTACCGCGTTAATAGCGGTAATGTTACTTAAAAATATAAGCGCTGCAACGGTGCCGATTATAGTTAACCAAAACCAAATAAATATTTTAAAAAACAGGTAGTGCCCAGGGTGTTTTAACCAAGCAAAGTAAGTGCTTTTATTCGCCTTGGATAAAGACATAACCCGTACCTCTCATTGTTTTAATTCGCTCACCTGGAATATGCTCTGCTATTTTTTTGCGGATATTACTTACATGCATATCGATAGAGCGATCAAAAGAAGCTAAACGCCTACCTAGTACTTCTTCACTAATTTGCTCTTTACTAACCACTTCACCTGCATTTTTACACAATAGCGTGAGTATTTCGTACTCTGTACCAGTAAGCGTTAGTGTAGAGCCGTCTATTGAGGCCTCTCGAGCTGCAAGGTTAACAGTAATGCCATTAACGAGTAACTTACTAGTTGTAGCTACATTTAAGCTATTAATGTGCTCTATACGGCGAGTTATTGCTTTTACGCGGGCTAGTAATTCACGATGATTAAAAGGCTTTGGAATGTAATCGTCAGCGCCTAGCTCTAGACCAAAAATACGGTCAAAGTCTTCACCTTTTGCTGTAAGCATTATTACCGGTGTGAGTTTTGTTTGCCTAAGTTGTTTAAGTACTTCAAAACCATCAAGCGTTGGTAACATTACATCTAGCAATATCAGGCCGTAGTCATTTGCTTGTGCTAGTTTAAGGCCTTGTTCACCGTCGTGTACGCTTTGTATTTCAAACCCTTGGGCAGTTAAATATTCACTTAATAGCTCACAAAGGCCAGTGTCATCATCAATCATTAATAGTTTCATTTACAAACCCTTAGAGTTGTTTATAGCGTTATTTTACCCGCTAAATAGTGCAAAGGTGAATCTTTACACAACCTTTACACTGCTTTGCGTTACTTTGCGTTGAGTTAGGTATAGTTAACTCACTGGCTTAGCAGCCACAACCAACCCAATATTAAGGTAATGATTATGACTAAATTAAACACACTTTCAAAATTAGTACTTATCTGTGGCTTAGCAACAGCAACGCTTGGTGCTGGTAGCGTGTTAGCTAAAGGCGACGGACATAAGCAAGGCCATTCTCAAGCTCGTTTTTTACTTTCTGAGCGCGGCGTTGAAAAATTAAACCTAACAGATGAGCAGCAAACTAAGCTAAAGGCTATTTTTGAAGCGCAAAAAACACAAATGAAAGCACTGCGTGGCGACGATAAAGAAGCCCGCAAAGCGATGCGTGAAGCGCACAAAGCAAAAATGGATGCATTACTTTCGGCTGCGACATTTGACGAAAATGCAGCAAAAGAGCTATTAAATGAACGTCATGCAAAAGGTGAGCAATTTGGTTTAATTAAACTAAAAACACAACACCAAGTAATGCAAGTGCTTAACGCTGAGCAAAAAGAGAAGTTTGCTAAAATGCAAAAGCGTATGAATAAAAAGCACCGTAAACAAAAAAGTTAATTTTACTTTTTTGTAAATACTAAAAAACCAGCGTAATGCTGGTTTTTGTATTTAGGGTATTATGAAGATAAATTATTTAAAAAAGTCATCTTCATTTTTAGCCATCATTGCCTCAATATCTTCTATCATGTCTTGGCTAAACTCTTCAGCCGAGGTAATTGGTGCAGAAATTTTATTATTTTCGAACGACCATTCACCTAAATCAATTAGTTGGCAGCGCTTTGAGCAAAAAGGGCGAAATGGGCTTTGCTCTGACCATTCAACTTTAGTTTTACAGGTTGGGCAGTTTACAACAGTAGGCATAAATTACTCTCTACAAATTTTTGGTGCATATTACATTACTTAGATATGAGTCTCTAGCTATAAGGCTCTGAGCTTAACGCTTAGAGCCTTATATCTTTTACTGTGGGACTTTTAAAAATTGGTTACGCGGTTAATTTCACCAAGGGATGTAAGGCCATCGGCTGCTTTGCGTAAACCTGATAAACGTAAATTATTAAAACCGGCTTTAAGTGATACGTCTGCTATTTCAAGCGAATTACCACCGCGCATAATAATTTGGGCTATTTCAGGAGTAATTTGCATTACTTCGTAAATACCCACACGCCCTTTGTAACCATCAGTACAGCTATCACACCCTTTAGGCATATATAACGTCATTTCTTCAATTTGCTCGGCACTAAATCCTTGGCGAGCAAGTTCTTCACTCGGAAGTTGTTCTGGCGTTTTGCATTTAGGGCACAAGCGACGTGCTAAACGCTGGGCTATAATTAAGCTAATCGAACTTGCTACGTTATAAGCGGGTACACCCATATTTAATAAACGAGTGATTGTTTCCGGCGCTGAGTTTGTATGCAATGTTGATAAAACCAAGTGACCTGTTTGCGCCGCTTTTATTGATATTTCTGCGGTCTCTAAGTCACGTATTTCACCTACCATAACTACATCAGGATCTTGACGTAAAAATGCGCGCAGTGCGTTGGCAAAAGTCATGTCGGCTTTAATATTTATTTGTACTTGGTTTACACCTTCAAGGTTAATCTCAACCGGATCTTCCGCAGTACTAATATTACGCTCAGGTTGGTTTAGTATATTTAAACCTGTGTATAGCGATACTGTTTTACCAGAACCCGTTGGCCCTGTTACAAGTATCATCCCTTGAGGCTGGGCAAGCGCGTCCATGTAGAGCTTTTTCTGCTCAGGCTCATAGCCTAATACATCAATGCCTAACATAGCGCTTGATGAATCAAGGATACGCATTACTATTTTTTCGCCCCACAAGGTAGGCATGGTACTTACACGAAAGTCGATACTTTTGCGTTCAGTAATTTTTAGCTTTATACGACCATCTTGTGGTTTGCGTTTTTCGGCAATATCGAGTCGCGACATTACTTTAATACGCGCAGAAAGCTTGGTTGCTAATGTATTAGGTGGGCTTGCCACTTCATGCAAAATGCCATCAATACGAAAGCGAATACGGTACTTGTGCTCATACGGTTCAAAATGTAAATCAGAGGCGCCTTTTTTAATGGCATCCATTAAAATTTTGTTGATGTATACGATGATAGGCGCATCATCTTTATCGTCATCTTGTGGTGCTGTATCTCTTTGGCTTTCTGAGTCTAAGTCAGCAAATTCTTGAAACTCGTCATCAGTTAGATTTAAGCTGCCAGTGGCATCTAGTAATTGCTCAATTTTGTTATCGAGTTGAATATAATCAACAACAACAATTTCGCATGAAAGACCGGTACTAAACTCAAAGTTTTCGAATGCACCGTAATCTGTTGGGTCTGATGCTGCTATATAAACTTTTCGATCTTTTTGAACAAGCGGTAAAATGTGATGTTTACGTATGAGTTTTTCTTTTACGAGATCGGCCGGGATTCTTGTAGGATCAAAGTCTTTTAAATCAAAATAAGGTACGCGAAACAAATCAATGCATTGTTCAGCTAAATCTTTACTATCGATTTTTCCACATTTAGAAATAAGCTCAGCTGTTGAGGCAAATTCATTTTGTTTGTTTTTAACCGTGTCGGCATCAATGCGGCCAAGGGTTATAAATTTTCTCAATAACGGTGAGTTAATATTCATTGCGCACCTGTTTTATTCCTTCAATAGTAAGCAATTTATCAGAAAAAAGAAGGTGATTACATCACCTTTCATTCTTTGTTGTGATTTTACTAACTAAAATACGAGTTTGTGTGAGTTAGGACAGTGTTAATGTGAGTTAGTTTTGTTGTGTAATGCATATTGTAGGTACTTTTTATGCAGATCAACAAGTTCTATATGCACTAGGTTTAAACTACGGTCGTTATTTAAAATATCATCCGCTTTTTGCTGTTTATCGGCACGTGACATTTGCGAGGCAATAATACTTTTAACTTGCTCACGACTTGTGTTGTCACGTTTTGCTGTACGCGCTATTTGTACACAGCTTGGTACGTCAATAAGTAAGGTATGGTCGCAATATTTATCAAGGTTGTTTTCAAACAATAAAGGCGCTACTAAAACAACATAAGGGCTAGTTGCATTATTTAAATCGTTTAGTATTTTTATCCGTATAAGAGGGTGTATCAACGCATTAAGCCATTCTTTATCATTGTTGTTAGTAAATATTTTTTCGCGAAGCTCTGCTCTATTTAATGTGCCATCAGGCAATAAAATATCTTTGCCAAAGCGGGCTGTAATCGCTTTTAGCCCTTTGCTATTTGGGAGTACGACTTCGCGCGCAATTATATCGGCATCAACTATTGTAATACCAAGCTCTTCAAACATGTTACTGATGGCCGTTTTACCACAGCCAATACCGCCTGTTAAACCTAATACCCAGCTGTTTACTTTAGTTATTTGCTCACTCATTTTAATAACCAATTAAATTAAAATAAGCGCCTTGAATTTGGTTGCCCCAAAGCATGGTGATCCAGCCTGCTATCGCTAAATAAGGGCCAAATGGAATGGGCGTTGCTTTGTCTTTACCTTGTATGCTCAACAGTGCAATACCTATTATGGCACCTACTACGCTCGAAAGCAGAATAATTGTAAGTAATGACTGCCAGCCAAGCAAAGCGCCAAATACAGCAAGCAATTTAAAATCGCCATAGCCCATGCCTTCTTTACCGGTTAATAACTTAAATAGCCAAAACACGCTCCATAAGCTTAAATAACCGCAAGCTGCGCCAATAATGGCATCGGTAGGTGTAATTGTGTAACCCATTACCGAGGCAATAAGTGCAAGCCAAACAAGCGGAAGTGTAAGTTGATCTGGCAGTAACATGTGGTCAATATCAATAAAGGTCAGAGCTACCAATATCCACGTTACAAAAATATATAAAAGGGCTTGCTCGGTCGCACCAAAGCTATAGGCAACAATTAAACTTAATAGGGCAGTAATTAGCTCTACAGCAGGGTATCGGACCGAAATAGGATTACTGCAACTTGCGCATTTACCTTTAAGTATTAACCAACTAATAATAGGGATATTCTGCCAAGGCTTTATGGCTGTTTTGCATTTAGGGCAGGTAGAGTTGGGTTTTACTAAGTTAAAAGGCTTATTGATATTGGCTTGTTTAGATTTATTAGCTGTAAGCTCATCATCTAGCAATATGCGGCATTCGCTTTGCCACTCACGTTGCATCATCAACGGTAAGCGATAAATAACCACATTTAAAAAACTACCAATACACAAACTAATTAAGCCAATAGTGGTTAAATAAAACCACAACTGGCTTTGCATTACTTCAATAATACTTTGCATCATATTACCTGAAAATTATTTTAAAAATTAAGCGTTTAAAAATTAAGTGAAGTATTTATCACAAAGAGAAATAAAAGAGAGTAAATGAGAAGACATTAATAGCTATGCCTTACCAAAAAGTAAGCCCCTGTTTTATTTTCTGTAAATTGTTATTTTTAGTAATTAAATAACAGAGCCAAGTTGGAAAATAGGCAAGTACATCGCAACAATCAAGCCACCAACAAGTACACCCAGTACGGCCATAATAAGTGGCTCAAGTAGGCTTGAAAGGCCATCTACTGCATCATCAACTTCTTGCTCGTAAATAGTCGCTACTTTAGCAAGCATGCCGTCTAGTGAGCCAGATTCTTCACCAATCGCAACCATTTGTATTACCATATCAGGAAATATTTTTGAGTTACGCATTGCCCAGTTCATTTGATTACCTGAGCTCACTTCTACTTTGATATCTAAAATAGCGTAACGATAAACAGCATTACCTGAAGCCCCTGCGGCAGAGTCAAGCGCATCAACCAGCGGCACACCTGCAGCAAATGTAGTCGAAAGAGTTCGTGCATAGCGAGCAACAGCTGCTTTATTTAAAATCATGCCAATAACAGGCAGTTTTAGTATAGCTCGGTCGGTTGCATCTCTGAGTTTTAAACTTTTAAGCTTGGCTTCTTTAAAAGCGTATCCAAAAGCTACAATAGCGATTAATATCATCCACCAATATGCTTGCATAAAGTCTGATATGCCAATAACAAACAAAGTGAATGCAGGAAGCTCTGCCCCAAAACCTGCAAATATATCTTGAAACTGCGGCACTACAAATATTAATAGTATTGAGGTTACAATGCCGGCAATTACTAATACTGAAATAGGATAAAACATCGCTTTTTTAATTTTAGATTTTAGTGCTTCGGACTTTTCTTTATATAAAGCAACTCGGTCAAATATCTTATCAAGTGCACCAGATTGCTCGCCAGAGGCTACAAGATCGCAATATAAATCATCAAAATAACGTGGGTGTTTTCTAAGTGCTGTAGATAGTGGTTGTCCCGCTTTGACTTCATCAGCAATAGTTTCCATTAATTTGGCGACACTTTTATTGGTCGAGCCAGAGCCAATCATTTCAATGGCCTGTATTAAAGGAACTCCCGCCATCAACATAGTCGCAATTTGGCGAGTAAGTAGTGCTATATCTTTAGGGGTTACCTTTTGAACACTTTGAATACCAAACAGTGGTTTTGCTTTACGCTTTACTTTTGAAGGTGTTATACCTTGTTTACGAAGTTGAGCTTTTACTAATGCAATACTATTTCCTGTAAGTTCGCCTTCAAGTTTTTTCCCTCGTGCACTTACACCGACCCACTGAAAAGTATCGAGGCCTTTATCTTGTTGTTTTTTTGCCATTAAGAGTACCCAGCTGAATTTGGTTTAAAACTTCATTATTATAAGCATAACTTAAACTAATGATTCTTGGTAGAAAAGTTGGGTGCTTTAAAATCGTTGCCCAACGGACCAAAATCTAGGTCCGTAAATATAGCCCTTATCAGGGTTAATGTTATTATAAATACTTATCGCTTTTTGTAAGTAAAGGTACCATGCAAAAACAAATAAAATGGTTACTAAAGCTTTTAAGTCTTTATTTATTGAAATGCTTTTGCCTCTTTTTTTATCAACTCTACCAAGTAGCACCCCCCACATTATAAATAAGAGTGTTTGCGAAACCGGCATTACATGCACACCAGAAAATAGTGAGTATGTAATACCTATAGCAAAAGAGTAAAAGAGGCTTTCAGTAATGATATCTTTTTTATGTTGCTTTAAATGTGTAATCGCTTTTCTAAAGGTTGTAAAAACAACTGTTAAAATACATATAAGGGCGATTAGTCCCCACTCATTTAAAATTTCAATTAATGAATTATGAGGGTGACTAAAAGGAGCTGAACTTCCAAGTGACATTTCAAACACTCCAGGACCATTGCCGATAAATAAATGTTTTAAAGATAGGTTAGAAAGAGTATTAAACCATAAATCAATACGGCCCGAGGTGGATGTGCGTAGTATTTCAGCACCTCCTCTATTTAATGAATCCAAAACATAAAAAGTAATACAACTGAAAACAAAGCAGACTAATCCAATAAGTACTTGTTTTTTTAATGTAGTTTTTAAAGCGAGAGCAAAAATAGAGAAAACTAAAAATGAGAGTAAAGCCCCGCGAGCTTGCCCAATAAATATAAGTAATAAGTTTAAAAATAAAATAATAAATACAATGCGCTGTATGCTTTTAAATTTTAGGAGTAACACTAAAAACGGAAGAATAAATACCTGTACTTGATTAAAAAAGCGAATATTAATAAAGCCTGAGTAAATTATGTATGGATTTAAAGGTTGCTGCTCAGAAAGTGTAAAAATTATATTAAGTAGGCATATTAAAATTAAGCTCGTATGAGCTATCAATAATGCATAAATGATAAATAAAATAGACCTTTTGTCATTTATGGTACTTACATAATACATAGTTAAAATAAGTAAGCTTATATGAAGCGTGTACAGCAGGCTAAAACTTTGCTCCATACTCATCAGTGCAGATAAGCAGCCACTGAAAATAAAAATTAAGTACAACACACTGCTTTTATTATTCAGTGAAAGCTTAAAAGTAGGTTTTTTATTACCTAAAAAAGCAGTAAGCACTAAAAGGCTTGTGATAAGTAAAAAAGCTATTTGAATTATACGTTGGTGATTATGATAATCGTAAGAAGTTATGGGTATTAAAGGTATTAGCGTACACAGAAAAAACAAGCTGATAAGCGATGATTTTATTATATTTACTATATTCATGAATGCTGATTCTTACGCATTAAAAAAGCGCCAAATTAGGCGCTTTTAGTAATCAATATATGATTAAGATTGTGGGCAGCTTTTTGGGGCTAAATCTTTATTTGCGGCAGTAATACCAGTTGTTGCACATGACCAAGCACCTGTTGAGGTTCTAGTCCAAGTGATTTTTGCAGATGTACCAATTTGAGTTGGCGCATTTTTGACTGCACACACAATAGTTGTTCCTGTTACTGTGATATCACAGTTCGCAGTGCTGGCTTGTAATCCTGCATCTGCAATGTCAGGTGTTTCGCCTGCATTTGCAGCAACTTCAAAACCTGTCTTACCTGCTGAAATTTCAGCTAATCCCGCTGTTAATTTAGATGATGCTTGGTAATTTGAATATGCTGGCAATGCAATTGCAGCAAGAATACCGATGATTGCTACTACAATCATTAATTCAATTAGGGTGAAACCCTGTTGTTTTTGAGTCATTGTTTTCATGTTTCCTCTCCTAAAGGATAGATTTTTGTAACTTAAATCACTTAAGCGGCAAAATGCCTCACTTAATTTAACTGATTTACTTTACAGTTTTACTTAAATTTAATTTTATTACACTTTAGCTTTAGAGTATGAAACACAAAAGCCGTATGTGAATTCATTATGTTTAGTACTAGCTATAAAAGTTTACTAAGAGCACTACATGTTGTAGCAACAAATAGTATAGGCATAAAGTAAGTAGTTTAGTTGCTTAAGTTTTTAATTATGTCTTTAAAAACCAAAGGTACTAGTTATTTATGACTATCTTTTTAAATAAAATAGTACAACAGAATTAGTCTACCATTTTATTTTAGTATTTAGCACGTATCTTATTATAAAAAAGCGATTTAATTTAACAAATTGTTACAAAGTAAGCCTTTTGGGTTATTTAATGCTTTTTTACTTAACTTGTCAATTAATTAGCGGTATTAATTACCCATTATTGCTTTAAAATTGTTCAAAACGCATCGACAAATCGATTGATTGTAAGTTTTTTGTTAATGCCCCGCTTGATATAAAATCGACACCTGCTTGTGAATAAGTTTTGAGCGTTTCTAGGGTCATATTGCCTGAAACCTCTAATTTTGCGCGCTTATTGGTTAAAATTACAGCTTGCTTAATTTGCTCTACGCTAAAGTTGTCGAGCATAATTATGTCGGCGCCAGCTTCAATTGCTTGCTTAAGTTCAGGGAGTGATTCTACTTCTACTTCGACAGGTTTGTTTGGGTGATTTTGTTTAGCCTGAGTTACGGCTTTGTTTATTGTGCCACAAGCCGCTATATGATTTTCTTTAATTAAAAATGCGTCAAATAAACCAATACGATGATTTGCACCGCCGCCACATTTTACTGCGTATTTTTGAAGTGCTCTAAGGCCTGGTATGGTTTTGCGTGTATCGAGTAGTTGCGTTGTTGTGCCGCTTAGCTCTTTTACATAATGTGCTGTAGTAGTGGCTGTACCCGATAACGTTTGTACAAAGTTAAGTGCAGTACGCTCGGCAGTTAATATTGAACGCGCTGAACCAGTGGCTGTAAATAATGTGCTGTTTGCTTTAACTGCGTCGCCATCATTAATAAGTACATTAACCTTAACGCTTGGGTCTACTTGTTTAAATACTTCAAGGATGATGTCTTTTCCGCAAAAAATACAGTCTTCGCGGGTGATTACTTTGGCGTTTGCTTGCTCATTTTGAGGGATCAATTGCGCGGTAATATCGCCTTCTTGTGCTGTTTGATAATTTAAATCTTCGTCAAGTGCTAGAGTAACAAGCTGAGTAATAAGAGTGTGCGAAATAGACATGGAATGCTCATAAGCGTTAATAAATTAGGCAAATTTTACTATGTTTATAAAAGAAAGAGAAGCGATTGCCTTTTCACCAATATAAAGATAAGTGCTTATAGTAAATTAGTATCTACGTGTGGGTTTGTATTACCTGTAGATGAGGTTTTATACCTCGCTTTTAATTTCAAAAGTTACGTTACATGAGCGGACGTAAATTAGCACCTACGTGTGGGGTTGAATTATTTGCAGGTAGGGTTTTATACCTGTTTGTTACTATCATTGTTTTAATAAATCCTTTAGCATCAGTGCTATGTATATCTTGATATTTATATAATAAACGTATCATGAAAATAGATTTAGACGGTGTTTTAAGTACTGTAGCGCAGCGGCCTTGTTCGCATTTTGATGAGCGCCCTGATGAGGCTGATATTTCTTTACTGGTTATTCACAATATATCTTTGCCAGCAGGGCAGTTTGGTACACCTTTTGTTGATGAGTTATTTATGGGTAGCATTGATTGTAATGCTCACTCGAGTTTTAGTGACTTAAAAAATTTACGTGTGTCGGCCCATTGCTTTATAAAGCGCACCGGTGAGGTTATACAATACGTGCCTTTTGAAAAACGTGCTTGGCATGCCGGGCAATCTGAGTTTGAGGGCGTATCTGCTTGTAATAACTTTAGCATTGGGATTGAGCTTGAAGGTACCGACACCACGCCATACTCTTTAGCGCAATACGAAGTATTAGCTACACTTAGTAAATCTATAATACAACGCTATCCAAAAATTACCCCTTCGCGTATTGTTGGGCATTGCGATATTGCCCCGGGACGTAAAACCGATCCTGGCAGTAGCTTTAATTGGCCATTGTTTTTTAATATGCTTGAACAACTAAGTTAAGAGAGTTATTCCCATGATTTTAGTTTCTATAATAATTGCATTAATTCTGGAGCGTTTAGGGGCTCGGTCTAATTACTGGCAGATAAGCTATTACACAAATGGTTATTTAAATCGCTCTAATAAGCTACTAGGTGACAAAGGCTTATTTAGTTCTGCTCCGGGCTTTTTAATTTGGCTGTTACTTCCAGTAATAGCAATAGCGTTTATTTATTGTTTATCTGATTTTGTACTATGGCAGTTAGCTATTAATATTGCTGTGCTTTTGGTTTGCTTTGGTTGTGCCAAGCAGCGTGCTTTATATAAGTCTTACTTAAATGCCTTAACGCGAGATGATGGTACTGCTGCATCTTTATATGCGCTGCAAATAGGTCAAAAGCGTACTGATGATCAAGATGGTGGCGAAACCTTTGGGCAAACATTGGCATGGGTAAACTTTAGATTTTACTGTGCGGTGATTTTTTGGTTTGTTGTTTTAGGTGCGCCAGGCGCGGTTTTATATGCACTGGTACGTACTTTAGCTGATTTAGTACAAGAAGATCATAAAGTAATATTTGCTAAGCGTTTTAAACTTATACATAAACTACTGTTCTGGCTTGACTGGTTGCCTGCACGCATCACCAGCTTTGGCTATTTAGTAATAGGTAACTTTAATAAAGGCACAAGTTGTTGGCTACGTTACGTGCTTAACTTTAAGTCTCCAAATCGCGAAGTAGTAACATGTACTGCACTTGCTGCAGAGCAAGTTGAAAAGCGTTATTACGGCTGTACCTACGAGGCCACGTGTATGATTAAACTTGTTAAGCGCAATGTATTATTTTACTTAGTACTTATAGCGTTGCTTACATTATTTGGTGGGCTGTCTTAAGTTAATACTTTTTTAATAAAGTACCTTATGCAATGTAAGGTGCTTTAATCTCTTCCTGCAGTTTTTAAGTACAATAAAATAGAGCTAATATTCTAATTTATTCTGGTCAGACCAATTGTTTTCATCCCAAATACGTTATAACAATTTTTGTAAATTGCGCATTGTTTGATCTTCGTTCAAAATGCGTTACGCTACTTTAATTGCTCAAACTACCTGTAAATTGACAGCTAATAGTGTTTTTGATACCGTATTGAAAATTTTTGGTATGACCAATTTACCTTTTGGGTAAATCATACTACTTAAAGCCCCGTTTTATGGGCTCTTGGTATTTATACAACGCGGACGTTGATTCATGTCTTTAAAGATTAAAGCGGCAAAATTATCTGATGTTATTTTACAGCAACTTGAGAATATGATTCTTGAAGGCTCGTTAGCACCAGGTGAAAAGTTGCCACCAGAGCGTGAACTAGCAAAGCAATTTGAAGTGTCTCGCCCGTCACTGCGTGAGGCAATTCAAAAATTAGAAGCGAAAGGTTTAGTTACGCGTCGCCAAGGTGGCGGCACGTTTGTAAAAAATCAGCTCGAAGAAGGGCTTACTGATCCACTTTTTGATTTGATTAGTAAACACCCTGAGTCGCAGTTTGATTTACTTGAATTTCGTCATGCATTAGAAGGGATTGCTGCTTACTACGCAGCACTGCGCGGGACCAGCAACGATTTTAGCAAAGTAAAACAAAGCTTTGATGAAATTGCCTTAGTTAATGATGATTTACAGCAAAAAGCAAAAGCAATTAATGCATTTCACTTTAGCGTGGCAGAAGCCTCGCACAATGTGGTGTTACTGCATTTAGTTAGAGGTATGAAAGCGCTGCTTGAGCAAAATGTATTGCAAAATTTAACTGTTCTATTAAAAAAGTCAGATATTAGCAGTCAGTTAGCCCAACACAGGCGTTTATTAATGGATGCCGTTATTGACGGTAATCCAGAACAAGCCCGTTTAGCAAGTAATGCGCACTTAGCATTTATCGAAGAAGCACTACTTGAAGCAGGCAAAGAGCATTCGCGAATTGAACGTAGTTTAAGACGCACTAAACAAAATTAAGTTAGTACATAACTACTTTGAACACACAAATTAAGTAGCTGTGATATTAAATTAACAATATTCGTATTTTAAACATAAGGAAACCTCCATATGTCTGAAGTCAATAAAATTGACGTAGACGCGCTAGAAACACAAGAGTGGTTACAAGCTCTTGAATCAGTTGTGCGCGAAGAAGGTGTTGAACGAGCTCAGTTTTTACTTGAGCAAGTATTAGAGCAAGCCCGTTTAGACGGCGTTGATATGCCAACGGGTATTACCACGAACTACGTTAATACTATTCCTGTAGATCAAGAGCCTGCTTACCCAGGTGATGTAAATCTTGAACGTCGTATTCGTTCAATTATACGTTGGAACGCGATTATGATCGTTCTACGTGCATCTAAAAAAGATCTCGACTTAGGCGGCCATATGGCGTCTTACCAATCATCTGCTGCATTTTATGAAGTGTGTTTTAACCACTTCTTTAAAGCACCAAATGATGTAGACGGTGGTGACTTAGTTTATTACCAAGGTCATATTTCTCCAGGTATCTACGCACGTGCATTTGTTGAGGGTCGTTTATCGGCTGCGCAACTAGATAACTTCCGCCAAGAAGTTGATGGCGAAGGCTTACCATCGTACCCACACCCTAAGTTGATGCCTGAGTTTTGGCAGTTCCCTACGGTATCAATGGGTTTAGGTCCTATTTCATCAATTTATCAAGCACGATTCTTAAAATACTTAGATGGTCGTGGCTTAAAAGACACTAAAAACCAACGTGTATATGCGTTTTTAGGTGACGGTGAAATGGATGAGCCGGAATCGCGTGGTGCTATTTCTTTTGCTGCACGTGAAAAACTAGATAACCTTTGTTATTTAATCAACTGTAACTTACAGCGTTTAGACGGCCCAGTTATGGGTAACGGTAAAATTATTCAAGAGTTAGAAGGCTTGTTTAAAGGTGCTGGCTGGAACGTAATTAAACTTGTATGGGGCAGCGGTTGGGATATTCTGCTTGCTAAAGACACTACAGGTAAATTACTACAATTGATGAACGAAACAATTGATGGTGATTACCAAACTTACAAAGCTAAAGATGGCGCATACGTGCGTGAGCATTTCTTTGGTCGCTACCCTGAAACAGCTGCCCTTGTTGCAGATATGACAGATGACGAAATTTTTGCGCTTAAGCGTGGTGGTCATGAGCCATCAAAACTATTTGCTGCATTTAAAAAAGCAGAAGAGACAAAAGGTCGTCCAACTGTAATTCTTGCTAAAACTGTAAAAGGTTACGGCATGGGTGAAGCAGCTGAAGGTAAAAACATTGCGCACCAAGTGAAAAAAATGGACATGTCGCATGTTGCACATTTACGTTCACGCCTTGGTCTTGATGACTTAGTATCTGAAGAGCAATTAAAAGAATTACCATACCTAGAGCTTGAAGAAGGTTCACCTGAGTACAAGTACCTACATGCGCGTCGTGATGAGCTTAAAGGTTACACACCTAAGCGTATTCCACGTTTTAGTGAAAAACTTACGTTGCCAGAAGTAGATGCATTTAAGCCACTACTTGAAGAGCAAAAGCGTGATATTTCTACTACTATGGGCTTTGTTCGTGCACTTAATATCTTATTAAAAGATAAAGGCATTGGTAAAAATATCGTACCAATTATTGCAGATGAAGCGCGTACATTTGGTATGGAAGGTTTATTCCGTCAAATCGGTATTTACAATCCGCATGGCCAAAACTACACGCCACAGGATCGTGATATTGTTTCTTACTATAAAGAAGCAACTTCAGGTCAAGTATTGCAAGAAGGTATCAATGAGTTAGGTGCTATGTCGTCATGGGTTGCTGCTGCAACATCATACAGCACTAACGATTTACCAATGATCCCATTCTACATTTACTACTCTATGTTTGGTTTCCAACGTGTTGGCGACATGGCATGGATGGCGGGCGATCAACAAGCACGTGGTTTCTTATTAGGTGCTACAGCGGGTCGTACAACGCTAAATGGTGAAGGCTTACAACACGAAGATGGTCACAGCCACATTCTTGCAAACACGGTTCCTAACTGTGTTTCTTATGACCCAACTTACGCGTTTGAAGTGGCTGTTATTGTACAAGACGGTATTCGTCGTATGTACGGTGACGACCAAGAAAATATTTACTACTACCTAACGCTTATGAACGAAAACTACCATCAGCCAGCTATGCCAGAAGGCGCTGAAGAAGGTATTCGTAAAGGTATTTACAAGCTTGAAAGTTACGAAGGTAAAAAAGCCAACGTACAGCTATTAAGCTCAGGTACTATTATGACTGAAGTGCGCAAAGCTGCTTCAATCTTAAGCGAAGAATATGGTATTGCATCAGATGTTTACTCAGTAACATCTTTCAATGAGCTAACGCGTGATGGTCAAGATGTTGAGCGTTTCAACATGCTTAATCCTGAAAGCGAGCAAAAAACAGCATTTATCACAAGCGTATTAAACGACTCTGTGACTGTTGCAGCAACGGATTACATGAAAAACTACGCAGAACAAGCGCGTTCATTCATTCCAAGCAGCAACTACAAAGTGTTAGGTACAGATGGTTACGGTCGTTCTGATAGCCGTGAAAACCTACGTCGTCACTTTGAAGTTAACGCAAGCTACGTTGTTGTTGCTACGTTATCTGAACTTGCTAAACGCGGTGAAGTTGAGAAGTCAGTAGTTGTTGAAGCACTTAAAAAGTTCAACATCGACACTAACAAACTTAACCCACTGTACGCATAAGAGGTTTGCAATGAGTATTGAAATTAAAGTACCTGATATTGGTGACGACGAAGTAGAAGTAACCGAAATATTAGTAAGCGTTGGCGATAAAGTAGATGTTGACCAATCATTACTAAATGTTGAAGGCGACAAAGCATCAATGGAAATACCTGCTTCTCAAGCGGGGACTGTAAAAGAGATTAAAGTTAACGTTGGCGACACCGTTACAACAGGCTCTTTAGTATTTTTGTTTGAAGGCGAGAGTGAAGGCACTGATGAGAAAAATACATCAGCCGCTGCTCCAGCTAAATCTGAAGAGGCAGCACCAGCTGCTTCTACAGGTTCTTCAATTAAAGAAGTAACTGTACCAGATATTGGCGATGATGAAGTTGAAGTAACTGAAATCATGGTTGCTGTTGGTGACACCGTTGAAGAAGAGCAATCTATCTTAAACGTGGAAGGCGACAAGGCAGCAATGGAAGTTCCAGCTCCATTTGCCGGTACAGTTAAAGAAATTAAAGTAGCCGCTGGCGACACAGTTAAAACTGGCTCGTTAGTGTTTGTTTTTGAAGTAGCAGGAAGTGAATCTGCAGCACCGGCTAAAGAGTCGGCTCCTGTAGAAGCGCCAGCTGAGAGTTCAACAGCAAGTTCAGCACCAAGCACTAAAGAAGTTAATGTGCCTGATATTGGTGGCGATGAAGTTGAAGTAACTGAAATTATGGTTGCCGTTGGCGACGAAGTTTCAGAAGATCAATCAATCTTAAACGTTGAAGGCGACAAAGCTGCAATGGAAGTACCAGCTCCTTTTGCAGGTACAGTTAAAGAAATTAAAGTAGCCGCTGGCGATAAAGTATCGACTGGTTCATTAATTTTTGTATTTGAAGTTGCAGGCAGTGCGCCAGCAGCATCTGCACCAGCTGCAAAATCAGCACCTGCATCAGCGGCTAAAACTGAGTCAGCACCGGCTCAAGCAGCACCTGTAAAAGCAAGTAATGAAAGCTTCACAGAAAACAGCGCGTATGCTCATGCATCACCCGTTGTTCGCCGTTTAGCGCGTGAGTTTGGTATTAACCTAGCTAACGTTAAAGGCACTGGTCGCAAAGCCCGTATAGTTAAAGAAGACGTGCAAAACTACGTTAAAAACCTAGTTAAGCAAGTTGAATCTGGTCAATTATCTGCAGGCAGTAGCGCAGGTGGTAGTGAGCTTGGTCTTATTCCATGGCCGAAAGTAGATTTTGCTAAATTTGGTGAAATTGAAGAGAAAAAACTGTCTCGCATTCAAAAGCTATCAGGTAAAAACTTACACCGTAACTGGGTACAAATCCCACATGTTACACAGTTTGATGAAGCTGATATCACAAGCCTTGAAGTATTCCGTAAAGAGCAAAATGCACTTAGCGAGAAGAAAAAGCTTGGCGTTAAAATCACACCACTTGTGTTTGTGATGAAAGCAGCGGCTAAAGCACTTGCAGACTTCCCAACATTTAACTCTTCACTGTCTAGCGACGGCGAAAGTTTAATTCTTAAGAAGTACATTAACATCGGTGTTGCTGTTGATACGCCAAATGGTTTAGTAGTGCCAGTGTTTAAAGATGTTGATAAAAAAGGCATTATTGAATTATCACGTGAACTAATGGAAGTATCTGTTAAAGCACGTGACGGTAAGCTTACATCGTCTGATATGCAAGGTGGCTGTTTTACTATCTCTAGCCTTGGCGGTATCGGCGGTACGGCATTTACGCCGATTGTTAATGCGCCAGAAGTTGCTATTTTAGGTGTATCTAAATCTGAAATGAAACCTAAATGGAATGGCAAAGAGTTTGAACCAAAACTAATGGTTCCGCTGTCTATGTCATACGACCATAGGGTTATTGACGGAGCATTAGCTGCACGCTTTACTGTGACTCTTGCAAGTTACATGAGCGATATTCGCCAGTTGGTGATGTAACCAGTTTAGTAAAATTGGTATACACAATAAAATAAATAGAATCAAATCCCAGCCAGTTGTTTTTAGCTGGGATTTTTACCATTTGCAATGATACAATCTTTGTACGAATTGCATCACTTTGTGCGCTGCTCACTCTTTCTGCCTTGCAGAAACATGGCAGTTAAATTTTAGGGCAGTGTCCCGTTCAAACAATTAAGGTAAAAGCATGAGCAACGAATTAAAAACTCAAGTTGTTGTACTAGGCGGTGGTCCTGGTGGTTATTCTGCGGCTTTCCGTGCTGCTGACTTGGGCTTAGAAGTTACATTAGTAGAATCTCGCGAAACATTAGGTGGCGTATGTCTTAATGTTGGTTGTATTCCTTCTAAAGCACTTTTACACGTAGCTAAAGTGATTGATGACGCAGCAGAAATGTCATCTCACGGTGTTACTTTTGGCGCACCAAAAATCGATCTTGACCAAGTTCGTACTTGGAAAGATTCTGTAGTTGGCCAGTTAACTGGTGGACTAGAAGGCATGGCCAAAATGCGTAAAGTGAAAGTTGTATCTGGATACGGCAAATTCACTGGCAGCAATACTTTAGTAGTTGAAGGCGCAGACGGCGCTACAACTATCACGTTTGATAACGCGATTATTGCAGCAGGTTCTAAACCAGTTAACTTACCTTTCATCCCAGAAGATGACCGTGTAATTGATTCAACTGGCGCACTAGAACTTAAAGACGTACCAGAAAAGCTACTTGTACTAGGTGGTGGTATTATCGGTCTTGAAATGGGTACGGTTTACCGTGCGCTAGGTTCTGCAATTGATGTTGTAGAATTTGCTGATCAATTAGTACCAGCAGCTGATAAAGACATTATCAAAATTTACCAAAAATACGTAAGCAAAAAATTCAACGTAATGCTTTCAACTAAAGTTGTTGGTGTTGAAGCTAAAGAAGACGGCTTATACGTAACGTTTGAAGGTAAAAACGCACCAGCAGAACCAGTACGTTACGATAAAGTACTTGTTGCAGTTGGCCGTACTCCAAACGGTAACTTACTTGATGCTGAAAAAGCGGGCGTAAACGTTGATGAGCGTGGCTTTATTAATGTTGATAAGCAATTACGTACTAACGTAAGCCATATTTTTGCAATTGGTGACTTAGTTGGACAGCCTATGCTTGCGCATAAAGCGGTTCATGAAGGTCATGTTGCTGCAGAAGTTATTTCTGGTCAGAAGCATTTCTTCGACCCTAAATGTATTCCTTCAATAGCGTACACAGACCCAGAAATCGCTTGGGTAGGTGTTACTGAGAAAGAAGCAAAAGAGCAAGGCTTAAAAGTTGAAACTGCGGTATTCCCGTGGGCAGCATCTGGTCGTGCAATTGCATCTGCTCGTACTGAAGGTTCTACTAAACTTATCTTTGATAAAGAAAGTGGCCGTATAATCGGTGGTGCTATGATCGGTATTAACGCGGGCGAAATGCTTGGCGAAATCGGTTTAGGTATTGAAATGGGTGCTGATGGTGAAGACTTAGCGCTTACAATTCATGCTCACCCAACATTGAATGAATCAATCGGCCTTGCAGCTGAAATTTTTGAAGGTTCAATCACTGATTTACCAAACAAAAAAGCAGCTAAAAAGAAGTAATTTAACTTCTTAGTATTTGCTTAAAAAACCCAACTTCGGTTGGGTTTTTTTATGTCTATTTTTAACTTAGATAAATATAAGATTAAATAACAAGAAGTCGTTACAATGCGCGCTTAATTAATTGAAGGTAAATACAGTGAAAAACTCAGTTTTAGCATTACGCGCTCAACAAATAAGTGAATCTCGTCGAGAGTTTAATGCTCGAGGCGGTAAATTAGATCGCTGTGAACAATGCCTGATTGCTAAGCACTACTGTATTTGTAAAGGTGTTGAGCATGCAGATTGTAAGGCCGCTGTATGCTTACTGATGTATCATAATGAAAGCTTTAAACCTTCTAATACAGGGCGTTTAATTGCTGAAATAGTGCCAGATAACCACGCATTTAGATGGGATAGAACAGATCCTAACCCCGCTCTTTTAGCTTTAATAAATGATTCGCAGTATCAGCCTATGGTCGTCTTTCCCGCAGAAGATGTAGAAGAGGGCAGAGCCATTACAGAAGTGAGTATTGAATCAGGTAAAAAGCCGCTATTTATATTCTTAGATGGTACGTGGCGCGAAGCTAAAAAAATGATTCGTAAAAGCCCTTATTTAGATAATTTGCCTGTACTTTCTGTTACTGCTGATAAACTATCTGATTACCGATTACGTGTAGCCCCTCATGCACATCAACTAGGCACTGCTGAAGTGGCTATTATGGTATTAGCACTTGCGGGCGAAATGGATGCATCGACAAAATTAGAGCAGCATTTTATTAAGTTTCGTGATGCGTATTTATTGGGTAAGCGCAATAAAGGCCGACCGCTAGAAGGTTAATTTTACGAAGTTAAGCAAATGCTTGCTGATTTTTTAAGTGAGCAAGTGCTTTATTTTGAATTGCTCTGAAGCCTTCTTCAGATGTTAATTGTAAAACAGTATTATACAATTGACTTATACTATTATGCACTTGAATAAACGAGATACAGTCTTCACCAATCATTTCTTTTGCTTCTTCAACTCGTTTCAAAAAGTAGCAGCTAATGTCTATTTTGCCATTAAATTGAGTCGTTGCAATTGCGTCTGCTATTCTATTAAGTTGATAGCTAAACTCATCAGGTCGAGCACCTTCACCCCACTTGCTAATACGAATGTCGCGTTCTAACTGAATAATTTCGTTAAGTATATTTTTAAACTCACTCATTGGCATATTTAAAAAGTTATAACCTTTGGGGTTAAATAAAGCTTTATAGGGATTTTCGCTGGGGGTTTGGGCACTAAATACACCAATTGGTTTTGCTGTAATTGCGTCTGATACTTTACATAAAAAGGTATTACTTTGAGATGTTTTAAAATTCATATCCATTGAGTATTTATGATTCTTGCGTTATTTAGTTATCGGCGCAATTAATAAAAAACTTAGCGTAATTTAAAATATTAATAAAGTATTTTAAGGTCTTAGCATTGATTGGCAGGGATGCGATATTACTCAGTAAAGATTAGTGATAGTTGCTCAGTGCTTTACTCACCCAAATTTTAGGCAAAGAAAAGCGCGCTCTATCTCTAGGCGCGCTTGCGGAATCTTCTAATTTTCTGCATCCTGCAATTGAACTTAATCAACTCCAATTTTCACTAATCCATGTTTATTACTATATTACTTTTTAGTTCTATGTAATGTAGACCGTCCGGGCCTGTATCCTTTAATTCCTAAACATCCTGTAGGGTAAATACTATTACCAAATCCTTAATTACACTTCCTAGTGTATCCTTGTTTTAACCAATCCCTTGTGTTGCCTTAAAGGCCTGTCCATTTATTCCTTCAACATCCTGTTGAACAACTTAGCCTTGTTGTTATCCTTTTCGCATCTTCCTGACGCTGTCCTTTTTACAACATTGCGTTGTGATACTCATCCTGAGCCTGTCCTAAAATCCGTGTTGTCCTGATAACCTAATCATTGGTTGGTTGAGTAAGCAGTCCATTTCCTTTTACTCAATAAGCGTCATTGCTTGGTTGATGCGTAAATTATAGTGCAATAGAGCAACTAAAATAGAGATAAAACTACATTCAATTAGTGTTTTTGCAATAGTAATAAAAATAAATCACATATGAATCATGTGTTTAACTGTTTTTAGGTCGTTTTTTATCTTGTTTTTTACTCATTAGCTGTCACATCCGTAAGACATCTCTTACACCGTATTTCCTTTTTGGGCGTTATTTACATATTTACATTTATTTAAAGTGTGCACTTTTAGAATGAGCACGGTAGAATTCGTTGATAATAATAGTTATTTAGGTGGAATAATGAAGAAAGTATTTGCACTTGTTTTAGGGGTAGTTGCATCGGCACCAGTCTTTGCAAACGATGTTGTTAACATCTACTCTTTTCGTCAACCGTTTTTAATTCAGCCAATTTTAGAAGATTTTACAAAGCAAACAGGCATAAAAACCAATGTTGTTTTTGCTAAAAAAGGGCTAATTGAGCGTGTTAAACGCGAAGGCAAGCACAGTAAAGCTGATTTAGTATTAACCTCTAACTTTAGCGCGCTTATTCAATTAGAAGATTTAAAATTAACACAAACTATAAAAAGTGACAGTGTAAATAATAATGTTCCAGCCGCCTTTCGTGACGGTGATGGCCAATGGGTTGCGCTTACTAAGCGAGTGCGTAATGTATATTCATCAAAAGAGCGAGTTGGTGAGTTACCTAAGCTCACTTATGAAGATTTAGCAGACTCTAAATACAAAGGACAAATTTGTACGCGCTCTGGCAAACATCCATATAATTTAGGTTTAGTGGCTTCTATGATTGCACACCATGGTGAAGCGCAAACTAAAGAGTGGCTTGAAGGTGTTAAGGCTAATTTAGCACGCAAGCCCCAAGGTAACGATCGTGCTCAAGTTAAAGCTGTTAAAGAAGGTTTATGTAACTTGGCATTAGGTAATAGTTACTACCTTGGCAAAATGCTAGAAGATAAAGAACAAAAAGGTTGGGCAGAGGCCGTAAATATTAACTTTCCGAATCAAGTTAATCGTGGCTCACATATAAATGTATCGGGTGCGGTTATTACCAAATACGCTAAAAACCCTGAAAATGCATTAAAGCTCATAGAGTATATGACCGACAGCAAAGCACAAAACATGTATGCCTCATTAAATATGGAGTATCCAGTTAAGTCGGGTGTTGAATTATCAACTTTGGTTGCCTCTTGGGGTAGCTTTAAAGAAGACAGCTTGCCACTTGATGAGATTAGTAAATATCGTCCGTTAGCACTTAAGCTAATTGATGAGGTGAAGTTCGATCTTTAATGACTAATAAATTTAAGCTGTCTAAATGGCAGCTCTTTGCGTGGTCGACTGGCTTAATACTATCGGCCCCGTTGTTTTTTCTTCTTTTTGAATCTCTACAAGGTAGCTCTGAGGTGTTTTCTCACCTGTGGGATACCGTGCTTTGGGATTACATAACCAATACCGTATTGTTAGTTTTAGGTGTTTGCGTCCTTAGCTGCGCCATAGCTTTGCCACTTGGGTGGCTAACGGCTTACTGTAGTTTCCCGGGTAAAAAACAGTTTGAATGGGCACTTATGCTACCCCTTGCTATGCCCACCTATATTATTGCCTATGTATACACTGATTTATTAGATTATGCGGGCCCGGTGCAAATAGCGCTGAGAGAATGGTTTGGCTGGCAATCGCCTAGCGACTATTGGTTTTTTGATATACGTACATTACCCGGCGCCATCGTTATGATTGCCTTGGTGCTTTACCCGTATTTATTTTTAATTTTTAAAACGGCCCTTCGCGAGCAGTCATTCAAATTAGTACAAGCTAGCCAGTTAATGGGGCTATCTCCTTGGCAAAGCTTTTTTAAAGTTAGTTTAGTGCTCTCTCGTGGGGCAATTGTGGCGGCTCTTGCACTTATTAGTATGGAAACCATGGCCGACTTTGCAACAGTGAGTTATTTTGCCGTAAGTACATTAACAACCGCCGTATACGATACGTGGTTTGGTTATTACTCACTTACAGCGGCCGCTAAAATATCGGGTGTGATGTTATTACTGTTATTTTTAGCATTAATGGCAGAGCGCTTTAGTCGTCGTAATCAAGCGGTATTTGAGCGCCAATCAAGTGTAAATAGCGAATCGCTCTATGTATTAAAAGGAAAGTCAGCTTGGCTCGCAACGGCATTTTGTAGCTTTATTTTACTTATCGCTTTTGTAATTCCTATTGCAGTACTTATAAATTACGCCATTACCTACTTTGATAAAGCATGGAATGTTGAGTTTTTTAGTTACGCTTGGCAAAGTTTAAAGGTGGCGGGAGTTGTAAGTGTTATAACCATTACATTGAGTGTTTTTGTGGTTTTTTATCAGCGTGTTGCAAAGCAAGCGTATCCGCTTATTCCTGGGCGTTTAGCAAGCACAGGTTATGCGTTGCCAGGAACTGTTCTCGCTATTGCGGTTTTATTACCTCTTACATTATTAGAGAGCACTATTAACACAGCGCTCGAGAAGTATAACTTAGACATTGGCTTACTGCTTACAGGTAGCATTCTTACTATTATTATTGCTTATATTGTTAGGTTTTACGCCATTGCACACGGAGCAATTGAGTCGAGTTTTTTACGTATTAGTCCATCACTTGATATGGCAAGCCAATCAATGGGTAAAAGCCAAGGGCAAACGCTGCGTTTAGTGCACCTACCTTTACTGCGAAGAGGATTGCTCACTGCTGCCTTATTGGTATTTATTGAGTGTATGAAAGAGTTGCCAGCTGCGCTATTGCTCAGACCGTTTAATTTTGAAAGCTTAGCTACTCATGTATTTCAGTATGTGAGTGATGAGCAATTAGAGCTTGCTTCAATATCGGCTTTATTTATTGTTATTGTTGGGTTTATTCCTTTGTATTTTATTAATCGTTCTATGGAGCAGCGTAGTTAAATGAGTAGTTTAATTTTACAAGGCGTGAGCTATCACTATAACGGCACAAAGGTTATTCACGATTTAGATTTAACGGTGGGTAAAGATGAAATTGTTTGTCTACTTGGAGCGAGTGGGTGTGGCAAAACGACCACGTTAAAAGCGATTGCAGGTTTAATTGAAGCTAAGCAAGGGTCTATTTTTATAGACGGTAAATTAGTGAGTGATGAGCAATCTTTTGTCTCACCTGAGCACCGTAACATCGGCATGATGTTTCAAGATTATGCGCTGTTTCCGCATTTAACGGTGGCAAATAATATCGCATTTGGGCTTAGTAAAATGAGCAAAGCTCAAAAGCAGCAACGCGTTGATGAAATGCTTAAGCTTGTACATTTAATTGGCTGTGCTGACAGGTTTCCACACCAGTTATCGGGTGGTCAACAGCAGCGTGTAGCTATTGCTCGTGCATTAGCTTATAAGCCTAGTTTATTGCTACTTGATGAGCCCTTTTCAAATATCGACACACAAGTACGCTTTGAATTAATTGCTGATATACGTCGAATTATTAAGGCAACTCAAGTATCTGCTGTATTTGTTACACATTCAAAAGAAGAGGCATTTGCCTTTTCAGATACACTGGCCATTATGCATCGCGGTAAAATTGAGCAACAAGGCACGCCTGAGCAGCTTTTTGCAGCTCCATGTTCAAAGGAGGTTGCAGAGTTTCTGGGTCAGGGCATATACTTAAGCGCAGAAGTGTTAACCGCAACTGAATATAAAACACCATTTGGTTTAGTCGAATCTTATGTTGAGAGTAAGCATAATGTAAGTGCAGGGCTTATATATGTGCGCCCTCATCAAATAGAATTAGTGGCAGATAACCAAAGTGACAAATTCAGCAAGCGAGCTACAATCATAAGTCGTCGCTTTGTTGGTTCGGCGTATGTTTATTCGCTTGTTATTGATGAACAAGAAATTGAAGTTGCTGCACAATATGGCCAGTCATTTGAAAATAATGATCAGGTTATAATAAAAATAAAACCTCACACGGTGAATTTTTTCGAATCGTAATTAATTTGTTATTCGCTGTGTTTTTATCTGTAAAACTAAGGAATAACAATGGCGCAAGCGCAATCAGGGATTTGTGCTGAAGCAAACTTACACGGTTTGCACTTATTTTTTAATGTGTTTGATGGTCAAGACGAATCACTTCGCGCAAAGTTAAAACAAGTAAGCGCTATAGAAGAAGAGTTTAGCGATCAATTTTCAGAATCAATGCTCTCTTGTATGGTTGCTATTGGTGCGCAATACTGGCCGCATATCCTCCCTGAATACATTCCAAGCGAATTACAGAGCTTTCCCAATATAACCCATAGCGATCACCAAATGAGCGTACAACCGTGCGATTTATTTGTGCAAATTCGCTCTGACCGTGAAGATGTTAACCATTTATTTGCGCTGCAAATTTTAAAATTATTTGCCCCCGATGTTGAGCTGGTGGAGCAAATTCGTAATTTTCGTTTTTTAGATGGTCGTGATTTTAACGGTTTTATTTATGGTGGCGACACCGCACATGGAAGAAAAAAGCGCGCTACGGCTTTAATCAGCAACCCTGGTAGCTTTGAAGATCAGGGGAGTTATATTCATGTTCAGCGTTATAAACATGATTTAACTATGTGGCAGCATTTATCATTGAGTGAGCAAGAGCAAATAATGGGACGTACGCGTCTTGATAACACGCTAATTACTCCAGCGGTCGAAACCAGCCATGCTTCGCGAAGTGAGCTAAAAGACGAAGACGGACAACCGCTACTATTAAATCAAAGCATGCCTTATGGCGACGTGTATGAGCAGGGAATGTTATCAATTACATGCGCTTGTACGGGCACCGCATTTGAAAAAGTACTTAATAGTCGTTTAGGGGAAGGGGATTGCTACGACCACTGGCTTGATTTTACTCAAGCCGATATGGGCTCTGCTTTCTTTGCACCTTCAATAGGGTTTTTAAAACAAATTTAGTTTGCTATTAAACTGTATCAAATAAAATGCGAACACGTTCAAGTGTTACATCTATTTCAGATATTTTAGCAGGAGCGATAAAAATAGTATCGTCGCCTGCAATTGTTCCTAGTACGCCATCTGCTTTACCTAATGAATCTAATAAACGTGCAATAAGCTGAGCAGCACCTGGGCTGGTACGAATGATGATCATCATTTCGTTGTGCATAATGTCGATTACTAATTGGCGTAATGGGCTTTTAGCCGTAGGTACACCCATTTCAGCAGGTAAGCAGTAAACCATTTCTTGTTTGGCATTACGTGTGCGTACAGCGCCAAATTTACTTAACATGCGTGATACTTTACTTTGGCTTATATTGTCAAAACCTTGATCTTTTAACGCATCAACTATTTCGCCTTGAGAGCCAAAATTTTCTTCTTTTAATAGTGATTTAAATGCTTTTACCAGTGCTTCTTGTTTATCTTGTGGTTGCATAGTCTTTATTCGTTTTTGTTATTTATGCCGCAAATTCTACACAAAAATGAATAATTATGCAGCAGTTGTTTAGTTAACTTGCCAGTTTGATGCGTTAAATCACATAAGTTTACGACTATGGTCGAAAATATACTTGAAATAGACAGGATAAATTTGTTTTTAGTCGCTAATTTCATTATCTTAAGAGCCACAAATGTTTCCTACCTCAAATTACGGAGAATTCCAATGAAAGTTGCTGTATTAGGTGCTGCAGGCGGTATCGGCCAAGCGTTGTCTTTATTATTAAAAACAGGCTTACCAGCTGGCTCTGAATTATCACTTTATGATGTTGCACCAGTGGTACCAGGTGTTGCGGTTGACCTTTCTCACATCCCAACAGATGTTAAAGTTGCAGGCTTTGGCGCAGACGATTTAAATAAAGCGCTTGAAGGCTCTGACATCGTTCTTATCCCAGCGGGTATGCCACGTAAACCAGGTATGGATCGTGCTGATTTATTCAATGTAAATGCTGGCATCATCAAAACTTTAGCAGAAGGCATTGTTGCCAGCTGTCCTAAAGCGTTAGTAGGTATTATTACTAACCCAGTAAATGGCACAGTTCCAATTGTTGCTGAAGTATTCAAAAAAGCAGGTACTTACGACGCTAAACGCGTATTCGGTATTACTACGCTTGACGTTATTCGTTCAGAAGCATTTGTTGCTGAACTTAAAGGCGTAGACGTAGCAACTGTAAAAGTACCAGTAATTGGTGGTCACTCAGGCACAACTATTCTGCCTCTACTTTCTCAAGTTGAAGGTGTTTCTTTCACTGATGAAGAA
Source organism: Pseudoalteromonas sp. SG45-1 (assembly GCF_014164135.1). NCBI lineage: Bacteria > Pseudomonadati > Pseudomonadota > Gammaproteobacteria > Alteromonadales > Pseudoalteromonadaceae > Pseudoalteromonas > Pseudoalteromonas sp. SG45-1. Next base: position 185,550 of record NZ_JACJEP010000006.1, read on the forward strand.
GTTGCTGCACTTACTCCACGTATCCAAAATGCGGGTACTGAAGTTGTAAATGCTAAAGCAGGCGGTGGTTCAGCTACGCTATCTATGGGTGCTGCTGCAGCTCGTTTTTGTATGTCTTTAGTTAAAGGCCTACAAGGTGAAGAAGTTGTAGATTACGCTTACGTTGCTGTTGAAAATGGCGATGCAGAGTACTTTGCACATCCAGTACGTTTAGGTAAAAACGGCGTAGAAGAAATTCTTTCTTACGGCGAACTAAGCGCATTTGAAACAAAAGCAAAAAATGACATGCTTGAAACTCTGAAAAAAGACATCAAAGAAGGTGTTGATTTCATGGCGTAATAGCCAGTTTAAGCAACAAAAAAGCCTGCATTTGCAGGCTTTTTTATTGCTCAGAATTAATGTCACACTGTGTAACTAGTTAAAACTAGTGGTCGCGGTCAACCGCAATACGGGCAAGGCTTATAAGTGCTTGCTTATAGTCAGACTCAGCTAAAAAGTCTAAACAGGCAATGGCTTTTTCGGCCTCAAGCTCTGCTTTTTGCATTGTAAACTCAAGCGCATTAGTTTGTTTTAGTGCAGTTAAAATTTCTTCTAAATGCTCCATACCATTACTGTGCTCTATTGCATCACGAATGAGCTGTGTTTGCTGCTCGCTACCATGTTGCATAGCATAAATAAGCGGAAGGGTTGGTTTGCCTTCAGCTAAATCATCGCCAATGTTTTTACCTAGCTGCTCAGCATCTGCATTGTAATCGAGTACGTCATCTACTAGTTGAAACGCAGTACCTAAATGCATACCGTATAGGTTTAGTGCATCAAGTGTCGCTTGGTCTTGCTCTGTGATAATGGCAGCAAGGCCTGTAGCTGCTTCAAATAATTTAGCCGTTTTAGAGTAAATAACCTGCATATAGCTGGCTTCAGTCGTATCTGGGTCATTGCAGTTCATCAGCTGCAATACTTCACCTTCAGCAATAATGTTTGTTGCATCGGCAAGTACTTGCATAATCTGCATTTTTCCAAGGCCAACCATAAGCTGAAATGAGCGAGTGTAAATAAAGTCACCAACCAATACGCTAGCAGCATTACCAAATTCAGCATTTGCTGTAGGCGTGCCACGTCGTAAGTTTGATTCATCTACAACATCATCATGCAATAGCGTTGCTGTATGGATAAACTCAACAATTGTTGCAAGTGTTATGTGATCTTTACCCTGATAACCGAGCGCTTTGGCTGCTAAAATAGCCAGCATTGGACGAACGCGTTTGCCGCCACTGCTAACTATATATAAACCAAGCTGATTAACTAACGCCACATCTGAGCGCATTTGCGCATGTATAAGTTGATTGACGTCATTCATATCGCTTTCGATTAACGCCTGGATAGCTTTTATATCCATTGATCTCCGAGCCAATTTTTATGTGTGAACGGCGCAGATTGTACAACAAAAAATGCACTAGCTCGATATTTTGTGACGATTGATTGAAAAAACACTATTAAAGTACTTAATTTAGACTGAATTAGCCAAGATAACTGATTAATTGATAATCAATATACAGTTTATGGTGTGCTTAGATATTGAGCTGTGAGGGTCATATTTGAGTACATTAATTTATTTCGGCTAAGAGTTAAAAAGCGCTTGGCAAAAGGGCCAATTAATATAAAATGGGGTAAATATTGAATTGCTCTCAAAGCAGCTACTTTTTATTCATTTTAATTACAAAATAGGCTTGCTAGTTATTTCGCGTTAGCGTAAACTTCGCGCCCTATCGAAGAATATTTTAGTTGCGCCGATTTGAGGGTGCACAGACGGAGTTAATTATGTACGCGGTTTTCCAAAGTGGTGGTAAACAGCATCGTGTGACTGAAGGTCAAACGATTCGTCTTGAAAAATTAGACGTTGAAACTGGTGCGGCAGTAGAATTTGATTCAGTACTTTTAGTTGCTGATGGTGAGAAAATCGAGATCGGTGTACCGTTCGTAAACGGTGGCAAGATAACAGCTGAGGTTGTTTCACATGGTCGCGGTGAGAAGATTAAGGTTGTTAAATTTAGACGCCGTAAGCATTCTCGTAAGCAAATGGGCCATCGTCAATGGTTCACTGAAGTTAAAATCACTAGCATTAGCGCTTAATTAGAGGTACTTAGAAATGGCACATAAAAAAGCAGCTGGTAGTACTCGTAACGGTCGCGATTCAGAAAGCAAACGCCTAGGTGTTAAGCGTTTTGGTGGCGAATCAGTTCTAGCGGGTAGCATCATTGTTCGTCAGCGTGGAACTCGTTTCCACCCTGGTACTAACGTAGGTATCGGTAAAGACCACACTATCTTCGCAAAAGCAGATGGTAAAGTTCAGTTTGAACAAAAAGGTCCTTTAAACCGTAAATACGTAACTATCGTAACTGAGTAATCAGTAAGGTAGTTAAAAACCCCGCCTTTGCGGGGTTTTTTGTTTTGTAGTCAGCCAATATATACCCAAGCCTGCATTTGTGCTGGCTTGGGTATATAATAGAGTTATTAAACAAGCCAATCCCTAAAGTGAGTAATCATGAAGTTTGTAGATGAAGTAGAAATTCGCGCAGAAGCTGGAGACGGTGGCAGCGGCATCGTGTCTTTCCGTCGTGAAAAATATGTTCCAGATGGTGGACCAGACGGCGGTGACGGTGGAGACGGTGGTAGTGTTTATCTACAAGCTGATGAAAACTTAAATACCTTAATTGATTATCAGTTTGAGCGCTTCCATAGAGCTGAACGTGGTACTAACGGTCGTAGCCGTAACTGTACAGGCCGAAAAGCTGATGACTTATTTGTTATGGTGCCTGTGGGCACGCGCATCATGGATGTTGATACCCAAGAGGGACTTGGCGATTTAACGCAACATGGTCAACGAATTTTGGTTGCAAAAGGTGGTTTCCACGGCTTGGGGAATGCGCGTTTTAAATCAAGTACTAACCGAGCACCTCGTCAAAAAACATTAGGCACACCAGGTGAAGTACGTAACTTAAAATTAGAGTTACTATTATTAGCTGATGTTGGCTTACTTGGATTGCCAAATGCCGGTAAATCTACGTTTATCCGCAGTGTATCTGCAGCAAGACCAAAAGTAGCTGATTACCCATTCACGACGCTTATTCCTAATTTAGGTGTAGTACGTCCTGAAGCAAATAAATCATTTGTTATAGCCGATATTCCGGGTCTAATTGAAGGTGCATCTGATGGCGCAGGCCTAGGTATTCGCTTTTTGAAACATTTAGAGCGTTGTCGTGTGTTATTACACATTATTGATGTAATGCCGGTAGATGGTTCAAACCCTGTTGATAATGCGTTTTCGATTATTAACGAGCTGCACCAATACAGCCCTAAATTAGCTGAGAAGCCACGCTGGTTAGTATTTAATAAAATAGATTTATTACCAGAGGATGAAGCAAAAGCGTTATGCGAATCGATTGCAGAAGAGCTGGGCGAAACTGAAAATATCTATCACATTTCAGCAATTAATAAACTTAACACTCAACCATTAATCCACAACATAATGACACTACTTGATAGCATGCCTAAAGAGAAGTTTGTACAAGTGGAAGATGAAGAAGTTGAATTTAAGTGGGATACCTATCATGAAAAAGCCACTAAAGGTAAGGGCAATGATGATGATTGGGATGACTGGGATGAAGATGATTACGACGTAGAAGTTGTCTACGAGCGTTAATTAAATAGAATTTACTAAAAAGGAGCTTATGCTCCTTTTTCTTTGTTTAAGAATAAAGTACTAGGTATTTATTATGATAATTTCAATGATTGCAGCAATGGCAAATAACCGTGTAATTGGTCTAGATAATAAAATGCCATGGCATTTACCTGCAGATCTTCAGCATTTTAAAAAGGTCACTACGGGTAAGCCTGTGATCATGGGTCGTAAAACTTTTGAGTCTATAGGCCGTCCATTACCTGGGCGCCGTAATATTATTATTACTCGAAACAGCGAATATACTGCACAGGGTATTGAAGTAGTAACTACGCCAGATGCCGCATTAGAACTCGTTACTACTGCTGAAGAAGTAATGATTATTGGTGGTGGTAATATCTATGAGCAATTTTTACCAAAAGCAGAACGCCTGTATCTAACTTTTATTGATTTAGATGTTAAAGGCGATACACAGTTTCCAGATTACAATAAAGTTGCTAATTGGTACGTGAAAGAAGAGCAAGAAAACCATCCGGATGACAAGAATTTATCTAGTTATAAATTCGTAACTTTATATAAAGAACGTTAACATTATTGCGTAAATTTTGATAGATTGATATAATATTCGATAGTCTATATAAGAACAAAGTATTATAAAGGGTTTGTCATGTTTAAATTACCAAAGCTAGTTGCACTTACTGCCGTTGTAGCTGTTAGTTCGTTTTCGTATACAGCACCTGTAAATGCTGAAGATCAATTAGCAGTATCTATTTGTGAATATATTGCGGCAGACGATAAAAACCGATTACGCAGCAAGCTTAAAAGCTCTCGTGTAAAAATTCGTAATATTTATGATGCAGTACAATGTAATGGTAATAACTTATTACGTCATGCTGTTGCTAGTAATGCAGTAGATACTGGTGAGTATATAGTTAAAAACTTATCAAAAAGTGCGTTAACAGATGGTGCTGATATTGCTTGGGCTGAAGGTAATTTTGCCAGCTCACCACTTATTGCAGTAATTAAAGATCGTGCAGGTCTTTAATTATAAAAAGGTTTTGTAACGCTACCTTTAGTTAGAAATTTATTGGTCTGGGTTTGTTATTTATAGCAAACCCAGGCTTTTTTCATTTAGCTAATGTAATCTCACCCCACAACAAAATCATTAATAAACTTCATAACTTACCTGCTCATTTTAAATAACCAAAAATGTAGAGTCTTTATTTAATAAACAGCTTCAAATTTACTTCTTCAGAAGAGGTAACTTTATTCAGCTGGTATCTATTTTGTATCTGCTAGTTTGTACCAATACGCAATAATACTTAATTATTTTGCGGGGCTAAACGTGTCGCTACCGGTGTTAAAAAATTCTTATTTAGAACAACTAAGTAGCGAATTTTTTGCCTAGCTATCAACACGTTTTTCCATCCTCAAAATAGATCACTTAATTAAGCGAATTGATATTATTTACAAACTTAATCACTAAGGACAGATATGAAAGCTGTAATTCCAGTAGCTGGATTAGGGACGAGAATGCTCCCTATGACAAAAGCTATCCCAAAAGAAATGCTCCCAATAGTCGATAAGCCTCTAATTCAATATATTGTCAGCGAATGTGTGTCCGCTGGTATTAAAGATATTGTATTAGTTACACATAGCTCTAAAAATGCAATCGAAAACCACTTTGATACAAGTTATGAACTAGAAGCGACTCTTGAGAAGCGTGTTAAACGAGCTTTATTAGATGAAATTCGCTCTATTTGTCCAAATGATGTAACTATTATGAGTGTACGCCAAGGTGAAGCTAAAGGGCTAGGGCATGCTATTTTATGCGCTAAACCAATAGTTGGTGATAACAACTTTGTTGTGCTTCTGCCTGATGTGATACTTGATGCCTATACTGCGGATCAAGAAACTGAAAACTTAGCGGCCATGATTAAACGCTTTAAAGAAACTCAAGCAAGCCAAATAATGCTTGAGCCGGTAGCTAAAGAAGACGTTAGTAAATATGGTATTGCTGATATAAACGGTGTTGAGTTAATGCCAGGTAAAAGTGCTGCAATTAAAGCAATGGTTGAAAAACCTGATGCAGATTTAGCGCCTTCTAATCTAGCTGTTGTAGGGCGATATGTACTGAGTAAGAATATTTGGCCTCTACTTGCAAAAACGTCTGTAGGTGCTGGCGGTGAAATACAACTTACAGATTCTATTGACGCATTAATGGCACAAGAAACCGTTGAAGCATTTCATATGAGTGGTCGCTCTCACGATTGTGGAGATAAGTTAGGCTACTTAAAAGCAATTGTTGAGTACAGTCTGCGAGATGAAAAGCTAGGTAATGATTTTTCAAGTTTTATAAATGATTTGAATTTACCTTAATACAGCGCGTATTCTTCGTTCTATGGTAGGCTGTTTTGAGCTACTAAGTTAGCCGTACTTTTTATACATAGTAGTAGGCTACGTAGTACGATTGTTACTTATTCTGTATTAATCTTTTCAAGGAATTACCATGATTGAGCAAGGCCAAGAATTACCAGCAGTGACGTTAACGCAATTAACTGACGACGGTATGCAATCTCTTACAAATAAAGAATTGTTTGAAGGTAAAAAAGTCGTGTTATTTGCAGTACCTGGTGCGTTTACACCAACGTGTTCAAATGCCCATTTACCTGAATTTATTACCCTTGCTGATAAAATTAAAGCAAAAGGTGTTGATGCTATTTACTGTGTATCTGTTAATGATGCATTTGTTATGAAAGCATGGGGTGACTCACAAAACGCGCAAGAAATTACAATGCTTGGGGATGGCGATGGAAGTTTCACTAAATCTTTAGGGCTTGATAAAGATACTGCTAGTTTTGGTGGTATACGTTCAACGCGTTACGCTATGATTATTGAAAATGCGCTAGTAACAGGTTTATTTGTAGAACAAGACAAAGAGTTTGTTGTAAGCCGCGCAGAATCAGTACTAGAGAAGCTATAACAGTAATAAAGTGTAGATTTTAGTTTTAACTAATCTGCTAGTTATTATTGAAAAACCGATGTTGGCAGCAACATCGGTTTTTTTATTAAAGGCCCAAACTTTAAATTACGGTTGGTATTGCCCGCTAAGCGTTAAACCAGAGAAAGTGCTATAAGCGTTAACGCTTAAGTGCCAAGTACCTGCTTGTGGATTAGTAAATGTACATGTTTCTGCATTGCCATTTTTATAAGGGCGGCAATCGTATGAGCTTGCTGTTGGTTGGCTACCGTATTTTACAAATAAATCAGCATCGCCACTGCCACCCGATGTTGTTACTGTAAACGTACTCATTCCAGCTGGTACATCTAACGTGTAATGTTTCCACTGCCCAGTATTGGCTGACACATCGCTTATAGTGCCGCCGCCTGCTTGTGGAGTACCTGAACCGCCACCCGATGATGAACCACCAGTAATATTACCTACCAAGCTAACAGCTGAATACGCAGAGTAGCCGTTAAGCATTACGTGGTAAGTTCCCGCAGTAGGGTTATCAATAGAACACTCTTCGCTATTACCGCCTTTATATGGACGACAATCATAGGTAGTAGCTGTAGGTTTACTGCCTGCACGTACGTATAAATCAGCATCGCCAGTACCACCACTCATAGTGAATGTTACGTTAGTTGCACCGCTTGGTACTGTCATCGTGTAAAATGCTTGTGCATTTGCAGCCCCACTTAAACCTGTTTTAGCTTCACCATTAATAAGCTCGCTATCGCCACCTGTAGGTGGAGTAGTGCCGCCACTTGCTGCTGCAACAGCTGCGGCAGCATCAACAATACCCGTACCACAGCTAGTACATGTTGCAGGGAACGAACGGGTAGTTGATTTTAAAATACTTTCTATTTCGTCAGGCGTTGCATCTGGCTTTGCTTGCTTAATAAGTGCCGCAACACCTGCTACGTGGGGCGCAGCCATTGATGTACCTTGTGAAAAGCCATAGCTGTCGCTTGAAGGTGTAGACGAACCTGAATTGTAAGTTGATAGAACGCCTTCAGAGTCGTTTGCAAAGCTTTGTGCGCCACCTGGTGCTGCAACATCAATATTGCTACCGTAGTTTGAGTAATAAGCTCTGCCGCCATTACGGCCCACTGAGGCTACGTTTACTACACCGTTACAGTTACCTGGGTTGTAGTTTGCTGAGTTATCGTTATCGTTACCTGCAGCAATAACTACCACAGTGCCGTTACTACGTGCTGTGTTAATTGCATTTTGAGTTGTAGAGCTACATGAACCGCTCCCACCTAAACTCATATTAATTACATCAGCAGGGTTTGAGTTAGCAGGAATACCTGAAACACTTCCACCAGATGCCCAAATAATACCGTCTGCAATATCAGAGGTTAAACCACCACACTTACCTAGTACACGAACAGGCACTACTTTTGCGTTATAAGCTACGCCTGCAACACCTTCACCGTTATTGGTTACCGCAGCAACTGTGCCTGCTACGTGCGTGCCATGCCAGCTAGAGTTTTGTGCACCGTTAGTACCACATTCATTCGCAGCAACTGCATCACCAGGATCACGTGCATCGCTATCGCGACCACCACCGTCATTAGCTACCGAAAGGTTAGAGATCATATCGTAACCTGGTAAAATATTAGCGTTTAAATCAGCATGAGGGCGGTAGCCCGTATCTAGTACAGCTACAACGACACCGCTACCCGTTGCGGTATCCCATGCGGTCGGTAAGTTTAAACCACCGGCTTGCTCGTAGTAGTGCCATTGGTCATCAAAACGTGGATCGTTAGGAGTTGAAAACGGCTTTAACATTTGATCCACTTCAATGTATTCCACATTGCCAGAATCAACCATTTCTTGCATAAACTCTTGGGCCTCTGCCGCACTTAATTTTTTATCAGCACGCATTACGTGATGATTATTAAGTGCCATTGCACGAACGTATTTTGCTTTTACTTTGCCTTTTTTAGAAGCGAAGTTTTTAACAAAGCTTTGTGCGCGCTTTTTCATGCTAGCTGGGCTTGCGTCTGCAGTTGAGAGGCTCGCCATTTCGTTATTATTTTTATATTTAATAATGAACTGAGTTTCGAAACCGCCTTGGCTTTGTAGTTTAGCCGATGTTTCAGCCATTGAACTTGAAACTGATTGAGCCATGCCAGATGTTGCAGCAAAAAGCGTACTAACTGTAATTGCAATTGCGCATCTTTTAAAAGTTTTACTTGTTGTCATAATTATCCCTAGAATTTTATTTATTATTTCGTGATGTAAGATCACGATGCGGGAACAAAAGTAAACGATCTGTTAACTAGGTTAAAATATCAATTTATTATGTACCTCTTTCATTTAGTTATAACTCAGGTTTTTAGCGGTTTACTCGTTGTTTAGTATTTGTCATATAAATTAAAAATAAGTATAAAGGGTTGGTTTATTGTGCGGGTAATTATTTCCGACTTATTACTGATGCGTTTTTGTTGTGTTATTGCTAATAATTTAAATGCTACGTTGTTAGCTATCAAACTTTGCTATAATCGGAAAAATTTTTTAGTAGGGTAAAATAATGAGTCAAGTAGATGTAATTGTAATAGGTGCGGGAGCAGCAGGATTAATGTGTGCAGCGCAAGCTGGATACCGTGGCCGAAGCGTTACAGTACTTGATATGGGCAAAAAACCAGGTCGTAAAATTTTAATAAGTGGTGGTGGGCGTTGTAATTTTACAAATGAAAACGCAACCCCCGATAACTACTTATGCGCAAATGCTCATTTTGTTAAATCATGTTTAAGTCGCTATACACAGCATGACTTTATTGAGCTGGTAGACAGACATGGCTTGGCGTATCACCATAAAACACTAGGTCAGCTTTTTTGCGATAACAATGCACAAGACATTGTTGATATTTTACTGACCGAATGTGAGTGGGCCGGGGTAAATATAAAACTACGCAGTGAAGTGATCAGCGTATCAAAAACCGAAACCGGCTATAGCGTTACCACAGAGCAAGAAACCTTAAGCTGTGAGTCGTTAGTTATAGCATCAGGTGGCTTAACTATGCCAAAATTAGGGGCTACACCAATAGGTTATAAAATTGCAGAGCAGTTTGGCTTAAGCGTGTTACCAACTATGGCTGCACTTGTACCATTTACTTTGCATCAGCATGATAAAGAGCGTTTTGAAGGGCTCTCGGGAATTAGCATTCCCTGTGAAGTTTCAAGCGAAGACGGCACCGTATTTAAAGAAAACATCCTCTTTACTCACCGAGGGTTATCGGGCCCAGCAATATTGCAAATAAGCTCATTTTGGCGAGCAGGGCAGGCTGTAATTATAAACCTATTACCTGAAATTGATTTAAGGCAGCAACTTGCTGATTGGCGAGAAACGCAAGCCCAAAAGTCTTTAAAAAATAGCCTTGCGACTATTTTACCTAAACGCTTTATAGAAATACTGCACGAAAGCAAAGCGATACCAGATTGTAATATTAATCAGCTTACCCATGCTCAAATAGATGAGTTAGTAAATTATATTCATGCGTGGCAAATTAAACCCAATGGCACAGAAGGTTATAGAACAGCAGAAGTAACATTGGGCGGTGTAGATACCGACGAGTTGAGCTCAAAAACCTTTGAAGCTAAAAAAGCTAAAGGCCTATACTTTATAGGCGAAGTAACTGACGTAACAGGGTGGCTTGGAGGCTACAACTTCCAATATGCGTGGAGCTGTGGATTTGCTTGTGGACAGCACGCTTAAGTTTAGGCTATAAACCCATTTAAGTAAGTTGATTGAGCGATAACGGTTGAATCGTTATCGCTAACACATACTTTATTGCGCCCATTATTTTTAGCCTTATATAGCGCTGTATCAGCCCGCTCCAGTAGTTTTAGCACTGTATCGTCTTTTTGTATCGTTGCTAATCCAATACTTATAGTAAATGCTACATTTGTAACTGTGTTTTCGGCAATATACTTTCTCAGGTCATCGGCTTTTTTAGCGCTATCATTTAAAGAGGTGTTGGATAAAATAATAGTGAATTCTTCTCCACCCCATCGCGCAATAAGTGCGTCATTTCCCATACGGCTTTTTAATATTTTTGCAAATTCAGTTAGCACGTTATCACCAACCAAATGCCCGTAGGTATCGTTTATATTTTTGAAGTGATCTATATCGCAAATAAGTAAGCAATGTGGGGTTTTAAAAACGTCATTTTTAGCAATTAACTGTGATAATTCAAAATCAAATTTTTGCCTGTTATAAAGCCCCGTTAACTTATCGGTTTCTGCTAAGTGTTGAATTTCTAAGTTACGGATAGATAATCGAGTGTATGCCGAAAATCGTGTTTTTTCGTAAAACCTAAAAATTAAAATATGAGCAAGGCTTACCTCTATAAGATTAAATAAAGAGCCTAAGCCAATTGTTACAGTTTGCTGTTGTTGTAAATACACAAGATACGCACAAATAGCAAAAGCGACTGCACTAAATAGGCTTCCCCAGTTTCTTCCAACTAAAAAAAAGCTAAAAGGCGGGATTAACGTCGCCCAAAATAAAGAATGCGCATGCCCACCTACAGAAACCACAAACATCATTATTAAGCTAACGACCATAAGGGTAACAGCCCACGCTGCTGCATTTACGTTGGCTGTTTTATTAAACCAAGTATAAATACCTAACGATATCGTAAGTCCTAAGGCATCAATTAAAGCAATGTCATAGCTTTTAAAATAAAAAAGATTGAGGAGTGTTAAAACTAAAAAGTAACATGTAGTTATTAGTAAAGAGTGGGCTATTAAGCGAGTACGCCAAAAATCCTTATGGTCTTTTGGGTATTGTGGAAACTCTTTGTACCAAAAACCTAGCATAATGAACGACTCTTTAACCTCTGAATTTAGTGATTATTACTTATATTAGGCTTTTATTATAGTTTTTTACTTTGATTAAAACGCTTATATACGGTGGTGTTTATAAAAGTTTAAAGATCATTACAGCATTTTTCAAAGGTATGAAGGACTAGGTAGTGACTGATTACTTAAATATAATATGCCTCGCCTTGATTTAATTGACGCAGAGCTCGCCGTTATCGCTTACGTAGAGCTCTGAATAAATGCTATATCTATTCCTCTATAAATGCTTCGCCTTGTGTCATCCACTTAGCAGCAGGTTTGCCTTTTAAGTAATGATCAAAGTACTGCATCATACGTACTGAAAAATCGACCTGATTAGGAAACTTTTTCAAGTGGTGTGGTTCACCTTCGTATTGTAAAAAGGTTGCATCTTTACCTGCGCGACGAAGCGCTAAGTAGTACTGCACGCCTTCGTGCCAAGGCACTGCATCGTCTTTATCGCCAAACATAATTAAAATAGGGGTATTTACTTTATCTGCAAAAAACACCGGTGAGTTTTCTATGTACAGCTCTGGTGCTTCAAATAAGTTTTTACCTATACGGCTTTGCCCTGTTTCGTATTGAAACTGACGAGCAAGACCTGATTTCAAACGTATGCCACTGTAAGCACTGGTCATGTTTGATACTGGCGCGCCAGATACAACCGCTTTAAACATATCTGTTTGGGTTATCATAAACGCACTTTGATAGCCTGCCCAAGAGTGACCTTGTAAGCCTATTTTATCTGGGTCGGCTATGCCTAAATCTATTAATTTTTGGGTGGCGTTGATCATGGTTTGCGTTGACGATTTACCCGGGTGACCTATTTCAAAACGAATGTCAGGTAAAAATACCGCATAACCGTTTGAGGTAAACATAGGGAAATTAGGGCGATGGTTTAATTCCATTTTAGGAAAATCAAACATGCGTTGACTCATGTAACGATAAAAATACACAACCACAGGTACTTTATCGCCTTTTTTATATCCCGCTGGTTTTATTAATACACCTTGTAAATCTTCACCGTCAAAGCCTTTATAGCTTATTAGTTCTGGCTTTTCGCTCCAGGCAAAATTACTAATTTGTGGGTTTAGCGTGGTCACTTGTTTTGGTGAACTAAAGCTAAAATCTGTTTGGTAGTAATCAGGAAATTGGTTATAAGTTTGCGAGGTAAATAAGTACTTGTCAGCCTTTTTGGCTTTTTTAACCATATCAAAGCGTTTATCACCGCTAAGCACCTTAGTTAGTGTGTTAGTGGTTAAGTCGAGCTTTGCAACTTCGCTTTGTTTAGTTTGTAAGTTAATAGCAGAGACAAGTAATGTATCGCCTTTTTTAAAGCCCACTTGGGTTTTATCAAGCTTAATAACACGGTACTGCGTATTGCTTTGCTTACCATTAGTTAGGCGTTTAGCTTGCTGCGTTTTTACATCAAACGCCCAAATATCGTATTTACTATAAGCAAGCACTTGGCTGCTATCGGTCATCCAACCAGCAAAACCATAACCAGGTTGAGTAGATGGGTAGTCGTGTTTATCATCAGCAAAGGTTGCCTGAATCGCTTTTGTAAGCGGTGTTACTTTATTATTTTTTAAATCTTTTAACTGTATTTGGCTATCGCTAAAATAAGCTGCAAACTCACCATTAGGGGCAAGGCTCGGTCTAAACGGGTAGTTACTTATAATTGGAGTTTGTTTACCGGTGTGTATATTTACTGCAAAGTAATCAGCAAAAAAACCGCCGTACATAATTTTTTTTAGGTAGGGGATGTTAGATGAGCCAAGTAAAGATATATCTCGCTGAGGGTTTAGTGCAACCTCAGGCATGTTTGGTGTACTAAGTTGCGCAACTTTTTGCGAGTTAACGTGATACACCGCACTGTAATGGCGATTTTTATTAACTTCGTTCCATTGTTGCTCTTCACGTGGTTTTATTTGCGCATCGTTGTTGTGCCATACATTAAGACCTTTATGCTCACGTATGGTATCAAAGTCGTACAGTGAGGCTTCGTCGGTATATTCTTTAGTTTTTACTTTAGCTGCTAATTTAGGATGGTTTTCAAAATATAACCGCTCGCCATTTTCTGACCATTCAAGGGTGGCTGTTTTCTCTAACGTCCATGCTTTATTAGGTGAATCTATAGTTGAGAGCTTCTCGTTTTTATATAGCTGTAAAGTGTAGCTTCGGCGGCGCGTGTCATCATTTACATAGTTACCCAATGTAAACGCTGCAATATTGTCAGTGGGGTGCCACGCTATTTTATTTGCGATTACGCCCGGTTCATCAATTAATACGCTGCTATTAAAGTCACTGAGCTCAATTAACGCTATTTGGTTGTTATTACCATCGCTGTAACTTTGACTCACTAATAGCTGGCTGTTAGCTGAGTTAATAGCGTAGCTAAATACGTTTTCTATTGTATGGGTGCGTTTATCAGATAAATTTACGATAACAAGCGCATAGCTCTTATCTTTTTTATCGGGCGTGATAGCGTTGTCTTCTTCGTTTTTAGTGCTATCGGTTTTATCTTCTACTTTTGCGTCATCGTCTTTTTTATTTAAACGATAAGCAAGCCACATACCGTCATTAGATAACGTGTAATCTTTTACATCAGCAAAGCTTTGTTGGGCACCTGATTGTGTGTTTACGAGTACCAGATTGTTTTTAAGTGTGTCTTTTTTTTTGGTTGTTTCTTTTTCAAGTAAGGTAGGTACTTGTGTAAAGGCGACCCAGTTAGCGGCTTTATTAATATGAGGCTTAGTGCCGCGTTCTACTTCTGCGATGAGTGTATTGCTTTGTAGTGAGTAAACTTGGCCAGTTGCATTTCCACGATACGGCGTTGCACTAAAAGTGAGTACTTGACCATTGTCAGATAGTTGTGTGCTTTTAGCTGATTTAAAACTAAATACGTCTTTAAATTGTAGCGATTCTTTGGCGTGTATGCCGGTGCTAGTTAAGCTGGCAACGAGTGCCGTGCTTAATAAGGTGAGTTTTGTTTTCATTATTGATTCTCGTATTATGACATTGTTTCATTGTAACGAGTTTGGTTCATAATTCGAGCGGATCAGATAAATGGCAGCTACATACGACAAAACGACCCGCAGGTCGTTTTTTAGTATTCAATTTATTAATTTAGCAAACATTACAGCCAAATTTTTTGTAGCTCAAGCCATTGTTTTTCAAATTGAACACTAGGCTTTGCTTTAAAGTCGCTACGTACAAACTGATTCATTTTGCCTTCAACGTAGGCAAGTAAAAAGTTTGCAAGTGTAAGCTCATCACTTTGAAAGTTTTTACCTTCACGTAATTTGCGCTCACGAAGCACTTGTTTAAACTGAGTTTCTAGTTTTTCAAACAAGGTTTGTACACGTTCGCGTAAACGTTCTTGCTCACCTTGCAGAGCATCGCCCGTTAAAATACGAGTAATACCTGGGTTTTTTTCAGCAAAGGTTAGAAGTAATAATAGAATGTTATAAATGCGCGTTTGGCTTTCTTTTTCGTTTTCAATAATAATATTTATACGAGATAAAAGGGTATCTTCAATAAACTCAATTAAGCCCTCAAACATACGCGCCTTGCTCGGAAAATGACGGTATAGCGCGGCTTCAGACACACCCACCTCAGCAGCTAGTTTTGCTGTGGTGATGCGTTGTCCTAAATTAGTTTCTAACATTTGTGCGAGTGCTTGCAGTATTTGCTCTTTGCGATTACTTCTTTTTGTCGCAGGCATGAACATTCCTTTTTATTAGTTATTCTTAGTGGCGCAGTTAAGAACCCTAGTCATTTTTTGTTCAAATGATTGGCGTATGTTAATGTTTTATTCAGTTTGTTTCCAGCCTTTTTATAGATGTTTAGCCAGCTGTTCGATCACCTTGCGAGCTATTTCTATTTTACTTGTTGTTGGTAATTCTAGTTGTTCATTGTGCCAGTACAGTGTTAAAGCATTATGATCGGAATTAAACCCTAAGCCACTTTTTGATACGTCATTAGCGCAAATCATATCTAGATTTTTATTTTGTAGTTTACCTTTAGCATAGCTTTCTACATTTTGAGTTTCGGCGGCAAATCCAACCGTATAGGGGCGGTTTTGTGTAAGGTTTGCAATAGCTGCAATTACGTCAGGGTTTTTAGTTAAAGTAAGGGTGAGTTCGTCGCCTTGCTTTTTCATTTTTTGAGTCGCAATGTTTGCAGCTCGATAATCCGCAACAGCAGCGCAACCTATAAAAGCATCAGATTGTGGTGCATAGGTAAGTGACTCAGTTAATAGCTCCTCAGCGCTTTCTATATTAATAAGGTTTACGCCAGTTGGGGCTTGTATAGTGACAGGGCCCGAGATTAAATTAACTTTAGCACCGAATTGCAAAGCGGCTTCTGCCAGTGCATAACCCATTTTTCCAGAACTGTGATTTGATATAAAACGTACCGGATCGAGAGGCTCACGCGTTGGGCCTGCCGTTATTGTAATTGTTTTTCCTGCAAGTAATTGCGGTTGCTCTTTTGCTGTACATAGTGCAACTAGCTCATGTGGCTCTAACATGCGCCCAGCGCCGATATCGCCACAGGCTTGTTCACCTTTACCTGGGCCCCAAATAAGTACGTTACGTGCTTTTAATGTGGCTAAATTTGCTTGTGTAGCTGCGTGTCCATACATTTGCTGGTTCATGGCTGGTGCTACGGCTACTTTTGCAGGCGTTGCTAGCAGTAACGTTGTTAATAGGTCGTCAGCAATGCCCGCTGCCATTTTTGCAATAATATTGCAGGTAGCTGGGGCAACTAAAATTAAGTCAGCCCATTTTGCAAATTCAATATGCCCCATTGAAGCTTCAGCAGAAGGGTCTAGTAATGAGTCAGAGACTGTTTCTCCACTAACGGCTTGCATGGTCAGTGGTGTAATAAAGTGTTTAGCTGATTCAGTCATAACTACTTTTACTTCACAACCAGCGTCTTTTAATCGCCTAACGAGTTCTGCGCATTTATAAGCTGCAATACCGCCGGTAATACCTAGTACAATTTTTTTGTTTGTTAAGTTAGTCATGAATGTTCATCAGTTTTTATTAAATATTGGGCTTAAAATAACAAATCTTTACCCGTACAGCGAAGTTTTTTAATTCGAAATAACAGGCTAAATTTTAAATTTGCATTACATTTATAAGACACTTTCGCCTCTCAAGGATGAACAATGCAACTTACTTCACTTCCAAACTCACTTCGACCTCGTGAAAAACTCATCGCGAAAGGAGCTAAAGCGCTTACTGATGCTGAGCTCCTTGCCATATTTTTACGAACAGGGTTACCAGGAATGAATGTAATTGAGTTGGCTCAGCATCTATTAAATGAAAATAAAACCCTACATAATTTGTTTAATGCCAGTATTGAGGAGTTTTGCTCTCAAAAGGGGTTAGGGACCGCTAAGTATGTGCAGCTACAAGCTGTATTAGAGCTAAGTCAACGTTATATGCAGGAGCGTTGCCAACGAGATGCAGTGTTTAATTCGCCAAACTCAGTTTATGACTATCTAACAATTCAAATGCGAGGCTTGCAACAAGAAGTATTTATGGTGTTATACCTAGATAGCCAAAATAGATTAGTAAAAGACGAAATACTTTTTTATGGCACAATTAATTCTGCCAGTGTTTATCCGCGTGAAGTGGTAAAGGCTGCCCTTAAAAATAATGCAGCCGCTGTTATTTTTGCGCATAATCACCCAAGTGGTATTGCAGAACCGAGCCAAGCAGACAAACTTATTACGAATAAATTGCAGCAAGCACTGCAATTGGTCGACATAAGTGTGCTCGATCACATCATTGTTGGTGGAGAAACCTGTGTTTCGTTTGCCGAGCGAGGCCTGATTTAGCTTTGTTAGACACATAAGTGTGTTAAAAATGAGCTGTTTAACGTGTTTTGGCAAATTAGTTTAATTTAAATGCAGTTTTTACTTTCCCTAAGGGCATTCGATCTTTATAATTAGCCGCTATCAAATTTACATATATGAGCTGATTGGATAGATCAGTGTTTGATCTTTGCCTGTAAAAGCTGTATAAAGAGCGCCCTTCGATTTATCTCTAGGGCGGAAATACACGGCCTTAGATTAAATTAAGCTCGAGCGAAGTTATTGGAGATATATAGACATGTCTAAAGTATGTCAAGTTACAGGTAAGCGTCCAGCGGTTGGTAATCACCGTTCACACGCGAGAAACGCGACTAGACGTCGTTTCCTACCTAACCTACAAACACACCGTTTTTGGGTTGAAAGTGAAAAACGTTTTGTAACATTACGCACTACTACTAAAGGTATGCGTATTATCGATAAAAAAGGCATCGACACGGTTCTTACAGAAATCCGTGCTCGCGGCGTTAAAGTTTAAGGATCTGAATCATGCGCGATAAAATCCGTTTAGTTTCAACTGCCGGTACTGGTTTTTTCTACACTACTGACAAAAACAAACGTAACATGCCTGAGAAGATGGAAATCAAAAAGTTTGATCCAAAGATTCGTAAACATGTTCTTTTTAAAGAAGCTAAAATTAAGTAATTTTAGTTCTTCTTTTAGAATTTAAAAACCCAGCTTAGGCTGGGTTTTTTGTTTTTAAACTATGATTAGCGAATTGACATAAAAAAACCTCGTTGGCATAACCAACAAGGCTTTTAAATCAAAAAACGTTATACCAATAGCATTAAATTAGTGATTTATTTAATGCGATAAAATAATCATGTTTTTAATAAAATTGGTATCATTAGATTTTTGTGAATGCATCTTGTAGTGGTGGTACTACTTGCTTTTTACGGCTCAGTACACCATCTAACCATACTTTATCATTCTCTGGTTTTACACCGTAAGCCTGCTCAACTAAGTTTGCATCGTCAGATACAATTAGCATTTCTGAGCCTTCTTTCATTATATCGGTAAGCAGTAAAAATACAGAGTGGCGGTTGCCCTCAACTTTTAGCTTAGCAATATCGGCTGCAAGGTCTGCTTTAATATCGTCAAAAACAGCAAGGTCGATTACTTCTAGCTGGCCAATGCCTACTAGGTTACCGTTCATGTTGAAATCTTTAAAGTCACGCATTACTAAATCACGTGCTGGTGTGTCTTCTACCGCAGATTTAACGCGGAACATATCCATACCAAGTTCTTTAAAGTCTTCGATGCCTGCAATTTCAGCTAGCGCTTCAACACATTTAATATCGGCTGTGGTACATGTTGGCGATTTAAATATAACTGTGTCGCTTAAAATTGCACACATCATGATACCAGCGATGTCTTTAGGGATTTCTACGTTGTAGAAGTCATACATCATTTTAATAATGGTGTTTGAACAACCAACAGGACGAATCCAACATTCAAGCGGAGTCGATGATGTTAAGTCACCTAATTTATGGTGATCTACCACACCAACAACGCGAGCTTGGTCGATATCATCAGGTGCTTGTGTTTTTTCTGTGTGATCTACAATATACACATCTTCACCAGCGTAGCTTAACTTAAGCTCTGGTGCTTCAAAACCAAATCTATCAAGGATAAATTGAGTTTCAGGTGAAACTTCACCAAGACGAGTTGGAATTGCTGGCTCATCAATTTGGTTTTTTAAATAAGCCAGTGCAATTGCACCACAAATAGAATCTGAATCTGGGATTTTATGGCCCACTACATACATAGACATTGACGGAACTCCTTTAAATTTGCCGATATTCTAACAAAGTCTGCGGCCTTTAACATATAGACAGCGCAATTAAGTTTTAGTTACACTTTAAAATCTTGAATTTATTAGGTGTATTTATATGCGACTGGGCCGTAAAGGTTGGAACAACGTTATAATATTTTCGATGTTGATTATGATCTTCTTTTTAAATGGCTGGCATAAGCAATTTTTAGGAGGGGAGGATAAACCAGCGTTACAAGCTGTACTCCCCCAGCAAAGTTTTGTACTTACACTGCAATTTGTTGATCAAAAAATTGAGCGAATAGGAACAAGTTGGCGTACAACACCACTACAAAAAGATATACCGCTCGTGTGGAAAGCTTCTGAGCAGCAGCTTAGTGATTTAGTTAACCAATGGCAAAGCGCGGCGCTAATGGGGGTTAATGAGTCTGTTGTTTTTAATCCTAATGCACCTTTATACGTTGCTACATTTGAGTTGGCTGGCGAAAGTATGCCGTGGGTTTATTTGCTCTACAAAGGCGATGGACAATATTATTTACTCGAAAAGAGAAGCCAGCGAATACTCGCACTCGATTTAAAAACTGCTCAGCAGTTATTCCCTAGTTTTGATTTTTCACAAAGTGAGTCTAATTAATGCCTGAATTACCAGAGGTAGAAGTGAGCCGAATGGGTATCACTCCCCACGTACAAAACCAAGTTGTTACAAAGGTAAATATTTACAATGCCAGTATGCGCTGGCCAGTGCCCGATGATGTGTATCAACTTGAAGGGCTAATTGTTACAAGTATTGAGCGACGAGCTAAATATTTACTTTTACATTGTGAGCTTGGGAGCACTATTTTACATTTGGGTATGTCAGGTAATTTGCGTGTAGTAGATAAAAGTGAGCCGCTTAAAAAGCATGACCATGTAGAGTTTATTTTTGGCAACGGTAAAGCGCTGCGCTTAAACGATCCTCGTCGTTTTGGTTGTTGCTTATGGCAAGAGCCCGGTGAAGTGCATAAGCTACTCTCTAAGCTTGGTCCTGAGCCGCTTACCGATGATTTTTTTGCTAAACGCGTGTACGAACAATCGCGCAATAAAAAAGTACCCGTAAAGCAATTTATTATGGATAACGCAGTGGTGGTTGGTGTTGGTAATATTTACGCGAATGAATCGTTATTCAAAGCGGGTATACATCCAAAGCGAGAAGCGGGAAAAGTATCGCTCAAACGTTATCAAGCACTTATCCCTATTATAAAAGACACGCTTGCGGCGGCTATTACACAAGGTGGTACAACGCTTAAAGACTTTGCACAAAGTGATGGTAAGCCTGGGTATTTTGCCCAAGAGTTATTAGTATATGGGCGCAAAGGTAAGCCATGTATGACGTGCGAAAACGAATTAGAAGAAATTAGATTAGGGCAACGCAGTACTATTTTTTGCTCAAATTGCCAAAAGTAGTTATTTGAATTTTACTGACTCTAAATTTAATGAGATTTAAGGGCCAGCTTTAAAAGCGGGCCCTTTATTTTAAAGCTCGAACGGTGCTACACCGACTGCCTTCATTTTATATCCTACCTGCGCGATTTCGCCCGACCATGTTTCTGTGCTTATTATTCCGGTTACAACGATTGCGTCGTACAGACTATCTATAGGCACACCACCTTTAATTGTTACATGGACTATTTGATTTGGCGGTGGTGGTGGTACGTGTATACAGGCGCCAAAATAAGGCACGAGTAAAAACTCAGTAATGACTTCGCTATCGCCCTCAAGTGGCACAACAAAACCTGGCAAACTTACCGATTGACCATCAAGCGCTTTTACCACTGGAGCATCTAAATCGGGTTGCACCCAGTTTTGATCGCTGCCTTCGTGATTAGCTTGTGCTTGAGTGTCTATTTGCATATGACCTTTGGGAATTAAGTCTTCCCAAAAAATTTCTTTTGGTGGATTGGCATAGCTCGCTACGCTTATAAATAATAAGCTAATAGCAGCAATGTATTGAAAAGCTGTTTTAAAAAATGTCATAAAATACCTAAAAATTATGCTTTTATACTCATGCCATCGCTGAGTGAATAAAAATAAGCGCGAGTAGCGGGTATTAAGCCAATAACAAAACCTGCGGCCATAATAACCCCGATTAAGCCCAGTTCATAGTAAGAGAGCATTGTGATATTTACGCTTATACCGGCATGGCTTTGTAAGTAACCGCTGGCTGAAAAAATAACTAAATAGTAAAGCGCACTACCCACTAGGCAACCAAGTAAAGTTGTCAGTAATGACTCAATACTTATAAGTGTAAATAAATGCCAAGGGCGAGCGCCTACTGAGCGCAATATAGCAAGTTCGCGACGTCGCTGGCTCAGATTTGCAAGCAATGTCGTTAACATACCAAGTAAGCTAACTAACACGACAACAGCTGAGAATAGTAATAGTATTTTTTCTACTATGGCGAGCATTTCCCATAACTCTTTAAGTGTTACGGTTGGCATAATGCCAAGCAGGGCTTCTGGCTTATATTGATTTATATTGCGCCTAATTTGTAATGTGTACAAAGGCGAATTAGATCCCATTCAAAATGCTGTAATTTGCTTAGGGTGACCAACTAGGTTGTTATGTTCGTCATGCTCATGCTCATGCTCATGCTCATGCT
>NZ_JACJEP010000070.1:0-615 GCF_014164135.1 Pseudoalteromonas sp. SG45-1
CCACGGAGTGATTCATGACTGGGGTGAAGTCGTAACAAGGTAGCCCTAGGGGAACCTGGGGCTGGATCACCTCCTTATACGATTTAGAACTTATTTGTTCGTAGTGTCCACACAGATGATTGTTATTGTAAAGAGAACAACACTTATTGTTTTGGGTCTGTAGCTCAGCTGGTTAGAGCGCACCCCTGATAAGGGTGAGGTCGGTAGTTCAAATCTACTCAGACCCACCACTTCTTGTCTAATCAAGAAGATGGTTAAAACAGTAAGTACCAGCATATGTGGGGCTATAGCTCAGCTGGGAGAGCGCCTGCCTTGCACGCAGGAGGTCAGCAGTTCGATCCTGCTTAGCTCCACCACTTTTACTTCTTAAAAATAAATATTCTTTATCGGGCCATTAACCGCCTGAGAATAGAGTGTGTTTAATTTTGAGAGGTTTTTGTATCTCTTGCTCTTTAAAAATTTGGAAAAGCTGATAATAAAATTCTGATAGATACATTGTATTTATCAAGAGTTTTCAAAAGTAAAAAAAGAATGGTAGCAGTACCATTCAGTGCCATTTGATTAACGTTTTACGTTGATTGATTGGTATCTACTTTAGTATTCAATATTAACTTC
>NZ_JACJEP010000071.1:0-593 GCF_014164135.1 Pseudoalteromonas sp. SG45-1
TAATTCCCTTCGGCTAATGTGCCTGTTGGTGTCGCACTCCAGTTACCATTGGCATCGGTTTGTACATCAATGCTTTGAGTGGCATTTGCTGCATCTGTAAACGTCACCGTGATGGTGCTGTTAGGCGCATCACTGGTGCCTGTCACTGTGGGCGTGCTGTCATTTGTTAATAATGGCGCATCTACACTCACACTTGGTGCTGTGGTATCAATGGTGCCGTTGCCGGTAATATCGGTGCTGTTTCCTGCCACATCGCTGATGTTGGCGGTGATCGTGTACGGCCCTTCTGCCAGTGCAGTCGGTACTTCTACAGAGAAGTTACCATCGGCATCCACAGTGGTGGTAAACGTTTGTGTATTGCCTTGATCGTCCACCACGGTGAAGTTAATAACCGTGCCTTCAACGGCATCACTTGTGCCACTGAGTGTCGGGGTGATGTCATTACTTGAACCAGGATTCGTTAGGATCAGTGTTGGTGCAGTCGTGTCTACTTCACCAGTGCCAGTAGCGGTGGTGTCATTGCCTGCTGCATCGCTCACGCTTGCGCTGATGGTGTATCCACCTTCTGCAATGGCTACCGGTACAGGGATTGA
>NZ_JACJEP010000072.1:0-593 GCF_014164135.1 Pseudoalteromonas sp. SG45-1
TAATTCCCTTCGGCTAATGTGCCTGTTGGTGTCGCACTCCAGTTACCATTGGCATCGGTTTGTACATCAATGCTTTGAGTGGCATTTGCTGCATCTGTAAACGTCACCGTGATGGTGCTGTTAGGTGCATCACTGGTGCCTGTCACAGTTGGCGTGCTGTCATTTGTTAATACTGGCGCATCTACACTCACACTTGGTGCTGTGGTATCAATGGTGCCGTTGCCGGTAATATCGGTGCTGTTACCTGCCACATCACTAATACTTGCTTCGATGCTATACGGCCCTTCTGCCAGTGCAGTCGGTACTTCTATAGAGAAGTTGCCGTCTGCATCAACCGTGGTGGTAAAGGTTTGTGTATTGCCTTGATCGTCAACAATCGTGAAGTTAATAACGGTGCCTTCAACGGCATCACTTGTGCCACTGAGTGTCGGGGTGATGTCATTACTTGAGCCTGGGCTGGTAAGTACAAGTGTTGGTGCAGTCGTGTCTACTTCACCAGTGCCAGTAGCGGTGGTGTCATTGCCTGCTGCATCGCTCACGCTTGCGCTGATGGTGTATCCACCTTCTGCAATGGCTACCGGTACAGGGATTGA
>NZ_JACJEP010000073.1:0-520 GCF_014164135.1 Pseudoalteromonas sp. SG45-1
TCGAACCCCTGTTACCGCCGTGAAAGGGCGGTGTCCTAGGCCTCTAGACGATGGGGACACATAAATGTGTCACTAGGACAACTGAATTTTTAGACTCGTTTCAGGCGAGCTTTCTTAATAACACTACACTTCCCTATTAAAATAAGTAAGTGGCGTCCCCAAGAGATTAGTACTCTTGATAACGTCGTGCATAGAGAGTGCGGTGTCACACTGCTTTACACAATACTTAAAATAGTAAGTGGCGTCCCCAAGGGGATTCGAACCCCTGTTACCGCCGTGAAAGGGCGGTGTCCTAGGCCTCTAGACGATGGGGACACATAAATGTGT
Source organism: Pseudoalteromonas sp. SG45-1 (assembly GCF_014164135.1). Lineage (NCBI taxonomy): Bacteria > Pseudomonadati > Pseudomonadota > Gammaproteobacteria > Alteromonadales > Pseudoalteromonadaceae > Pseudoalteromonas > Pseudoalteromonas sp. SG45-1. The sequence continues at coordinate 328 of NZ_JACJEP010000073.1, forward strand.
CACTAGGACAACTGAATTTTTAGACTCGTTTCAGGCGAGCTTTCTTAATAACACTACACTTCCCTATTAAAATAAGTAAGTGGCGTCCCCAAGAGATTAGTACTCTTGATAACGTCGTGCATAGAGAGTGCGGTGTCACACTGCTTTACACAATACTTAAAATAGTAAGTGGCGTCCCCAAGGGGATTCGAAC
>NZ_JACJEP010000074.1:0-518 GCF_014164135.1 Pseudoalteromonas sp. SG45-1
ATCTGATACAACAACATAGCGTGACTTATCTCCTTTACCATGTTCAATTAAAATGGTTTTACGCTGTCCATCGATGTCTTGCACTTTGATGCGCAGCAGTTCGCCAATACGCAAACCACATCCATTACACACCACTATCAATGTTTTTAAGCGCATATCCGTGCAACTTTCTATAAGTCGTCGAATATCATCACGCGATAAATAAGTAGGTGCCCGAGGTTTTGCTTTAGGCAAGGCTATGTCTAAGTTCAGTGGGCGATGTAAAATATTCTTAAACAAAAACCAGATACTGTTTATTTGTATTTTTTGACTCGCTCTGGAGAGCTTTCGAATAGGGGATCTTTAAAAAAAGATATTCAGCTCATCATCAGTAATTAAATCGAGTGGTTTATCAAAATAATGGCTGAGTTTAAGCAAATGCTCGCAGTAGCTTTTACAGGTACTTTGTGAATAACCAAGATAGGCTATTTCAGTTTTGACTTGTTCAATGAGTGTATTCATGACTTACCTCCAAGTTA
>NZ_JACJEP010000075.1:0-451 GCF_014164135.1 Pseudoalteromonas sp. SG45-1
GAGAAGTAAATGAGGGTAGAGCAATAAACTACTTGAGCCAAATAACTGCTCAATATTTATATTTTTACCTGGATAATTTAGTTTGTTTTCCTCTAAAAGCGAAGCGCCTCTTAACCTCTTTGTGAATAAAGTACTTAAAGATTTTTTGCACAAAGAGAAAAGAATGAGAAGTAAATGAGGGTAGAGCTATAAACTACTTGAGCCAAATAACTGCTCAATATTTATATTTTTACCTGGATAATTTAGTTTGTTTTCCTCTAAAAGCGAAGCGCCTCTTAACCTCTTTGTGAATTAAGTACTTAAAGATTTTTTGCGCAAAGAGAAAAAATGAGAAGTAAATGAGGGTAGAGCAATAAACTACTTGAGCCAAATAACTGCTCAATATTTATATTTTTACCTGGATAATTTAGTTTGTTTTCCTCTAAAAGCGAAGCGCCTCTTAACCTCTTTG
>NZ_JACJEP010000076.1:0-415 GCF_014164135.1 Pseudoalteromonas sp. SG45-1
TGTGTGTGCAAATATGCGAAAGCTAATTCATATATGTTTTGGTGTAATAAAAAACCAAGAAGCGTTTAAGCTCCAAGAAAGTTAAATACGACCTTGAAGCTTAAAATGAGAGATGGTATCTACAGATAAAATAAAGCCCAGCGTTTACAGGTGAAGCTTAATCGATGTTTTGTAGACGTGCAGCTTGCTGACGTGACTAGCGCAGCTCGTAATTACTTAAATCTAAAGTGTGTGATTCATAGAGATCGTTTCAATATACTATGACGCTATGAACAAAGAAATTAAACAATGTTTAAAGTGGATTGAGCTTTACGAAAAAACTAATAATGCGGGCCTAGTTTGTCGTCGGTGTGGAATTTCTAGGCCCACTCTTCGAAAGTGGTATAAGCGATACAAAGAGAAGGGACTAGACGGC
>NZ_JACJEP010000077.1:0-379 GCF_014164135.1 Pseudoalteromonas sp. SG45-1
AGCATCCCCATGCAAAGCGGTGAAGCCGAAGGTAGAGCAAGAACGATTAATACCCCATTGGCCTTGCCAGTCATGCAAGACGGGGACCTTACGATTTATTGGTGTGATGAATTTAGATGAGGCGACAAATAAAATAGCGCGAACGAGTTAGCAGCCTTGCTTGCTGCATCAAATCAATAAGTTAACCTGCTTAATTGTTCAGGCTAATAGCGACTGTGCGAGCGAAAAATATCCTTGCTTAACGGTTAAACATTCGGTTTAATGAATAGATAATAAACGCTGAGCAATGCAGGGAAAGCTTAAATTATAATAGGTAAGCTTATTAAATTAGCTGATTTAGCTAGAGCCTCTAAAAAGCAAATTCCCATAGCATAAACAA
>NZ_JACJEP010000078.1:0-357 GCF_014164135.1 Pseudoalteromonas sp. SG45-1
TACTTTCTGTTACCGCTCGACTTGCATGTGTTAGGCCTGCCGCCAGCGTTCAATCTGAGCCATGATCAAACTCTTCAATTAAAAAGTTTTATGTCTTTCGACAGCTCAATGAATTCTGAATTTTTAATATCTTTCGATATTGAATTGACTGTGCCGAATAATTACCGAAATAACTATTCTGTTGGTCACTCAGTTTTCAATTGAGACTCTAATTTATTTGCCTCGCTACCTAAGTAGGTTGGCTGTTAGAACTCAATCTGTACGAGTGCCCACACAGATGATTGCTTTATATTGTTAAAGAACGTTTTGAGTCGCTTTAGCGTCTCAAGGGATGCGAATAATACACCCTTTATTTTT
>NZ_JACJEP010000079.1:0-352 GCF_014164135.1 Pseudoalteromonas sp. SG45-1
CTACGATAGTTGCTACAACACCAGCACCTACAGTACGACCACCTTCACGGATAGCAAAACGAAGACCTTCATCCATCGCGATTGGTGCGATTAGAGTTACTGTCATCTTGATGTTATCACCAGGCATTACCATTTCTACGCCTTCTGGTAACTGTACGTCACCAGTTACGTCAGTTGTACGGAAGTAGAACTGTGGACGGTAACCTTTGAAGAATGGAGTATGACGACCACCTTCATCTTTAGAAAGTACGTATACTTCTGAAGTGAATGTAGTATGTGGGTTGATTGAACCAGGCTTAGCTAGTACTTGACCACGTTCAACGTCTTCACGCTTAGTACCACGTAGAAGTGC
>NZ_JACJEP010000007.1:0-166543 GCF_014164135.1 Pseudoalteromonas sp. SG45-1
TTCTAATTTGATTGCTGCAGAATACGTTGCACGTTTTAATTTCGTCATTTTTTCACCCAAATTTGTATGCTTATCAGCATAACATTTCTTTCTTAATGGGTGGCCAAAATTAATTTACCACTACAAATGTCTTGGCCTAAAGATGGAGGTGAGAGACCGGGTTGGTTCCCAAAATTCTGCTCCGATGTTAACCAATTTAAATGTAACTTGGATGAGTTAGTTGTTACAGAAGTAACGAAAGAACCATATGAAGCAACTACCTATCACTGGCAAGATAAGCTATATCCCCACAGATTTAATTTTAAAATAATAGATAAACAAGAGAACATTAAAATCCGACCTGACACATTTGATGTTGGCTATTCTAATGCAATTATCCTTTCTATAGGTGCAAGTGGCAAAGTGGTACCTCTTGATACTAAATTAAAAGAGCCTAAAGATAAGGTAAAAATTAAAACAGAAAAAAACACCTTAAAAGAACAAGAAGAGCCTTATAGCACTGAAGGAAAAGTTTATTACAGTTTACACAAAAAAAGAGAGCGAGATTCGTTAGCCCCTCAAGAAAAGAAACGATTAACTTTTGAAAAAACAGGCGATTTATGCTGTGAAGTATGTGACTTTTCCTTTTCTGAAGCTTATGGTGAAAGAGGTTTTATGTATGCTGAATGTCATCATAAAAACCCTTTAGCTGATTTATCCAAAGACAGTGTAGTAAACACAAGCTTAGATGACCTTGCGATTGTATGTGCAAACTGCCACAGAATGATTCATAGAAACAGACCTTGGTTAACACTTAATGCTGTTAGAGAACTATATGAAAAGCAACGAAATAGAAAAGTTGATAAACAGGCTTAGAGATTTTTCACGAGAAAGAGATTGGGAGCAATTTCACTCTCCGAAAAATTTAGTTATGGCACTTTCTAGTGAAGCTGGGGAGTTAATTGAGCATTTCCAATGGCTATCTGAAAGTGAGTCATACCTAGAGAATAATGAAGAAACTTTAACATCTGTGAAAGAAGAGCTAGCTGATGTATTCCTTTACTTAATACAAATTAGTGACAAGTTGGGGATTGATATTCTTGAATGTGCAACTAAAAAAATTGACTTAAACGCTCAAAAATACCCTGTTTCCTTGAGTAAAGGTAAAGCCACAAAATACAATAAGCTATAGTTGTTTTAACTTGCCTTATATTTGAGTCAACGCAAAAGATTAAACGGAATTCATTAATGATTGAAAAAGAATATTACCGATTAGATGAACTAGAAAAACGGTTCGATTTATCTTTTAGTGATGTGCTTTATTTAGTTGAAAACTCAAAACTCGATTTAGCTTTTAGACTCACCGATAATAAATTCATTATCGGTGGTTGGATGAAGGGTAATGGCTTTATTGGATATGCCTCTGTCAAATATAGTGGTTTTGCAAGTATCACTCAGAAGGATCAGCTAACACTCCTCTCAAAGCATAAAACTAACTGTAAATACTTTTGGTTACTGAACAAAGATAAGATAGTTAGCGCAAATTATGACTATCCTTTTGAATCAAAAACACCTAATGCCTTTTTACATACATGGCAACCAAAGCAGCCTAGCGATATTAGTTGGGACAGAATTCCTGCAAAGCTGTTCCCAAAAGAGCAAGAACACACGCTCCATTCGTTTAAAAATGCGATGACTAATACTTTTAAAGCATTAGGTGCAGAACAATCTAAACCAAACGAATATGAAAAAGAATTTGATGCCAGAATACCGAAAGTACAATTTTATTCAGAGGGAATTAATTTTGAGTTAGCCGATATTTGTATTTTACATAGAGACTTATTAAAAGCTGGTATTGGTAAAACACAAGAAATTACACAAGCCGAAGTAACTAAAGCTATTTCACCAATCACAAAAGGTATGCAAACCACTGAAACCCGTACTGATGACTTTCATGAGTTGCTAGTTAGGCTAATAAGCGCAGAGCCAGCACTTACAGCTAAACTTTATTGGCGCAACCTTGAATATGAGCTTGATGATAATAAAGACTATAGAGTATTTGATAAATATAACTTACTAACAGAAATCACTGTTAGTCATATCAAATGGAAAGACAGAAGTGGAAAACCAAGATTGCCGATTAGCTATGATGCTTTTGCTAATAGAGTGTCAAAAGTAAAAAAGAAACTATTTATCAAAAAATAGTAACTAAAAATCATCGATAAGCTCATCCAACTCATCGATAAGCTCATTTAAAAAAATCTGCATTGTAAAACACCTCCTGAAACGTTAATAACTCAGGAGGCACTTATGCCAACCACCACAAACAAACGCGCACTATCAGAAATTGAAACAGCCGAGTATATCGGTATGAGTCGCTCTTTTTTACGTCAATCACGTATGGAAGGGAACCGCACTAATAGAACTCCTGCCCCGCCATTTATTAAAATTGGCCGCACTGTTCGGTATTTAAAAGATGATTTAGATAACTGGCTAAATAACTTTTGTCGCTTGGAGCATTTAGGCCAAAACCCTAATGGGGGTGATCATGCCTAAGTTAACTAAAGAGCAAACTCGACTACTAATTTGGTTATCGTTAGAAAATACTTATTTCGAAATTTGCCGTGAGATTGGTTATTCATATCGACAAATGAACGGACTACATACCTATGTTAGTAAGCATGGGCAACCGTTTAAATTTGATACGCGTACACTTGGTAAGTTGGTTAATGAAGAACTTGTAACAAGTAAAATAATTTATAACTTTGGCGTTAAATATGAACATTACTTTTTGACCAAAAAAGGTCGTGGTTTTGTGTTTGCTTACGCTAACCCCAAATAGCCAATGAGTACTTTTAGAGAAACATTAATTGCAAAAGCGATTAATGAACAAGACGATATTTTAACGCCGTATTTAGCATTAGTTGATAGGTATGATGCGGCGTTTTTAACTAAAAAATTAGCGCCATTCTCTAATAAGATTAAAAGCACAATTTTAACTGATGCTTTTAACAAACCGAACAGCTTTGAGCGCAATCGCCATGTTTTAGATACAACAAATAAGCTTTATAAACTCTTACCAAAAAAACTCGCTCACCTATTTTTTTGCTTTGATGATGACATTAACAACATAGCGAAAGAGTGTGCAAACTATTGCCGCCAGATTGCCATTAACCCCGAAAAAGTTAACTACCTTTACTACCAAGCTAAAAACAAACAGCGAAATGATAACGAACTAGAGCGAACCGTTTCGCATGAGTTTCGTAGTAGTAAAATCACTCACAGCGAAGTCAGTAGCGAAAATTCCGCTGTGTTTCGCTCGACCAGTACCGAAATTAATAGCGAATTCGCTAATGCCAAGCAAAAAGCCCTTTTTGATTTTTTATCAAACTACGCCATTAAGTTTGGTATTTCGCCTATAGAGCCTAAAAACAACATTAAAATATCAGGCTGTATAAAACGCTATATCGATAACCGTTGGTGGCTACGAAAGTTTCGTAAACTCATTACTCAAGCAAACGAAAAAGCTGCACTGCATTTAAATTTCGTAAACAGAAAAAGAGAAATTTATGCGAGTAATATAACAACTCAAAACCGCATTACTCAGCGCCAACGAAGTGACGAATTACTTAGCTCGACTTTTATAATTAACGAGCAAGGCCAGCGCTACTCGTTAAAAGAAATATCCGACCTAAATGTATCAAACCCTAAGATACGAAAAGATGAACTACTATGTAGAGCAAGAGGTTTTGAAGACCTAGCGAAAGAGCTAGGTCATGAAGCACTTTTTATTACGGTTACATGCCCTTCTAAATACCATCGTGCTTTTTCTAAATCAGGCGCTGCTAACCCTAAGTGGGAAGGTTTTATGCCTGATGAAGCCAATAGCTATTTAAACCACCAATGGCAAAAAGCCCGTGCAGAGTTTAAACGTCAAAATATTGCGCCTTATGGCTTTCGTGTAGCAGAACCACAACATGACGGCACACCGCATTGGCATATGCTGTTTTTTATTGAGAGCGAAAAGCTAGACGCATTAAAAGCAATTATTCGCCATTACGCGCTAGAAGTTGATGGTGACGAAAAAGGCGCAGCCGAAAACCGTTGTGACTTTAAACAAATAGACCCAAATAAAGGTTCCGCCACTGGTTATATTTTAAAATACATAGCAAAAAACATTGATGGTGAAGGTGTAGGCGAAGATAAGTTCGGTAACGATTCGCTGCTTGTAGCGCAACGTATTGACGCGTGGGCATCGTGTTGGTGTATTCGCCAGTTTCAACAAATTGGCGGTGCTAGCGTGTCTGTATGGCGCGAATTAAGACGTTTACGCTCAATGTTTAAGGATAAAAAAGATAGCCTATTAGAACAAGCTCGCTTTGCTGCTGATAATAGCGATTGGAAAGGCTACATACTCGCTATGGGCGGTTTACACATAAAGCTAAAAGATAGACCTATCAGATTACATTACGATTTAAACATCGCTGAAGAAACTGGCGAGTGCTTACAAAGCTATTATGATGGTGAACTCATACTCAAAGTAAAAGGCTTGTGGTTCGCTGGTAAAGCCATAATCACAAGGCACTACTCATGGAAGGTCGAAAAAGCATAACCTAAAGCTATAACTTATTAGCTAAAGCTCCCTATTATCTAAAAAGAGCTAAAGCTATCACTTTTATAGAAAATTGCAGTTAAATACAATCTTTCAAATAGCTAAAGCTCTTAACTAAGCTTTAGGCCATATCAAACACCAGTACAAAGCCAGAAATTACCTTTAACTTATCATTTGCCAGAATGGCAAAAAGGCTCTTACTTGGAGTTCTGTAAATAACTGTACTATATGATTTAGCATAAGTGGTAGTTAACATTTTGAATTTTTCCCTAGCTATATCATGAGGAAAGCAACTCGATTCATACCCTAGTTAATATAAATTTTGTAATACGTTTATAGGTAGTAATAAGTGAAATAGTTTGTTATTAATGTATTTCACTTGTGCATTTTTGAGTTTAATGAAATGTACATTTAAATAGTTATCGAAATTATCAAGGACACCGTACTTAAGATGAACTTTATTCAAAAGGTCACAATAAATGGATTTTGGGGAGACAGAGATCTTACTTTTAATTTTAATGAGGATGTTAATTTCCTTATTGGGATAAATGGCTCTGGTAAAACTACCGCAATTAATTTAATTGTAGCAGCCTTGAAAGCTGACTTTTCAGTCCTTGATAAAATTGACTTTGATTCGATATCAATAATTTTAAAAGAATCCAACGGTAGAAAAAAACCTGAAGTCATTGTTTTAAAAAAAGAGAATAATGGTGTTCCATTTCGAGAGATTGAGTACAGAATAAAAAATAGCGCTAGCGAAAAAGCAGAAATATACTCACTAGACGAGTACGAGGAACACATAAGATTTCGTGATTTCCCGAGACATGTTTTATCTAGAGAAATGCGAAATGTTTACGGCAAAACAATTATAGATCACCTAAATAGAATCACTTCCGTCAGCTGGTTATCAGTTCACAGGGCATCTCCCAGTGAAGAGCGTGATAGAAAATCTTTCGAGTCGACCGTTGATAGAAAGCTTGATGAATTATCCAACCGACTAGTGAGGTACTTTTCAATATTAGGAAGGCAGGGTTCTGGTTTATTAGAAAAGTTTCAAGAAGCAATTTTTCTTTCTATGCTCGTAGGAAAAACCCATCAGCGAAGTTTATTTAGAAGAGATACAGAATTAAATATTGAAAGTGAGAAAGAGGCTTTAAATGCTATCTTTTCTCAGTTCAAATTAGACGAGAAAAAATATACATCAAGAGTAGATAACCACTTTACAACTTTAACTAAGGCCTCTAAAAAAGTAAGTGAAGGTGATGGTTTATCTAATATAGATGTAGCTGCAATTATATTAAATGATAGAATTGATAGTATTATTGAAGACTGGAATATACTTGTTGAAAAACGAAAAGAAATATTTAAACCAAAAGAAACCTTCTTAAGTATAGTCAACGATTTAATGCAAAGAAAAGTATTTTCTATTGATGAAAGGAACGAACTAAAAATAACAACTCAATCAGGAAAAGACTTACCATTAAAACTACTTTCATCTGGTGAAAAGCAATTATTAATTGTTTTAGGAGAAGCGCTTCTACAACAAAATGAAGCTTGTGTATACATAGCCGATGAACCTGAATTATCTTTACATGTAAAATGGCAGGAAAGCCTTGTTGATAACCTATTGAATTTAAATCCTAAAGCCCAAATTATATTTGCTACGCACTCGCCAGATGTTGTTAGTAGGTTTGGTGATAGAGTATTTGATATGGAGAAATTATTTTAATGTCATTTACCAGAACTAACTCAGGGTTGTCCAACATGGCTCTCTTTCACGGAGTTGATATAATAGTTTTTACTGAAGGTGGAGAAATTTCATACCCGTTTATCGATATATTAAAAGGTAAGTTTAATGAAACGTCTGTAGATATAAAGTTTTGGTCAGGTATATTTAATGCTTATGGCTTCGACAAAGAAGTGGAGTTCAGAGCATTAGGTTCTAAAACAGCTACAAATAAAATTTGCGAACTACTCTCTGAAGGTAAGATTAGTAATATTGCTGTTGCTAGAGACTCTGATTTAGACGACTTTATTGGCAATAAGGTTCAATGCCCTCACATTTTATATACTAAAGGGTATAGCTGGGAAAATGACGTATATCAGAAAGAGTTGGTAGAAGAACAAATCAAATCAATGCTATTTACAAATAAAATAAAAAATGAGTACGTTGAAGCTATAGAAAAGTCATATGCCGAATTTTATAAACAAGCCTTCAGATTGTTAAAATTAGAAGTACTATTTAGATCTAGCGGAATAAAGTTGATAACCGATTGTAAAGGCGAAAGGTTTATAAGCGGAAAGTCATTACCTCTTATAAATATGGCGCAAATTCAGACAGTCTTGAATAAGAAGAAGCCATCATTACCAAGACCCGTTAGCTTACAAGGTATAGCTTTGGATAAGTGTCCAATTACTTTCTCTTATGGGAAATTAAAGGAAGCTTTAGCTCTCGCTAATGTAAATTATATTATTGGAAAATTGGAGGGAGTTAAATCTTTACCGAAGGATTTGATTGTATCCTCTATGATTGATAGGTATTTCAGGAAATCCGAACAAGTTAAAGACGATTATTATTCTGAAATAATTGGTAACCTAATAGCTGCGTAATCCGGCAATTTTCTTGGGAGTTTAATCAAATAGGCTTCCTTTGATTGAGCTCCGATAGTTGTGCTTTTTAGATGAATATTAAAAAACGAAGTAATATCAGTCTTAAAAAGTTACTTAGTTCTTTAATTGGTTGATGAATGAAGTATGAAAATAAGTTTTAAAATATTTTTCATTAACAAATTAACTGTCGTGAATTTAGTTTACAGCGCTACACATGTGCTACACAGAAAGTAAAAGGATAGACACAAAAAACGTAACCCATTGATTTAATTGGTAGCCCCTGCAGGAATCGAACCTACAACTGCCCCTTAGGAGGGGGCCGTTATATCCATTTAACTAAGAGGCCACAAATAAGCTGTGTGCTTAGAGGTCTGAATTATAACGGCATCTGGTTTTTTATATCAAGCGACAACTGAACTTAATTGCTTGATAAGTATATATCTTCTTTATTTAGTACATAAATTGGGATTAGTTTTCGACTACTCGCGACGATTTTTTTTGTATGCGCATTAATTACACGTGTATTTACAACAACAGCATCATGTCGATAAATTAATGTACCCGCTAATACATGGCTCGCCATTTGCTCTTCGCTAAGCTTTTCAATATCCCGCGAGAAAGCAAAATCACCACGGCTATTTACATCTATTGTTTGGGTTGTTTTAAAATCAACCACGCCATAACCAAACTTTTGTAACTGATGAATTAATGTTTCAGAAATTTGATTACCCAATTGATTACTTTTAGTAAGCGATGAATCAAGATCGACCAAAGTAGTAACGGCAATATTAATATTGGTGTCGGTATCACTTTCAAATTCAAGCGTATCAACCAAATCAAGTGCCATTTGCTCTACATAGTTAGCAAGTGTTTTATGGTGCTGAAGTGGTGTAAATTGATTGCCGTTAGCATCGTCTTGAGTTGATTTTTGCTCGGCTGTTTTAAGCATGCTTGCTAGGTCATAATTTACTTGTGTGGTTGAAGATGCATTCATTTCAGCACTTTCATTATTTTGAGTAAAGGCACAACCAGTTAAATTAGCTAAAGCAAAAAAAACGATAAAGCGGTTTAATAATTTACTATACATAATTATCTCACTTGCTTGCTTGTTTTAACATTATGCCATCAGTGCGATAGCTACTATTAAGTGCATCAACAACCGACTGTGGAATAAACCCTTGTGCAGAACCGACTACGGCCTTACTTTCTAGCCCAACAATACGTGCATTTACAAGTACACCACCTTGATGGTTTACAAGCGTACCGGCTAGTACGTACTTAAAGTTTTGATCTTGATTTAGCTCTAAATAGTCGCGACTAAATACAAAGTCGCCTGTTGAGGTAACACGCATATAATCAGTTGTTTTAAAATCAATAACGGGTACACCAAAGCTGTGTAATTCATGCATGAAGCTTTCTGCAATTTGGTTTCCTAGTAAGCTACCATCGTTGTAGTCTTCATCTAAAAAAATAAAACTCGAAACAGCTAATGGTGTTTGTTCACTTACGTACTGTAAGTTTTCAACCATGTCTTGCATTATGCCGCGCACATAATGGTTAATATTTTTACGCATTGGCGGTGTTGCTTTTGTGTAGTTATCTTGTGGAGCCATTCCTGACTGAAATAAGTTATCGTCAGAAACAGGCGCTGCAACGTCGCGTTGGTTACTCACCAGTTGATTGCTTTGCTCACTTTGTGGTGTTGCGGTGTCTGTATTCATTGTGCCTAGTATTTGAGAGCAACCAAAGCCCAGTGGTAAGCATAATGTAATTAATAGGTTTTTCATTTTGTGCTCCAAATTAGTATTCGCTTCGGTATAAAAGTCCGTCACGCTGCTGAATTTTCTCATTGCCCCACATTACATTAATTGGGATCTCGGTACTTCCCGCAGAGAGCACCTGTTTATTTTCTATATTCACAAGCCGTGCATTAACTATGTATGCATGCTGCTGGCGAGTCACTGTTCCTGTGATAACTAAGTCAATATTTTGGCGATTACGTAATTTACTTAAATCGCGACTTAAAATACTGTCTGAGTTTTCTAATAAAGAGAGGTTATTCCCAAGTCTGTACTCAACGGTGTGATAACCTAGTTGAGTAAATTGCGTAAGCAGACTTTCTTGGATCTGCTGACTTAAGCCTGAGGCCTGCCCTGTCACTAATTTTGTATCTAGTGCATCTGCATAAAAGAAGCTACTAACGCCAACACGTGCATTAGCATTTAACGCTCCATTTAGGTGGTTAAGTTGCGACGTTAAATTAACTACATAGTCATTAACCGTAAAAGGAGCCATGGCCGCTTTAGGTGCATTTGTAGGCACACTTGGTTCTGGTGGTGGCACCAAGTTACAAGCAGCTAAATTTAAAAATAATAAAGGCAGTAAAAGGCGCATAATTGCCATCCTCTTCAAAACATACTGAGGATAAAGCAATTTGTATGCCTATATCGTACTTCTGTAAGGTTGTTGAACATAATAGCTAACAAAACATGTTACTTGTTGCTTTATAAGGGCTAAACAATCACTTTTTGCGTCCGCTGAATTACTATAAGCACCTAACTTCAATCGATAAAAAGTTGTGTTATTAACACTTACGGTTTCTACATTTATCTCAGTGGGTGAGATAATATTTTGTGGTATTTTTTCTTGGAATTCGCTGAGCTTCTTATGCAATGCATTTTTATTTTTAAAAGCGGCAATTTGTAAAGCAAACAATGCCGAGTGGGTTTTTAATATACTTTCGTTATTGACTTCATCATTTACAAGACTATTTAGAGAATCAGAATCATTCAGTTGTTTTAGATTAGTAGCAAGCTGCGTTAATTTATTTTCTAACTTGAGTAGCTCCTCTACTTTTGGTTGAGAGCTTTCCCATTGTGCCGCAGAGATTTTGAGCTGCTCTAAATCAGACTTTTCAATAAGAATCGGTTGCGGGGTTGCTTGAGTCATTTTAACTTGTTGAGATGAGTTACATGCAGATAAAACAAGTACACCCATTAGCATCATGCATTCTAAACTCCATTTTAATAACATTTAACTTCCCTAAAATGACGTTGTTTAGGGGGTTATTTATCCCCTAAACGTATTTAATTATGAAGGGTGTATTTTATGGATAAACAATTTTTAAGCAAGTTTCTTAACTACAGCCTTACTGGCTTATCGGTGTAGTTACTTACTATGCAATCGAGTTTATACAGCTTGAATACGTCACAGTCTGCTTTTGCATTTTTAAAGTTTTGGTAAGAGCCAAGTTTTAGCCTGTAAAACATTTTGTCGTTTATTTTGGCGGTTTCTACGTTAGTCAATATTTTGTCTCTAAATAACGGTGCTGCTTTAGTATTTAGCTCTTGCCATGCTTTAGCCACACCTTGCTCTGAGTCAACCGAAGCTACCTGTAAAGCAAATACATGTTTTGGTTTATTTAATTTTACAGCTTGTTTTTTATTACTGTAGTTTTGTTTAACTTGTTGGCGTGACTTAACATTGCGTGTGTTTCGTGGTGAACGTACAGACTTGCTGCTATACCCTTGATTAGACTGCGCAATTGCTTTGCTGTTTATAATATCAATATGATTTACGAGATAAGTTATTTCTTTTTCTAACCTTAAAATTCGCTCTATGCCTTCACGAGCTTGTTGCCACTGCATTGCAGCATCTTTTAGCTGAGCAAGCTCCAAGGCTGTAATTGATACGTAGTCAGGCGAGTTACTTTGAGGCTGTTCATCAATAGTTTTTATTTCAGGCGTAACGCTGCATGCTGTGCCAAATAAAAGCATTAGCAAGCTAAGTAAAAGCCCAATGTTATTTTTTTTATATATAAACATGTATTTGCTGTCCTGAAAGCAGTGTTCTTACACTACATTTCAGTTAAACATTCTCACAAGAAAGCGTTTAACTTTATTTAAGCTGTAAGCTATAAAACTTAGCTCTTCGCATGCTTGTCAGTGTTTTGTAAAACACAACGTTGCATACTCCCACCCTTCCTTGAGAGCATTATTTAATACAAATTCAATGCCAGTTAACACAAACTTTACAACATAAATAACAATATGTCTGTAATGACCTAAAAATTTTATTTTTAGAGAGGCTCCTTTCCTATTTTATTCTAGGGCCTGTTGACCTTTCAGGATTAAAACTTGTTCAATCTAGGGGCTATTTAATCGCGGCGCGAAGTTTGTAACCTAGTGGGCTCGATAACTGCTCCTGCGTTATTCTACTGACTTACATCCCTGTAAGAATAAGTAAAAACCGAGTAAAGCTTCCGCGTCCTGCTCACGCCCCTTACCTACATCCATGTAGGCAACAAAGAGTAAATTGCCCCGAGGCAGAACCCTTCGGGCAGCGCATGTTTGGCATCTATACTACGTTATCACCTATTTATGGGGAATAACCACACTACATAGGCTCTGCCTTGCCTAAATACCAAACAGCCTGCTGCAAATTTAGCCTCGAAAGATAAACAGGCCTGATAAAACTCATAAAAAAGGCGCCGATATAGGCGCCTTTCATGATTTACATTAACTGTTAAATCAGTTTTTTAATAAATGACTTTAATTCATCAGCAAATTCATCGCGACGAAGTGCAAATTCAATAGTCGCTTTTAAATAACCAATTTTACTTCCACAATCGTGGCTACGGCCTTTTATAGCGTATGCATCTACTTTTTCGTGTTCCATTAACATCGCAATTGCGTCAGTTAATTGAATTTCATTGCCTGCTCCTTGCGGAGTTTTTGCAAGTAACGGCCATATGTTTTCGCTTAATACGTATCGACCCACTACAGCTAAGTTAGATGGCGCTTCGTCTACTGGCGGTTTTTCTACCATGTTAAAAATTGGCGAGCTTTCACCTTGTTTTAAGTCAACATCGCCTAAATCAACCACACCAAACTTATCTACTTCATCCATTGGTACTGGCTCAACCATTATTTGGCTATGCTTGTTTTGCTCAAAATTAGCGATCATTTCTGCTAAGTTATCTTTTTTAAGATCGCTCTCTACATCATCAATAATTACATCAGGTAGAATAACTACAAACGGTTCGTTACCAATAATAGGCGCAGCACAACTAATAGCATGGCCTAAGCCTTTTGCTTCACCTTGGCGTACGTGAATAATGGTTACGTCTTTAGGGCAGATTGCTTGCACTTCGGCAAGTAGTTGCCGCTTTACACGCTTTTCTAAAGTAGCTTCTAGTTCAAAGCTCGTATCGAAGTGATTTTCGATTGAATTTTTACTTGAGTGCGTTACTAACACTATTTCTTTAATGCCTGCAGCAACGGCTTCGTTTACTACATATTGAATTAAAGGACGGTCTACCACTGGCAGCATTTCTTTAGGAATTGCTTTAGTGGCTGGTAACATACGAGTACCAAGGCCTGCTACTGGGATGACTGCTTTCATTTTATGTTTTCCTTAATCTTTTATTATACTGAAAATGGATATTGAATCGCTTCGTGGCATTGATAGCCTGTTACTTCAAAGTCGTCTCGTGTTACCCACGTTTCTATGTCTTCTAATGATTTAATTTTTGGATTAATTTTTAACTGAGGTGATGCAAATGGCTCACGCGTTAACTGCACATCACGCATCAGCTCAAGTTGGTTTTCGTAAATATGTGCATTAGCAATTTTATGATACGCCTTACCCGCTTTGTGGCCGGTAATTTGAGCCACTAGCGCAAGCAACACAAAACACTGAATTTGATTAAAATTAAGGCCAAGTGGCACATCACAGCTTCGCTGGTATGACGTTAAATATAGCGTATCACCAAGTAAGGAGAAAGTGTGTGTATGCATACACGGGCGCAGGCAACCAAGCTCAAACTCACCTGGATTATAAAACGTGATTATTTCACCACGGTCATCAATGCCATTTTTTAAGTTATTAATAACTTTGGAAAGCTGATCAAGCGTTGAGCCATCTGGTCGTTGCCAACCACGACCTTGTACGCCGTAAACACGCCCCATGTCATCCTCACCTTTACGGTTAGGATTATTAAGCCATGCATTGTTATCGTTTGCGTTAGCATCCCACGTTTTACAGCCAATTTCACGAAATTGCGCAGCGCTGTCGTACCCGCGTAAATAGCCTAGCAATTCAGCAATCGCTGCTTTGTAGTAACTTTTGCGTGTAGTGATCATCGGAAACTGATTATTAGCCACATCGTATTCTAAATCAGCATTGATAACGGTTAAACAACGCGTACCTGTACGTTTATTTTCGACCCACTGCCCTTCGTCAACAATACGCTGACATAATTCTAAATATTGTTTCATGCGTTACTTCTTATTATGCTTTAGCTGTGGTTATTTGTTTAGGTTGTTTATATGCCCAAATTAATAAGCCTAAACCACCTACAATCATAGGTAACGAAAGTATTTGTCCCATTGATATAAAGTCGGCAAATAAACCTAATTGTGCATCGGGTTGGCGGAAATATTCAATACAGAATCTAAACACGCCATAACCTAATAAAAATACACCGGCTACGCTGCCTGCTGGACGTGGTTTTTTAATAAACCATTGCAGGATTAAAAACAGCACTAAGCCTTCAAAAAATGCTTCGTATAATTGCGATGGGTGACGCGCAAGCGGACCGCCCGTTGGAAATACCATTGCCCATGGCACGTCGGTAACACGCCCCCATAATTCACCGTTTATAAAGTTACCAATACGTCCAGCTAAAAGCCCTACAGGAACCAGTGGTGCAACAAAGTCGCCCACTTGAAGAAGCGACTTTTTACGCGTCCACGAAAAAATTGCGACGGCAGTTATAACGCCAAGTGTTCCACCATGAAACGACATACCGCCCTGGTCTATTCTAAATAAATACAGTGGGTTTTCTATAAAGTAACTAAACTGGTAAAACAATACGTAGCCAATACGCCCACCTAGTATTACCCCTAACATGCCGTAAAACAGTAAATCGCTTACTTGCTCTTTAGTCCAACCCGAATTTGGCTTTGATGCTTGACGATTTGCAAACCACATCGCAAATGCAAAACCTATTAAATACATCAAGCCATACCAACGTACGCTTAGCGGTCCAACAGAAAAAATAATTGGATCAATTTGAGGAAACTCAAGTGCCATAAAAAATAAACCTTTAGCTAAAAACCATTTTAATTGCGATAACTACAAGCAGCACCGCGAAAACTTTCTTAATTGTATTAACAGGTAAATAGTGAGTTGCTTTGGCGCCAATAGGCGCAACAAACCACGAGGTAATAACAATTCCAAATAATGCAGGTAAATAAACAAACCCAGCAAAACCATGCTCTAAATCGGTAACATGCCAGCCTGCGCTGATGTAACCAATAGAGCCAAATAATGCTATAACAATTCCGCACGCGGCTGCGCAGCCAATTGCTTTTTTTATATCAACCGAAAAATAATTAAGCATAGGTACTATTAAAGCACCACCACCAATACCAATTAAACCTGATAATCCGCCCATTATCGCAGAAAATCCACCTAAAATAGGACCTGCTGGTAACGGTTTATCTGACATCGGTTTATTACGCGCGGATAGCACCATTCTTGCTGCAATAAATACAACACTTATAGCAAACACTGTACGCAATATTTGTTCAGGGATTAAACTTGCTGCAAAGCCACTAATAAGTGCACCTAAAGCCACACCCGACATAACCCATGGGGCAATATCCCAAGGCACGTTATCATTTTTATGATGAGCCAGCGCTGAAGACGTTGAAGTAAATAAAATAGAAGCGAGTGAGGTTGCAATAGCAATTACTAATACATGATCAGCCGACGTTACATTAAATGACAGTAGCAGAGTGCTTAGAACTGGAACGATAATTAAACCGCCACCAATGCCTAGTAACCCAGCTAAAAACCCAACAATACAGCCTAGTAGTGCGCAGCTTGCGACTAACAAACCTAAGTCATACATAGTAATCTCAAATACCCTTTTAAGGTTTATATATTAAAGGATTATAAAACTAATAGCATCTGTGTATTGCAATTAATTAGGCGTATAAGCTTATTTGGGAGTGTAAAACAAATCACCTAATTTATGCTCTAGCATAAAGCTTCGCGTTAAACGTAGTACTTGTTTGGCTGTGGATTGCGCTAAGCATTCACTTAATAGTTGTTCCATGTCACTGACATTTAAACGCCTAAGTACCCATTTAACTTTATTAAGCGATGATAAATTCATACTAAGGCGCCTGTAACCCATGGCAATAAGCAAAATAGCCCCTTCAGGATCGCCGCCTAGTTCACCACACAAACTAAACGGCAGTTCATATTGCTCACATTCACGCGCTACTTTATTTAGTACCCTGAGTACGCCCGGGTGATAAGGGTTAAAAAGTTCGGCAACTCGTGCATTAGCCCTGTCTACTGCTAATAAATACTGTGTTAAATCGTTACTACCTACTGAGCAAAAATCGACTTTTTTTGACCACTCTGGAAGCATAAATACACTTGAAGGTACCTCTAGCATTATCCCTATGTCGGGTCTTTCTATGGTTTGCTCTGGGTATTTTTCACTTAACTCAAAATAAGCCTGTTCAAATAATGCAAGTGACTCATCAACTTCTTCAGTGCCGCTGATCATAGGGAGCATTATTTTTAGATTGCCTAAACCAATATTGGCTTTAAGCATCGCTTTTAGTTGATCTAAAAATAACTCTGGGTGATCAAGGCTAATACGAATGCCACGCCAACCTAAAAATGGGTTTTCTTCGGTAATGTTAAAGTAATCGAGTACCTTATCGCCCCCAATATCCAATGTACGCATAACCACAGGATTAGGATGATAGCTAGTTAGTACTTCTCGGTACCAATTTTCTTGCTCTGATTGCGAAGGAAACTGACCCTTTTGCATAAACCACGCTTCGGTACGGTAAAGCCCCACACCGTCACAAATATGCGCGCTACTTTGCTCGGTATTAAGCTCAAGGCCTGCGTTTAATAATAAGCTAACATGCTCACCGTCAAGCGTAATTGATTCAGAGTCTTGCTCTGCTAAAAAGCGGTTATTAAGTAGGTTATCTTGATGCTGTAACTCTGTGTATTCATCCATCAACATTTGCGAAGGCGATATATATAAACGCCCAGCAAATGCATCTAAAATCATCGGTTTGCCATTAAACTGCAGTAGAGGTAAATCTTCTATACCCCAAATGGCAGGGATCCCCATCGCACGCGTTAATATAGAAGCATGGCTATTTGCAGAGCCATTTACGCTTACAACGCCTGTTAAGTGACCTTTTGGCACCTCAGCTAGCATGGCGGGTGTTAAGGTATTAGCAATTAAAATAGTGTTGGCCGGATAATTTTTAACAGCGTGCTCGGTATTTACAAGATGGTGTAATACGCGAAGACCAATGTCCTTAACGTCAACAGCACGCTCTTTTATATAAGGGTCTTGCATGGCATTAAATTGAGATATTAAACGCTCTATTACAATTTTTAGGGCGCTTTTAGCACACCAGCCTTCTTGTAATTGCATTTCAACATTATGCCCTAAACTTTTAGCGTCAAGCAGTTGTTGATACACATCAAATACCGCAAGAGCTTCGTGCGGAATAGAATCGCTTAGCGTCATAGATAGGGTATTAAATTCTTTGCGCGTTGCAGCTACAGCTTGTGTAAACAAACGGCGCTGCTCAGTAACGTCACTGTCTTTTAAAAGCTCAATAGATTTAAAATCGAGTTTTGGTAATACAACAAATGCTTGCCCTATACCTATTCCAGGCGCGCTCGATACGCCTTTTAAAACAGACGTTTGATGAGATGACTCATCTTGGCGGAGTATTTCTTTAATTTCAGCATGCGCTAACTGTGAAGCAAGCTGGGCAGAAAGCGTTATTAAAAACGACTCTTCGTCTTGGCTAAATACACGTGCCATTTTTTGTTGAACTACAATAACACCCAGTACTTTTTTTTGATGAACAACGGGTACAGATAAAAAAGCGTTGTAGCCTTCTTCGTTTACTTCGGGGGAGAGCTTAAAACGAGGATGCGATTTAGCAAATGCAATATTAATAGGTTCTTCGCGTTGCGCTACTAGGCCAACTAAACCTTCGGTAAAACCAATTCTAAACTTACCTACCGCATCGGGGTTTAGCCCTTCGGTTGCCATAAGTACAAAATTGTCTTGGCTGTAATCTGCAAAATAAATGGAGCAGCACTGGGTTTTCATGGCATCTTTAACCATTTGCACAAAGCACACTAATGCGCTGTCTAAATTCGCTTGTCGCGATACAGACTCCGCAATAGATCTCAGTGTAGCCAGCATACCCTGCTCCTTTATAGTATCGAGAAATTACTACCTTTTACTTCGCCAATGATCTTTATGTTGTTCTCTCTTATTAAAAGGCATGGCGAAAGGAGCAAACTCTTTCATTACTCGTCGATAAACATCCCGTTTAAACGATACAACCTGTCGTACAGGATACCAATAACTTACCCAGCGCCAATCATCAAACTCTGGATGATGGGTTTTAAGTAAATTTACATCTTCGTCTTTACAGCGTAATTTTAGTAAAAACCATTTTTGTTTTTGCCCAATACACACCGGACTAGAGTCTCGGCGGATTAATCGTTTGGGTAATTTATAGCGTAACCAATGTTTTGAGCTTGCGACTATTTCTACATCTTCTGGTCGCAACCCTACTTCTTCGTGTAATTCACGGTACATGGTTTGTTCTGCAGTTTCGCCATCATCAACACCACCTTGGGGAAATTGCCAAGAGTGTTGACCATAACGTCTGGCCCAAAAAACCTGTCCCTGATTATTGCAAATCACAATTCCGACATTGGCACGAAAACCTTCGGCATCAATCACCTTAGTGCCTCATTTGTAAGTCGATTTTTAATGATTGTTCCACATTAGCCGCAATACGGCAAATACTATTATACCCAAGCCAATTAGTGAGCTAAGTTTGAGCTTTTAGTATGTTGATAAATTAATAGAGAATAGGTAAATATTTAGAAAATAACTCAGCAAAGCTATTGCGGTTCTTGTTTTCCTCTAGTTACTCACAGTTTGTGCATAACTTTTGTAAAACACGCTCATTTTGCAAACAAATCCACAATATTAGATCTTAAAACTTAGCTTCTCCACAGATTCTGTGGATAAACATGTTCATATAGTTGTATTTATCCTTACAACTTTTAAATGGCTTAATCAAAACTGAACGTGAACATTTAAAAAAACCTGAAGAGTCAGTAACTTAAAGTAAAGTAGCTTAATTTCAATATGTGCAAAATTAACACAAACAACAAGCGAGCAAAAAACGTACAACCCTAAAGATATCCACGGCTTAGCCTATTTGCTATCATGGCTATGGTATTTATACAACCGAAATTAAGAATATGCGACCTACAAAACCACACTCAATAAACGACTTAATGCAGCGCGTTAACAGTATTGCCGGATTAACGCTAGGACAACTTGCAAACCACTACCATTTTAAAACACCTGATGACTTACTACGTGAAAAAGGCTGGACTGGGCAACTCATTGAATACGTACTAGGCGCTACTGCAGGCTCAAAACCCCTCCCCGATTTTGAAGATTTAGGAATTGAGCTAAAAACACTGCCTATTTCTTATAAAGGTAGGCCACTGGAAACTACGTTTGTATCGGTTACACCTTTAATGAACGTAACGGGAATGACGTGGCATACCAGCTCTGTGCGTAAAAAACTAAATCATGTTTTATGGCTGCCAATTTTAAGCGAACGTGATATTGCGCCGTTTGACAGAACTATCGGCAGCGGCTTTTTGTGGCAGCCTTCACCTGAACAAGACGCTTTGTTACAACGCGACTGGGAAGAGCAAATGGAGCTAATTGCGCTAGGTAGAGTCGACGAAATATCAGGCCATTTAGGCGATGCTATGCAAATACGCCCCAAAGCTGCTCATAGTAAAATAGTCACTGATGCTATTGGCCCAAATGGGCAAATAATTAAAACCCTACCCCGTGGTTTTTATTTAAAAACCAGTTTTACAGGTTATATTTTAAAGCAGCAGTTTCAGCTATGAGTGCGTAAGAAGTTAAAGCATGAGTAAAGCGTTATACTTTTGTGCTCCACTCTTTAGTGCTGCGTACATCAACAAGCTTAAAGCATACAATTTATTTTCATCTCTTTGGAAAAAGTATCAGGCATAAAAAATCCCCGCATAGGCGAGGATTTTATCATCTAAAATTAAAAGTTATATTCTATGTAAAATAGAATTACTGACCTTTAACTTCTTTAAGACCGTTGTACGGTGCTTTATCACCTAATTGCTCTTCAATACGTAGCAATTGGTTGTACTTTGCAACACGGTCAGAACGGCTCAGTGAACCTGTTTTGATTTGACCTGCAGCAGTACCCACTGCTAAATCAGCAATTGTTGAATCTTCAGTTTCACCAGAACGGTGAGAAATAACAACAGTAAAACCAGCATCTTTAGCCATTTTGATTGCAGCTAAAGTTTCAGTTAAAGAACCGATTTGGTTAAACTTAATTAAGATTGAGTTAGCAATACCGTTGTCGATACCACGTTTTAAAATCTTCGTGTTAGTTACAAATAAATCATCACCTACTAATTGGATTTTATCACCCATTAGTTTAGTTTGGTGTGCAAAGCCATCCCAATCAGACTCATCAAGACCATCTTCAATAGAAACGATTGGGTACTGATTAGTAAGATCTTGTAAGAAGAAGTTAAATTCTTCAGAAGTGAATTTTTTACCTTCACCTTTAAGATCGTAGATGTTTGCTTCTTTGTCGTAAAACTCAGATGCAGCACAATCCATCGCTAAAGTAATATCTTTACCTAGCTCGTAACCTGCGTTTGCAACAGCTACTTTGATTGCAGCAAGAGCCGCTTCGTTAGATGCAAGGTTAGGTGCAAAACCACCTTCATCGCCAACCGCTGTTGAATGACCATCAGCTTTAAGCACTTTAGCAAGGCTGTGGAATACTTCAGCGCCCATACGTAGGCCTTCGCGGAAGTTTTTAGCGCCAACAGGTTGGATCATGAATTCTTGAATATCTACAGAGTTATCTGCGTGCTCACCACCATTGATGATGTTCATCATTGGAAGTGGCATAGAGTAAACACCTGGTGTGCCATTTAAGTCAGCAATATGTTCATAAAGCTCAACTTTTTTAGACTGTGCAGCTGCTTTCGCAGTTGCTAGTGATACAGCTAAGATTGCGTTTGCACCTAATTTTTCTTTATTTTCGGTACCATCTAAATCTAGCATCACTTTATCAACAGCGTTTTGATCTAATGCATTTTGACCAGCTAAAGCATCAGCAATTTCTTTATTAATATAACCAACTGCTTTTAATACGCCTTTACCTAAGTAACGTGATTTATCACCGTCGCGTAACTCTAATGCTTCACGAGTACCAGTAGATGCGCCTGAAGGTGCTGCTGCACGACCCCAAGAACCATCTGCTAAATGTACGTCTGCTTCAACAGTTGGGTTACCACGCGAGTCCATAATTTCGCGACCGATTACTTTTACGATTTCTGACATCTTGATTCCTCTATATTCCCAAAATGGTGAGTTCAACTAACTTTACTACGTTTTATATAGCTTAGTCAGCCCTTAAAACAAAAAAGCCGTGCAATATGCACGGCTTTTAAAATTACGAATTCGCTTTTTGGTGGATGTGTGCAGCTGCTACAAACCCTTCAAATAACGGATGACCATCACGTGGCGTTGACGTGAATTCCGGATGGAACTGCGCGGCAATAAACCATGGGTGATCTTTATTTTCGATAATTTCTACCAGTTTTTTATCTTCTGATAAACCAGTAAAGCTTAAGCCTGCTTTTTCAAGTATTTCTACGAAGTTATTATTTACTTCGTAGCGATGACGATGACGTTCAACAATTTCGTCGCTGCCATATACTCCATGTACTTTAGAACCAGGCGTTAAATGACATTTTTGTGCGCCTAAACGCATAGTGCCACCTAAATCAGATTTTTCGCTACGTGTTTCAACATTACCTTCAGCATCTAGCCATTCAGTAATTAAGCCAACTACAGGCGCTTCTGAATTTGCATTAAATTCTGTAGAGTTTGCATCCGTTAAACCTGCAACATTACGTGCATATTCAATTAATGCTACTTGCATTCCTAAACAAATACCTAAGTATGGTACTTTATTTTCACGTGCATATTTAGCTGCTAAAATTTTACCTTCAACACCACGTCCGCCAAATCCACCCGGTACTAAAATAGCATCTAAGTGTGAAAGTAATTCAACACCTTTGCTTTCTAAGTCTTGTGAATCTACGTATTCAATGTTGATTGTTAGGCGGTTTTTAAGACCCGCATGCTTTAATGCTTCGTTAACCGATTTGTACGCATCTGGTAATTCAATATATTTACCAACCATACCAATGGTCACTTCACCCGTTGGGTTAGACTCTTGATAAAGTACTTGTTCCCACTCAGCTAAATCAGCTTCTGGTGGATCTAAGTGAAAACGACGACATACAAAGTTATCTAATTCTTGTGTTTTTAATAACGCAGGAATTTTATAAATGCTGTCTACATCGGGTAGTGAAATAACCGCTTTTTCTTCTACGTTTGTGAATAATGAGATTTTTGCACGCTCATTATTAGGTAGTTTACGGTCTGAACGACAAATAAGAATATCTGGTTGAATACCTACTGAGCGTAACTCTTTAACAGAGTGCTGAGTTGGTTTCGTTTTAACTTCACCGGCAGGGCCTAAAAATGGCACTAGCGTTAAGTGAATAAATAGCGCGCGTTCGCGGCCAATTTCAGTTCCCATCTGACGAATTGCTTCAATAAACGGTTGTGATTCAATATCACCTACAGTGCCGCCAATTTCTACAATAGCAATATCATAACCTTCAGCACCGTCGTATACACGCTGCTTAATATCGTTAGTGATATGTGGAATAACCTGAATAGTAGCACCTAGGTATTCACCACGGCGCTCACGACGTAATACGTCTTCATATACACGGCCTTGTGTGAAGTTATTACGACTAGTCATTTTGGTACGGATAAAACGCTCGTAGTGACCTAAATCAAGGTCAGTTTCTGCGCCGTCTTCTGTAACGTAAACTTCACCGTGTTGAATTGGGCTCATTGTGCCTGGGTCAACGTTGATGTAAGGATCCAGCTTTAAAATGGTAACATTTAAACCACGGGCTTCTAAAATAGCGGCCAGTGAAGCTGCGGCAATACCTTTACCCAACGAAGAAACAACTCCGCCAGTAACGAAGATAAATTTTGTACTCATGCGAACCCTAGAATATCAGGAATTAAAAGGAATATAACACCCAAAGAAGAGCCTAAGGGTATATCATCAAGACGGGGCGAAATTGTACCAAAACACTGCTTATCAATCCAGCTAAAATTAGCTAATACGCGCACAAAAAATGTGCACTATTTAACATTAAGCCTATTTTACTTTTTTAATCGCATCCCACGCACTATCCATCTCTTCAAAGGTTGCTGTATCTAAGCTTTTACCTTGCGCATGCAAATAAGCGTTTACCTTTTCAAAACGCGCTGAAAACTTATCATTAGCGCTACGAAGCAGTTGTTCGGGATCTCGTTTAACATGGCGTATAACATTAACAGTGGCAAAAAGTAAGTCGCCGAGCTCTTCCGCTGTATGATCAGATAGCGGGTCTTGCTCAATCGCTTCTTTTACTTCAAGCACTTCTTCACTCACTTTATCTAGTGCACCATGATACGTTGGCCAATCAAAGCCAAGGGAAGCCACGCGTTGTTGAATTTTTTTGGCTTTACTTAAGCTTGGCATACTGCCAGGAATATCTTGCCAAAAAGAAGGGGGTTCGGTTTGCGCTCTAGCACTTCGCTCCTGTGCTTTGATTGCTTGCCACTGCTGCGATAATTGATCGTCTGTTAGCTCTTTTTTTTCACCAAACACATGCGGGTGACGACGGGTAAGCTTATCGTTTAATTGCTCTACTAGATCATTAAAATCAAATAGATTTTGCTCTTGTGCAAGTTGCGCATAAAAAACTATTTGAAATAGCAAATCACCCAATTCACCTTTAAGCTCATCTAAGTTGCCTGATTCAATACAGTCGGCAACTTCGTACGCTTCTTCTAGCGTATGCGGCACAATAGATTTAAAATTTTGCTTGAGATCCCACGGACAACCGCCCTTGGGATCTCGCAGTGTTTTCATTATGCTAAGAAGTTGTGTAAGCGCTGTATTATCATTCATGATTAATGACCACGCTTGGCATCATGTACACCTTCAATTTGGTGTAATTTAGAAAGAACACGGTTAGTACCCGATAAGTCATGTACTTCTATTTGCATTGTAAATATAGCTAACTGATTATCTTCAACCGTATTTACGTTCATGTTTAAAACATTTACTTTTTCATTAGCAAGTACTGAGCTTATATCGCGTATCAACCCTGAACGATCGGTGGCTTCTATTTTAATACTTAGTGCGTACGAGCCGTTAATATCATCTGACCAACTTACCGAAATAACACGCTCAGGATGCTGGTTTTTTAAGTTATTAAACGAATCACAGTCTTCCTTATGAACACCTATTCCTCGACCTTGGGTTATATAACCTATTATTTCATCGCCAGGTACTGGGCGACAGCACTTGGCTACATGGCTCATTAAGCTGCCAACACCATCAACCACAATGCCGTTTTTATCACCAGTTACTTTACTTGGTGCTTTAATGCGAATAACCGGCTCATCTTCTGTCCGATCACTTACAAAGTTAAGCATTTGATTGAGGCGAACATCGCCCGCACCAATCGCAACCATTAAGTCATCCAGCTCTTTAAAGTTAAAACGCTTAATGGCTGGCTCTAAATCTTTATATGTTAAATTGAGCTTTTGTAATTCACTGTCGAGAATTTCTTTCCCCGCACTTAAGTTTTTGTCGCGGTCGAGCTGTTTAAACCAGTGGTGGATTTTAGCTCTAGCACGGGATGACTTAATGTATCCTAATGACGGGTTTAACCAATCACGACTTGGATTTGGTTGTTTTTGGGTGAGTATTTCTACCTGATCCCCTGTTGTAAGTTGATGCGTAAACGGCACTATTTTGCCGAATATTTTTGCACCAATACAACGATGCCCCACATTTGAGTGGATGTAGTAAGCAAAATCAAGCGGTGTAGCGCCAAGTGGTAAATCGATAATATCGCCGCTTGGGGTAAATATGTATACGCGATCTTCTACTACTTGGTTTTTAAGCTCTTCTGCTAAATCGCCACCATCAACCACTTCTTCTTGCCATTGGAGTAGTTTACGCAACCAGCTAATTTTTTGCTCATAACCCGAGCCGCGCCCTGGTAATGCACCTTCTTTGTACATCCAATGTGCAGCCACCCCTAACTCAGCATCTTGATGCATGTCGCTGGTACGAATTTGTATCTCTACCGTTTTACCTTCAGGTCCAAATACCACGGTATGAATTGACTGATAGCCGTTTTGTTTTGGGGTTGCTACATAGTCGTCAAACTCTTTATTAAGATGACGCCAATTGGTGTGCACAATGCCCAGCGCACCGTAGCAGTCTTGCAATCGTTCAACGACGATACGCATTGCCCGAATATCAAAAAGCTGATCAAACTCGTAGTTTTTTTGCTGCATTTTTTTATAAATGCTGTAAATGTGCTTAGGACGGCCATAAACCTGGGCCTCTATGCCCGCTTCACTTAAACGATTTTTTACTTGCTCAACCATATCTTCCATGTAGGCTTCGCGTGTAAGACGTTTGTCGTCAAGTTGTTTGGCTATGCTTTTATAGGTGCCTGGGTGCAAATATCTAAACGATAAATCTTCCAGTTCCCATTTTAATTGCCCTATTCCTAATCTGTTTGCCAATGGTGCAAAAATATCAGCCGTTTCTTTAGCGGCAATGACGCGGTCTTCTTCATCCGCATTTTTTACATTGCGTAAATGACATACCTGCTCGGCAAGCTTAATGACCACGGCGCGCACATCTTCAACCATGGTTAATAACATTTTTCGAATATTATCAACTTGCATAGTGCCTTTACCTTGATGCGATAAAGTACTAATAGTGGCCATTTGTGCAACCCCAGTTAGCAGCATGGCAATGTTATTCCCAAGCTGCTCTTCGATGGTTTCAAGCGATATTAAGTCGTTTAAAAAATACGGGGTTAAATACGCAGTAGCTAACGATTCGGGGTCGAGATTTAGCTCAGCTAAAATTTCAACCATTTCGATTGCAGTAGTTTGCCTGCTTTCACTATCACATTTTACGCAGAGCGCTTGGGCTTTAGTAAGTAGCTCTGTTTTTTCTTCAGACAAGGCAAGAAATGAAAGCCGAGTGCTAAAATCTGTTGTCTCATCTTGTTGATGTGATTGTCGTGTAGCTACCATAATGCGTTCTACCTCCGTTGAAATAACGCCATAGTTTCAATATGCCCTGTATGAGGAAACATATTCATTAGCCCAATTTTATTAAGATCAAAGCCAGCTTGTGAAATAATTGCGCTGTCACGGGCTAAAGTAACAGGGTCACAAGAGACATATAAAATAGTTTTAAACTGCTTTAAAGGTAATTGCTCTAATACAGCCATAGCACCAGTCCTCGAAGGATCGAGTACAAGCACATCTAAGTTTTTGCTAAACCATGGGGCGCTCTGTATGCTTTGGGTTAAATCAAAGCAATGAAACTGCGCATTGGTAATAGAGTTAGTTTGCGCATTTTGAGCAGCCATTGCAACCGCTGAAGTCACACCTTCTACACCAATTACAGATTTTGCTTGTTTTGCTAACACTAATGAGAAATTACCAATCCCACAAAATAAATCCAATAAATTTTCATCACCTTTTAAATCAAGCCAATTTGCAGCTTGCTTTAACATAGCTTCGTTAACTTGCGCATTTACCTGAATAAAATTACCTAAACCAAATTCAAATTTTAGATCAAATTCTTTAAGATAATAAAATGGCATGGCTAAGTGTGAATGTTCTATTGCATCGCTCTCGCTTTGCCATACAATTTTAAACTGCTGGCTTTTTGTTATGTGCTCAACCAAAGCCTTTGTATCATCATTAATTGCTTTAGTGTGACGAATAACAACAAAGTTTTGTTTATCACTTTGGCATAACTGTAAATGGCTTATACTGTGCAGTGCTTTGTGTTGATTAATTAAATCATCAAAAAGTGTGAAAACATCTGTAAATACTTCATCAAGTACTGCACATTTATTAATACTCACAATATTTTTTGAGCCACTTGCTCTGTAACCCACGCGCATTTTTTTAGCTGCTTTATCAAACATAACAGCTATACGAGCGCTGCGCCTGTAATGCACAGACTTACTTAATAATGGAGCTTGCCAGTTTAAGCTGTTTAATTTAGCAAACTTACTAAATAACTGAGTAACTGCAGTTTGTTTTTCTACAACTTGTTGGCTTATTTCTAAATGCTGTAATTGGCAACCACCACACTGATTATAGTGCTCACAAAAAGCGTCTACTCTTGATTCACTCGCTTTAATAACTTTAATTACTTTTGCACTGCTGTATTTAGCTTTATCTTCAACGAGCGTCGCTTTAACTGTTTCATTTGGTAATGCACCGCTTACAAAACATACTTTATTATTATGCTTCGCAATACCACGCCCTTGATGATCCATTCCCGTTATATTTAATTCTAATGTTTGTTGCTTAAGCGGTTTTTTTTTCGCTTTAAAAATTTGCGCCATTAGGCATTACCTTCAGTTTATTTATGAAGCACCTATATTTAGATGCTTTAGAATGCGTGTTGAACCGTATATACTCAAGTCATACTAATAACGATAAAACGCTCCCATTATGACCAAATTAGGCTTACGCGATTCTGTTTTAACACTGACCCTGATCCCAACGGTGATCATAGGATTACTACTTGGTGGCTATTTTACAATAAATCGTTACATTGAGCTTGATGAAATTTTATATCAGCAAGGTACTACTATTTCTGAGCCCCTTGCTATTGCGCTTGAGCAGCCCATGCTCGAAAAAAACAAACAGCTATTGAATCGCCTTATAAGCTACACGCATAACAAGCACTCCCCTACAATTAAGTCGATTGCTATTTTTGATAAAAATAATGCGCTATTAATGACCAGTAATTATCATCGCTCATTTGAAAAGTTAATTAATCAAAAAACGCTCATAAATTTAAAAACGACCCGTGTGCAAAAGTCAGATGAGCTTGTTACATTCTTCACGCCCATTATTAACCATACAAGTCACGACTCTAAATGGGATCCATCGGCTTTTCAGTCATCTTTGGGCACCGTTATTATACAGCTAAACAAAGACCAAGCAGTTATAGGGCAGCAACGTGCTTTATTAATTAGCGGTATTGTAATTATTTTATCGTTGGTATTTGCAGCAATTTTAGCTTTAAGGTTAAGCCGCATGTTTATGACGCCGCTTAATAAGTTAGTACTTGCAACCGACAAGTTAGTCGAAGGTAAAAGAAGTACTGGCCTTAACGACAACATGATAGGTGAATTTGAGCTATTACGAGAAGGCTTAAACACCATTGCTCACACTATGGTGATGCAAAAAGATGAAATGCAAAAAAATATTGATCAAGCAACGAGTGACTACCGCGAAACACTAGAACAATACGAAACTTCAAATATAGAGCTCTCGTTTGCAAAAAAAGAAGCTCAAGATGCTAACCGGGTAAAATCAGACTTTTTAGCTAAAATGAGCCACGAACTCCGTACTCCGTTAAATGGTGTTATTGGATTTACACGCCAGCTTTATAAAACACCGCTGAATAAACATCAAAAAGATTATCTCGACACTATTATGCTATCAGCAAATAGTTTAATGACTATTATTAGCGACATTCTAGACTTCTCCAAACTAGAAGCGGGTGCAATGGAACTTGAGTCGATTCAGTTTCAACTTCGTGATGCTGTAAATGAAGTAATGACGCTACTCGCTCCTAGCGCACACGATAAGCAATTAGAGCTATCCATTTACATTAACCAACAAGTACCGGATGACTTAACGGGCGATCCCACTCGCTTTAAACAAGTCTTAATAAACCTGTTAAGTAATGCGATTAAATTTACCGAAAAAGGCTCTATTAAGGTCGACATAAGCCATCGGTTACTCGACGACGAACGCACTTCTTTACTTGTGTCAGTAACAGATACTGGCGTGGGTATACCTATGGATAAGCAAGACTCTTTATTCACTCCATTTGGGCAAGCAGACTCAAGCATTACACGTAAGTTTGGTGGTACAGGCCTTGGTCTTATTATTACCAAGCATATTGTTGAAGCAATGAGTGGTCGTATAACGTTAAATTCTGCGCCTGGTAACGGTACCTGCTTTACATTCAATAGTGTGTTTAGTTTGCCAAATCACGTATTTACAAATGACTTACCGACTAAATCGCTCATTGGTAAGCGTATCTTATATTTAGAGCCACATGAGCATACGCACCATGCCGTACTTTCGTTATTAACCCAGTGGGAATCAAACGTTACGGCATGCTTTAACGAAACTAGCTTTTTAGACGCTATAAAAAATACTGAACATAAATATGACGTTTGCTTAATTGGCCATATGGCATCAGTTGATGATATGCAGCAACTAAAAAGCTATGTAAAAGCCGTGCGTGAATCTACAGATTACTTATATTTAATGCTTAATACTGTATCGCACAATATGCGAGAAGCCTTTATAGGCAGCGGAGCTGATGCATGTTTAAGTAAGCCACTTAATCACCGTAAGTTATGTGAAGTACTTGCAGCACCTTACAGACTTGACCACCCGACTCATAATATTGAACAAAACGATCAAGCTCTACTGCCGTTAAAAGTATTGGTTGTTGATGATAACGATGCTAATTTAAAACTTCTCCATACTTTGTTAAGTGAACAGATTGAAGTAATAGAAACGGCTCATAATGGTTCACAGGCATACAGTTTAAGTAAAAGTCATAAATACGACATAATTTTTATGGATATACAAATGCCAATTATGGACGGTATAACCGCATGTAAGCTTATACAAGAATCATCACTTAATGAAGACACACCCATTATCGCTGTAACGGCACACGCCCTTCAAAGCGAAAAAGAGCAACTACTAAAAGATGGCTTTAAAGGCTATTTAACTAAGCCTATTGATGAAGATATGCTTAAACAAATTATTAGCGACCATAGTCCACAGACTCCTGTTAATCGTGACAAAGCTAAGACAGATACACCACAAAGTCCTGCACCATTTCAAAGTAGTAGAATTGATTGGGCACAAGCCCTGCAGCGTGCTGGCGGAAAGAGCGAGTTAGCGCTAGAGATGCTTAACATGCTACTTTTAAGTGTCCCTGAGACCCTTACATTACTTGCTAAAGCAATAGAGAGTAACGATTGCCAGCAAGTGTTAAGTATTGTCCATAAGTTTCATGGTGCATGTTGTTACACTGGTGTACCTAAACTTAAATCACTCGCAGAAACAATCGAAACATCGCTTAAAAATAAATGCTTGTTAGAGAATATTGAACCTGAATTATTTGAGTTACAAGATGAGCTTGAAAACCTACTTGCAGATGCAAGTGTGACCGAACTGCAAAGATAAGCTTTGAATTTTAGATACAAAAAAACGCGGTATTTACCGCGTTTTTTTATTAAGCTTTTTAAATGCTTATGTTTGCTTATCTTACATTCTTGCTTCAATCATTAATCGTTTCATGTCGCGTACGGCTTTATCAAGCCCATCTATAGCTGCACGAGCAATAATAGCGTGACCAATATTTAGCTCATAAATCTCAGGCATTGCAGCGATTGGTTTCACGTTATGATAATGAAGACCATGGCCAGCGTTAACAATCAAACCTAAGCTTGCTGCGTATTTAACACCTTCACGAATGTGCTCTAACTCTTTGTGTAAATCAGTATCATTTGTGGCATCAGCGTACGCGCCTGTGTGTATTTCTACATAAGGAGCACCACATTCTTTGGCTGCATCTAACTGTGCTTTATCTGCATCAATAAATAGCGATACTTTAATACCCGCTTCGGTAAGCGTTTTTGTTGCTGCTTTAATTTTATCTATATTACCGGCTACGTCTAAGCCACCTTCGGTTGTTAATTCTTCGCGCTTTTCAGGTACTAAACACACGTACTCAGGTTTTACTTCAAGCGCGATTTTTATCATTTCATCGGTAACAGCGGTTTCAAGATTCATACGAGTTTGAATGGTTTTAGCCATTACATAAACGTCGCGATCTTGAATATGGCGTCTGTCTTCACGTAAGTGAATCGTAATACCGTCTGCGCCTGCATGCTCTGCTACACTGGCTGCATGAGCAGGATCTGGATAGCTTGTTCCACGCGCTTGGCGAAGTGTTGCAATATGATCTACGTTTACACCCAAAAGAATATCTTTCATTTTCTTACCTGTAAAATTACGTTTATTGAGAGGCCATAAATAGCTCGCGGCTTTTTAATGGTTTACTACCTAATAAGGGTTTTAATAAATAGCGACTTAATTGCTTTGCCATATATAGCACATCATTTTGGCTAAAGTCATGATTTGCTATGGCGTTGAGTTGTTTGCCACTAAATCCAGAACGTGTATCTTCTTGTACTAAAAAACCAAGTTCGGGGAAATAACTATACGTCTGCTTTTCATCTATTGGTTCACCACTGGCGTCAAAACTAAAATCCACGCCATAACCGAGTAATTCCAATAGTTGAAACTCGTATGAGCGAAGCACCTCTTGTAAATTAGCCCCGCTGTTTAGGTTTGATAGATGAGTTTTATATAGCTCAAATACTTGTTCAATTGGCTCGTTAACAGGAACGATACGATTTGTAAGCTCATTTAAATAAAAACCACAATAAAGCTCATCACCTTTTAAAAAGTGCGAGTTCCCAAGCAGTTCAAACTTATTGATATATTTTAAATCGTACTTGCCACTGTAATTAACAAGCAGTGCCTGAAACGGCTGAAGTTGTGCTTTATGTTTAGTGGCCTGGCGACCACTAATTCGGGCCAGCATTCTTAACTGACCAACGCCTTCTACAAGCATATCTAACATTACTTGGGAGTCACTATAAGGACGCCGATGTAATAAATACGCGGTGTAGAAGTCGCTATCCATTCACTAAGCTACTGCTTGGTTTAGTCTTCACTGTAACCTAAGCTTCTTAGTGCACGTTCATCGTCAGCCCAACCCGACTTAACTTTAACCCAAAGCTCTAAGAATACTTTGTTATCAAGCATTTCTTCTATGTCTTTACGGGCTTCACGGCCAATGGTTTTTAGCTTTTCGCCTTTATTACCAATAACCATGCGTTTTTGTGTTTCGCGCTCAACAAGAATCAACCCGTTGATATGCCAAATACCGTTGTCTTGCCATTTAAACTGCTCAATTTCAACAGTTACAGAATACGGCAATTCTTCGCCCATAAAACGCATTAGTTTTTCACGAATTACTTCAGCTGCCATAAAGCGCATTGAACGGTCAGTTACATAATCTTCCGGAAAGTAAAATTCGCAAGGAGGTAAGCGTTTAGTTACTTCTGCTTTGATTAAATCAACATTTTTACTTTGCGTTGCCGATACTGGCATAATTCCAACAAAATCAAACTTGTCACTTAACCACTTCATATGAGGCAACACAAGGTCACGGTCTTTAACTTGGTCTATTTTATTAATAACCAATAATACCGGCTTACCACTTTGCGATACTTTATTAAGTACCATGTCGTCATCGGCATTCCAATGAGTGCCCTCAACTACAAAAATAATAAGCTCAACATCGCCGATAGAACTAGACGCGGCACGGTTCATTAAACGGTTAATCGCACGTTTTTCTTCAACGTGTAGACCTGGTGTATCTATGTATACCGCTTGGTGTTTACCTTCGGTATGAATACCCATAATACGATGACGCGTGGTTTGTGGTTTACGTGAGGTAATACTCACTTTTTGCTCAATAATTTCATTAAGCAAAGTCGACTTACCTACGTTCGGGCGCCCTACAATAGCAACCATTCCACAAAACGTATCTACATCACCTTCATGAGGCTGTATTAGGGTATCAAGGTTCATTTTTAAGTATCTTCAATGCTTTTTCAGCAGCTTTTTGTTCGGCTTTACGGCGCGAGCTACCTACAGAAATTATGCTATCCATTCCATCAACAATACATTCGACCGTGAATGTTTGATTGTGTGCTTGGCCTTTGGTATCAACCACAGTGTAACCCGGTAAAGATAATTTACGGGCTTGTAAATACTCTTGCAGCAGGGTCTTCGGATCTTTTTGGTTAAGCCCTGGTGAAATAGCATCTAATCGTGATTCGTACCATGACAATATAAGATCGCCACAGCTATCAATACCTGAATCTAAAAATGCAGCGCCAATAATAGCTTCTACTGCATCAGCAAGCGTTGACTCGCGACGGAATCCGCCACTTTTAAGCTCGCCCGGCCCTAAGCGTAAATAATCGCCTAGGCCAAATTCAAGACCAAACTCGGCAAGTGTTTGACCACGCACAAGCGTTGAGCGCATGCGGCTTAAATCGCCTTCACGCGCTTTAGGAAATTTGGCATAAAGTGCATTGGCAATCACAAAGCTTAAAATAGAGTCGCCTAAAAATTCTAGTCGCTCATTATGCTGGCCTTTGTGGCTGCGGTGCGTCATTGCTTGCTCAAGTAAACCTTGATCGGCAAATTCATAGCCAATTTTTTTATATAATTCTGTTACATTTTTTTTCATCGTTACTGAATATTACCTAGGCGCTCAAAGCGAACACCAGTTGGAACCCATCCTGGTAAAATATCATCAGGGCCATTCTCAAATTCAAAACTCATCCATATAAAGACAGCTTTACCCACCAAGTTTTCTTTTGGTACAAAGCCCCAAAAGCGACCATCTTGGCTGTTGTCGCGGTTATCACCCATCATAAAATAATGATCAGCAGGAACAGTCCATTCATCAGAAGGCGTGCCCGGTTGCTGGTAGTAACGCCCTTTTCTCTCAGGCGCTTGTGGGTTGATTAATATATCATGCGTAACTGTTGTTAAATTTTCATTTACACGAGCTAGAGGCATTGGGCCTTGTTTAAATTCGTTATCATTAATTAGTTTAAAATCAATTTTATTGAATTCATTACATAAAAGCTCACCCTGCTGGGTTTCGCCTTCTTTACAATTTGGCTGAATATATAAACGTTTATCGCGATAAACAATTTTATCGCCAGGTAAACCAATTGTACGTTTAATATAGTCAACATTTTCATCTAAAGGGTATTTAAAAACAACAATATCACCACGCTCAGGCTGCCCAATATCAACTAATTGAGTACGCCAAACAGGGTCTTTTATTCCATAAGAATACTTTTGTACTAAAATAAAATCACCTACTAATAATGTAGGCATCATTGAACCGGATGGAATTTGAAACGGTTCAAAGATAAATGATCTAAAAATAGTAATTGCTGCAATCATCGGGAAAATCGACTTTGCTGTTTCTGTTAGTACTGGTTCTGGTGCAATTAATGCCGCCGTTTCTTCATCTAACGGAGCTCCAGCAGACGTTTGCGCTATCGCTAAGCGCTCCTGTCTTTTAGGTGCATACATTAAGTGATCTATTAACCATATTAAGCCTGAGCCTAAAGTTAATAACACCAATAAAACTGAAAAATAACCAGCCATTTATAATCCTTTGTTTTTATTTGCCAACTTTTAAAATAGCTAAAAACGCTTCTTGAGGCACTTCAACATTACCTACTTGCTTCATACGTTTTTTACCATCTTTTTGCTTTTTAAGTAGCTTTTTCTTACGGCTCACATCACCACCGTAACACTTAGCAATTACGTTTTTACGTAATTGTTTTACCGTGGTACGGGCAATAACATGTTGTCCGATAGCAGCTTGAATCGCTATATCAAACATTTGACGTGGGATAAGCTCTTTTAACGCATCAGCTAACTGGCGACCACGAGACTGTGCACCATCTCTGTGAACAATTATCGCAAGTGCGTCAACGCGCTCACCATTGATTAAAATGTCAACACGCACCATATCTGATGTTTGAAAGTGTTTAAAGTTATAATCAAGCGACGCAAAACCACGGCTAGTTGATTTTAATTTATCAAAGAAATCCATCACCACTTCAGCCATAGGTAGCTCGTACGTTACAGCTACTTGCTTTCCGTGATAAGTCATTTTTGTTTGGCTACCACGTTTTTCAATACACAAAGTAATAACGTTACCTAGGTATTCTTGTGGTACCAAAATATTAGCTTCAACAATCGGCTCTCGAATCTCTACAATATCGTTTACTGCAGGCAAATCAGATGGATTATCAATCTGAAATGTACCTTCTTTAGTAACTATCTCATAGATTACCGTAGGTGCTGTTGTAATTAAATCAATATCGTATTCACGCTCTAAACGCTCTTGAATGATTTCCATGTGTAGCATACCTAAAAAGCCACAGCGGAAACCAAAACCTAGTGCAGTTGAATTCTCTGGTTCAAAGAATAACGACGCATCGTTTAAGCTTAATTTATTAAGTGCATCACGGAACGATTCATACTCATCGGATGCAATTGGGAACATACCCGCATAAACCTGAGGCTTAATTTTTTGAAAGCCAGGTAAGCGAAGTGGAGCTGCATTTTTTTGATGAGTAATAGTGTCACCTACTGGCGCACCATGTATCTCTTTAATACCAGCAATAACAAACCCTACTTCACCTGTTCTTAAAATACCGGTGTTGGTTTGCTTAGGTGTAAACACACCTACTTGGTCGGCAGTATGTATATGCTCGTTCGACATTATTTTTATTTTGTCGCCAGTGCGTAATTCACCGTGCTTAATACGCACTAGTGATACAACGCCTTGGTATGGGTCAAACCAAGAATCGATAATAAGTGCTTGTAAAGGTGCATCTTTGTCGCCTACTGGCGGCGGTACATCTTTAACAATCATTTCAAGAACTTCGGCAATACCTACACCTGTTTTAGCGCTACACTGCACTGCATCAAGGGCATCAATACCAATAATCTCTTCAATTTCTTCTGCAACACGTAAAGGATCCGCTTGCGGTAAATCGATTTTATTAAGTACTGGAATTACTTCTAATTCCATTTCAATAGCGGTGTAACAGTTAGCTAGTGTTTGTGCTTCAACGCCTTGGCCTGCATCAACAACAAGCAACGCGCCTTCACAAGCAGCTAAAGATCGTGAAACTTCATACGTAAAATCAACGTGTCCTGGAGTATCAATGAAATTAAGTTGGTAGGTTTCGCCGTCGTTCGCTTTGTAATTCAACGTTACACTTTGCGCTTTAATGGTAATACCACGTTCGCGCTCAATATCCATTGAATCCAAAACTTGTTTTTGCATTTCACGGTCGGTTAAACCGCCACAAACTTGGATCAAACGATCTGAAAGGGTCGATTTACCATGGTCAATATGGGCGATGATCGAAAAATTACGGATATGCTTCATAAACTGGATTCTATACTTCTATTTTAATGGACTAAATATGAATACCTAAGTGACTTGAAAATACTTGCTTTAGGATGCCATAAGCTAAATTTGTATATAACAAACTGTACTTACGCTTTTTAAGATGGGTTACAACCATTTTATGTATTGAATAACAATAAGTTATATTTACTTAACTTAAATAATTCAGCCAGATAAAATAATTTAAAAAACCACGATTCCCTGTATTTCCAAGTTACTTTGGTATAAAACGGCAATTTTACATTTAATTGGCGTCAATCACCATCTATTTGAGTTAAAGGGATACTAATTGGGTGAATTTTTATAACTTTTATATCGTGCTTTAGAGATTTCACGCGAGTTTTAGCTATAAAAAAGCCAGTAATACCACCTAAAGCAGCAGCTAAAATCTGCCAGCCTTCGGAAGCTATAAACAATTGCGCCGCAACAAATGCAAAAACAAGACTCAAAAGGAGCGGTAGCATGTAAACCGCAAAAGCATGCTTAACGACATGACTATCATCTAGTGACAAAGTGACCTTTTGCCCTATTTCTACTGAGGATTCAAATTTATAAGGAAAGGTTTTTTTTGCAGTGCCAAATAATTTACTAAACACTTGTGAGCCACAACGACCATTGCAGCCTTCACAAGCTTGTTTTTGCTGTGCTTCTAAATGAGCAATGTGGCCATCGAGGGCCACAACAGTGAGGGTTTGTTCAATCATAACAATCCTTACGGAATCGTCTATAGTGCGCGAGTAACTGACTCTGCAATCGCTTTTGCGGTCATACTCGGTACATTACCAACAACCGATACATCAAAATTACCGCCATTATGCACATATACTGTCGTTGCACCAGAAGTGAGTGCTCCACTCAAACGCTTACCTGGTAATGGGCGCTGAATAAATACAGAAACCTCAACAAAACCATCAGAGAACAAATAATAATCAGTTAATTCGTTATTTAAATCGAGCTTATGTCTATCTGATTTTAGCAACTCAAAGCCATCTGGTAACCAGCTGATTTTCCAGTTTGTGGCAGTACTATCTTCATTTATAAGTGCATTGTTTGGCAAAGGCGTCGGAAAGTTTCGATTGAGCACTTCAACTAGCATACCGGCTGGCTGCTCTGTCACACTAATATGTGTAAGCTGTAACTGCTCTAAGGCTTCACCTTCATGGTTAACGTACGCGGCTTTTAGTAACAACGACGATTCCATATCCAACCAAATCCAGTAATTATATTTATACTCGTCTTTAGATTCTATGCGAACAAGTTGCGCTGCGCGCCCTGCAATACGCCCTTTGCCGCCTAGTACAAAATCATAGTGCGCACTTAAGCGGTCTATATCTTTAAATAGTACTTCAGGGATTGGACCTGCTATTGAATCTGTTTTTAGAGAATATGGTTCAGACTGAGGTTCAAAATAAGTAACTTGATTATCGATACGGACCATTTCAAGCCCAGCACCGTTAAGTAAACTTAAATGCTCAAGTTCGGTGTCACCTTGTAAAGCATGCACCCATCGGTAGGGTTCCATTGTTTTACCTTTGACAACCACAAACGAGGCGTCAAAATTACGGGTGTGAACGGCATTAGCCATTTTGAGTAATAAATCTTTGGCAGGATTTGTGTCGTTGGCAAATGCATTAAAGCTTACTACCAACGACAGAACAAAAGTGATTACTTTCATTTAATTAGTTTTTTTCCTCAGACGCTTTGGTATTAGTTTGCGCTGTTTCTAAAGAATTCGCAACTCGTGCTTGGCGTTGATGCTCAAGAACTAACGCACCAATACGCTGTTGCTGTAGTTCACGTAAACCTTGCTCAGCATTTTCAAGCGCAGGCTCAGACGAATAACTTACTGGCGAGGCCATACCCGCTAGCGGTGTGGTTTGCAGTAATGGAATTTCACTTTGCTGCTCATTGTTACTTTGAGGAAGCGTATTAACGCCCACAATAGCAAACATCGCTACACTTGCTGCAATAGCTAATTGAGCAACTGGTTTGCGCCAATTAAAAGCGACTACTTTATTATCTTGTACTGTTTCAGTGATTGCTTGAGGCTGTGTTTTTGACTGACTAAAGTCAGCATAAACAGGCTCGCTTTCTAGTGCTAATGCAACGCGATCGCTAATATCAATATGTATGTCGTTATTATTTTTTTGAGCACGCATCGCATCACCAATTAACGCATAACGGCCAAACGTAGTTACATCTTGCTCTGCAATTTTTGCATCAGTTAGATGTTGCTCGCCATCAAGTAATGCCGATAACGCTTCGTTATCTAACTTGTTAAGGTGTGCTTTTGTCATACTAAGACTCGCCTATTAATGGGTTTAATTTGTTATCTATTGCTTCACGGGCACGAAATATACGCGAACGCACAGTCCCGACTGGGCAATCCATTACCACTGCTATTTCTTCATAGCTCATCCCTTCTATTTCTCTAAGGGTGATTGCGGTTTTAAGATCTTCAGGCAAACTATCAATCGTATTAAAAATAACAGCGCGTACTTCTTCGCTTAAAAGTAGGTTTTCAGGAGATGCATTCGATCGCATTGAATCTGCACAATCATAAAACTCGGCATCTTCAGCGTCTATATCATTTGCTGGCGGCTTACGCCCCTGGGCTACTAAGTAATTTTTAGCACAATTAACGGCAATACGGTATAACCACGTGTAAAAGGCGCTGTCACCTCTAAAGTTAGGAAGTGCACGGTAAGCTTTAATAAAAGCTTCTTGTGCTACATCAGCAATATCGCCTTGGTTAGATACATAACGTGAGATCAAACCTGCAATTTTGTTTTGATACTTCTTTACTAATAGGTTGAAGGCGTTTTTATCTCCTTGCTGGACCCTTTTTACTAGCACTAAATCTAATTCCTGCTCGCTCATTCGAGCCGGTACTCCTATGTCTGATTTTTGCTTGTTATTCATATTGTCGTCATTGTTCACAAATACTCTGACCTCTTTATGAATAAAAAGTTCTGCTTAATATTATTTTTTTATAAAATAGATGATAATAACGGCGCTAAGCCTTTAAAATCACTACGTAGTAGTATGACAAATATGATACAACTACAGATATTAAAAACAAATATTGCTCTATATGAGCATTGTAACCGCAAAGTACCTCTG
This sequence comes from Pseudoalteromonas sp. SG45-1, assembly GCF_014164135.1. Taxonomy (NCBI): domain Bacteria; kingdom Pseudomonadati; phylum Pseudomonadota; class Gammaproteobacteria; order Alteromonadales; family Pseudoalteromonadaceae; genus Pseudoalteromonas; species Pseudoalteromonas sp. SG45-1. Next base: position 38,836 of record NZ_JACJEP010000007.1, read on the forward strand.
ACATGAACCAAAATAAACATCACATTGCAGATGTCGCTATTATAGGTAGCGGCGCAGCAGGCTTATCACTTGCATTATCTCTAGCTAATTATTGTAACGTTACCGTGATCAGTAAAGGAGCGCTTACCGAAGGTTCTACTTTGTATGCCCAAGGCGGTATAGCTGCTGTATTTGATAAACAAAACGACAGCATAGAATCTCATGTTGAAGATACACTCGATGCAGGCGGCGGTTTATGCGATAGAGACGCTGTTCATTATACCGCCAGCAATGCCCACGATTGCCTACAGTGGTTAATCGACCAAGGCGTACCCTTTGATATGGAGTTTGATAGCAAAGGAAAAGAGCGTTTTCACTTAACACGTGAAGGTGGTCACAGCCATCGTCGTATATTGCATGCAGCCGATGCAACAGGCAAAGCGGTGCAAACAACACTTATCAGCCAAGTTAAAATTCATAAAAATATAACGCTTTTAGAGCAATACAACGCCATTGATTTAATCACAGATAAAAGCGCCGGAAAAACAGGCTCACACATTGAAGGCATGTATGTGTGGAACAAAAAAGCTAAAAAGGTAGAAACCATCTCAGCTAAATTTGTTGCTCTTGCAACCGGTGGTGCAAGTAAAGTGTATTTATATACATCCAATCCAGACGTATCAAGTGGTGATGGTATTGCAATGGCTTGGCGTGCAGGTTGTAAAGTTGCCAACATGGAATTTAATCAATTTCATCCAACAAGCCTTTATCATCCAGAGCTACAAAACTTTTTAATTACCGAAGCCATGCGCGGTGAAGGGGCTTATTTAAAACGCCCAGATGGCACTCGGTTTATGAAAGACTTTGATAGCCGTGAAGAGCTTGCTCCACGCGATATAGTGGCACGCGCAATCGATTTTGAAATGAAGCGCTTAGGCGCCAATTGTGTTTATTTAGATATTAGCCACAAAGATAAAGACTTTATTATTGAGCACTTTCCTACTATTTACGCAAAATGCTTAAGTGTAGGCCTCGATATAACGAAAGAAGCAATCCCAGTTGTGCCTGCTGCGCATTACACCTGTGGTGGTGTAATGACTGACTTTAACGGCAAAACAGATCTCGATAACTTATATGCTGTAGGTGAAGTTGCTTACACAGGCTTACATGGTGCAAACCGTATGGCAAGTAATTCACTATTAGAGTGCATTGTATTTGCCCACGCTGCAGCTAAAGATATTTTAAGTAAAATTGAACATGCACCAGAGCCGATAGCGCTTCCTCATTGGGATGAGAGCCGTGTTAGTAACTCAGATGAAGAAATTGTTATTACCCATAACTGGCATGAACTACGTTTATTTATGTGGGATTATGTAGGTATTGTACGCTCTACTAAACGCTTAGAACGAGCACTGCATAGAGTTGAGTTGCTACAGCAAGAAATACACGATTACTATGCAAACTTTAGAGTAAGTAACAACTTACTTGAGCTTCGTAATTTAGTGCAAGTATCAGAGCTAATTATTAGAAGTGCTATGGAGCGAAAAGAAAGCAGAGGCTTGCATTACACTATTGATTACCCTGAACAAAGTGAAAACCCAACGCCGACTATTTTGACTCCAAAACGCAATTAATTGCGCCGACAGTGGCACGTTTTAGACGCGCATAACTTTGCTCATTAACGCCATTGGCTGAAATTATAAGCCAATGGTTGTTACTAAAACCTTTAATATGAAGCCATATATTATTACCATAAAATCGGCTTTTGTTACTTATTTCACCCTGAATTTTTAAGCTCTCGCCCTCAAATCTAAATAACTTTGGTTCTAATATTATAATGCCCTCATGTGGGTGAATTGCTAATACTTTGCGCCACATTATCAAGCCAGCTAGTGCATTTATTATTAAACAAAAAAGCATGGCTAATAGTGAATCTAAAAATAAACATAATATAAAACTAAGTATACAAAAAAAGACCACAATTGGTTTGTGGTCAGCTTTATTATTTGTAACCGTAAACCTATACACGAACTCGGTCTAAGATCAGCGAAACCATACCGTTTAACTGCTCGTCTTTACATTCTTCATGACCCATAAACCATGCAAATAAGTCAGGGTCTTCTTCTGTTAGCAAACGCTGAAAGATAGCCTGTTGCTCTGCGCTCAAAGAGTCGTATGCTTCTTCTACAAACGGCATAAACAAAACATCTAGCTCTAACATGCCACGACGACAAGCCCAACGAATACGTGCTTTACTATGAATTTCAACCATTTTAAACCTCATACTTAATTGACTCGAGTTTAACAAACACAAGCCTATTTAGCAGCTATTAATCTCTCATTAAATAATAAACCCACACCAATAAGCGCTTGTCTGTACCATACGTAACAACTGCGTTATTATGTCACTTCATTTATATTGCAAAGAAGGTTTTTATGTCGAGCGTTTATGCATGTCCGTTATCTCATCAACTTATTAGCCTCTGCGGTGCTGATAAATTATCTTATTTGCACGGACAAATCACTCAAGATCTAAATAAATTAACCAGCAGTAATTATTTGTGGGCTGGCCATTGCAGCGCCAAAGGTAAACTTTGGGGTGTATTTAAATTATTTTCTTACCAAGATAGCTACTACCTTGCGGGTAGCCAAGCTGAAGTTGAGAAATCATTAGCTGAACTTAAAAAATACGCTGTATTTGCAAAAGTTGATATTACTGAATGCTCAAAGCGTTTAATTGGTTTAATTGGTGATGATTTATCTGATGTACTGGCACAACTTGATATTAGCTTTGAAGGCGATGCAAGCGCGTGTGATTTTACGAATGGTAAAGCGCTAAAATTAGCTGATAACCGTGTTTTAATAATGGTTGATAACCAATTTAGCATGCCTGATAACGTATCCACACTTGATAACGAAGCCCCTTGGCAACAAGCAGCGATGCTTGCCGGTGAGCCTCAGCTAAGTGCAGATGCAATTGGCGAGTACGTTCCTCAAATGGTAAACCTACATGCTATTGGCGGTATAAGTTTCAAAAAAGGGTGTTATACAGGTCAAGAAACCGTAGCCCGTATGAAGTACCTTGGTAAAAATAAACGTGCAATGTATATCGTTTCGGGGCAAAGCGAAGGGATTCTTTCAGAGCCTGATTTAGAAACCCAATTAGGCGAAAATTGGCGCCGTGCAGGTAAACTTATTGCACAAAGTTTTGATGAGCAAACAAATAAATTAACAGGCCTCGTTGTGTTGCCAAACGATACTGATGTAACTCAGGTACTTCGTGCAAAACACACACCTCAGGTGGAGCTAAGCATTCTGCCTCTACCCTACTCTCTTGAAGATGAATAAATAGGAATGACTATGATCGTTGCGGCAAACAAAGTGGTAAAAATGCATTATTCAGTAATGGATAATGATGGCAATAGCATTGATAACTCGTTCGGTGGTGAGCCACTACACTTTATCATTGGCACAGGCTATTTAATTTCAGGCCTAGAAAATGCTTTGCTGGGCAAGCAACCAGGCGACACGCTTAGCGTAAAGGTTGAACCTGAAGAAGGTTACGGCGAGCGCCACGAAAACCTAATGCAAGCAGTACCTAAATCAATGTTTGAAGGTATGGAAATTGAAGTTGGCATGCAATTTCGTGCATCAACAGATGATGGTGACCAATCAGTAATGATCATCGATATTCAAGATGAAGAAGTGATTGTAGATGGTAATAACCCACTTGCAGGTATAACACTTAACTTTGATGTAGAAATACTAGAAGTACGTGATGCTACAGAAGATGAATTAACTCACGGCCACGTACATGGCGAAGGTGGGTGTGGCCACGACCACTAATGCACTGCTAAACAGATAAAAAAAGCGCCTTAGGCGCTTTTTTTATATCATATTGTTACGCTTAACCGTTTCAGCTTTTGGCTTACTAGGCAGCGCGATAGATACGTTTTTTTCTTTTAAAGCAGCTAGTAAACCTTTTTGATCGTTTGTACCAACTCTATACAAGGTGCCATCTTTGAGCGTTAACTGTATTGCACTAAAGCCAGATACTGTATATACCCAACCATCATGAGTAATTCGCATACCAATACCGTGCCTGTAAGAGTTTTGAACTGCTTTTGCTTCTGCTACTTCGCTAAGCTCAATACTTTGCCCAGCAACGCCTGGACCAAACGCCCAGCTAATATTTTTATCATCTACTTTTACTGTTAGGCCATGGAACAAAAAGCCCACCAGCACTAAAATCCCAGTAAATATTATTAAAGGTCCATCAGCGCCTAACAAGTTCCACGCAAGCGCCACAAAACCGCCAATCCACGCTAATACAAAAAAGATAAACACCGCATACTGTTTATGCTGATACATAATATTCTCTAAATTAAATAAATACTTAAAAGCTGTATACCAATGTAGCACTCAGCTCTGAGTCAAACTTGAGTTTATCATCTTCGGGTTTTGAATTATAACGATACATATAGGTAAATTTGAGTGATACCGCGCCAATCACTTGGCTTATCAGTGCGGTTTCCGATTTTAAGCGAGAATTAAGACCTGAAAGCGACTGCTCTATACTCACATCTTGATTAAAACGAGTACGCTTAGAGACCAAACGTTCCCACTGCATTGCAACACGTACTAAATAACCGGTTTTATCAATTTCATCTTCGCTCACATCCGAATCTTCATCGGCGACTGAACGGTATAAACCAGGTCCTATATCAATATCTACTTTGTTTTTAGAGCCTTGATATACACGCGCACCATAGCCTGTCGCCACCGTGCTTTTAAAATCAAGTCCACTAAACTCATCTTCTTCGTAATCACCGTAAATAAAAAATGAGGAGTTTTTAACACCTACTTTATAGTTACCTTGCGCTGATACAAAAATACGATTAGCAGTAACATCAGTGCCACCGCTTTCATCGTTTTCATCACGCTTATAAAGAGAGTCTATTTTAAATTGATTACGCCACTTTTCAAAATCTTGGTATAAATTACCTTTGAGCTTAAAACTGGTCGAATTGGTGTTACCTTTACTTAGAATAAAACCAAATTCAGTATCACCGTAAAGCATATCACCTTTGTGTAACTCATGAATTTCTTCATCAGAGAGCTTGCCATATTCATGAAAATCTTCAAATGGATCAACAGCCCAACTTGGGCAGCTAATTATTAAAAAAATTAAAAATAAATACTTACGCACAACACTCTCTCTGCACACAATTATAAAAATAAGCGGTATTGCTTATTCACTCTCTTTCCATAAAATATGACAAAACGGAGCATCTTTATCACGACTAATCAAAATTTTAGCAAACAAAACATCATCATTTTCAAATTCTAAACCAACTAGCACCTGAATAAAGTGCTCTGGCTCTATCTCAAGGGCAACAAAATCTTGCCACTGATCGTCTGGCTCGTCTTCTTCAATAAAGCCTAGGTCTTCTCTAAACTCATTAAAGTCTTCAACATCTTTATCACTCAAGTTATTTGGCGCTAGCTCTAAAAAAATATCATAAGCTTGGTGAGTAGCTTCTTCTACCGTATATAAACGTGGACCCGACATATGTGCTTAACCTTAAGCTTTTAAGTTGCGCTATATTATCAAATCTCATCATCATTTTGATAAAAAAAAGCGTAAAACACTGACTTTTTTGTAACTGAGTCATGCTTTATTCAGCATGCAGCTCAAACAATAAATAACAATTTAACTAACCCATTGAATATCAAGATTACTTTTTTAATTTAAGCTTAAAATAACAACGTAAAAAATTTTATTATCTCAAGTTCTAATTGTTTAGCTTTTTCTCATCTAAATCTAACCCTTTAAGACTACAGCTTTAGCAATAAATTCCATTTATTTAAAAAATACCGTCACTTTACTTAATTCTTATAACAACATAAGCTCAACTAACAGGTCAGAGGAGTGTGTAATGATAAAACTAGAAAAACAAAATGGCATTGCAACCGTCACGCTTAGCAGAGCAAAAAAACAAAACGCATTAAGCTTTGAAATGTTTGTAGAGCTAAACAAAGCCATTAAAAACATAAAAAGAGATCGCAGTATTCGTGCTGTAGTAATAAAAGGCGATGGCGAGCATTTTTGTGCAGGGCTTGATATATCAGCCGTAATGGCGGTACCACTGAATATTATAAAATTATTGCTTAAATGGTTACCTGGCAATCAAAATTTAGCGCAAAAAGTAGTATTAGGCTGGCAGTCACTGAGTGTGCCCGTTATTGCACAAATTGATGGCAACTGTTTAGGCGGAGGATTACAAATAGCACTGGGTGCCGATTACAGGATTGTTCATATTGATGCCAAGCTTGCCATTATGGAAGCGCGTTGGGGCTTGTGCCCCGATATGGGCGCCAATGTAATGATGAGCGGTTTAGTTAAGCGTGACCAAGCACTTTGGCTTGCCAGCCACGCAAACCCAATCACAGCACAACAAGCAAATGAGCTAGGTTTAGTTACTCAGCTTACCGATGATACTCAACAAGCCACGCAAAACATGCTCAATACATTACTTGAGCGCTCACCCGATACGCTTGCTGCTATTAAACGTGTTACACAACTTAGCTACAAACCAAACCAACGAAAAATACTCGCTAAAGAAACCTTCAGCCAAATTCGCTTATTGCTAAACCCAAACACTAAAAAAGCAATTGCTAAAGCAAAAGGAAAAGCGGATATAACCTACGTAAATACAAAGCATTGGTAGACTATTGCACAATGCATAAAAGAGTTTGATTTGTTAAAGTTAAGCTCTTATCTTTTCTGTGAGCCACTTTGATGAAATATCTGCTCAGTAGCGCTATTATTTTACTATGTTTAGCCAGCGCTAAACTCATTATGCACTTTATTGGTGGAAGCTTTCCTGCACCGTTACTCGCTATGGTTATTTTATTAGTTTTACTCTTATCGGGTATTGTAAAAGAGCAACATGTAAAACCATGCGCCTCCCCTATTTTAAATATTATGCCTATCTTTTTCATTCCAGCGGGTGTGGGATTTATTGAGCATCTCGGCCTTATAAAATCGCACTGGGCATTTTTAGCCTCAGTTGTGGTGCTTGTTCCTATAACTACCTTATTGCTTGTTAGCAGTGTAATTGCGTACTTTAAGGGAAAAGAAAATAATGACTAATCTTACTTTTTCCGCTATTTCAGAGCTACAACCTAATTTATGGTGGCTAAGTATTCCTTTTATTATTGTATTATTTTTAGCGCTAAGGGCCGTAAACCAAAGTATAAAAAGCAGCGTATTTAAATCGCTCACCAACCCCGTATTTTTAAGTATTAGTATTATTGCTTTATTACTCGTTAATCTAAATTTGCCTTATACGCAATTTGCCACGCACAGCAAATTACTAAGCTGGTTATTAGAGCCCGCAATTGTGGCTCTAGCGCTTCCTTTATATCAGCAGTTTACACACGTACGAAAAAATCTATTACTTATAGTCGCAACATGTAGCTTAGGCATTGTTAACGCAACCGTTGTGGCATTTTTGCTAAGCATATTATTTAATTCGCCAGCGCAGCTAAGTGCATCTGTTGCCGCACTCAGTGTGACGACCCCAATATCTTTAATTGTTACCGACTCGTTAGGAGGGATTAGCTCACTTGCCGCGGCTTTAGTTATTTTTATTGGTTTACTAGGCGCTTTATTTGGTTTTATGCTTTTTAAACTCATTAATATTTTTAATCACGAATCTCAAGGCGTTGCCATGGGCACAGCCTGCCATGCAATTGGGACAGCTGCTGCTATTGCTGAGCATCCAAAAGTAGGCGCTTACTCATCAGTTGCAATGGCACTAAGTGCTTTATTAACAGCGATTATAGTGCCGCTGTTATATCCATTTTTAGTCAACATTTTGCTATAGTTGGAAAAATACAACATAGCCCTAACATAGAGCGCTTTATGATCAGTTCTGAAATCGAACAGTTTGAAAAATATTACACCATGCTTACTGAGTATATGGTTACCTACAGTATGCAAATTGTTGGCGCTATTTTTATCGTCCTCATTGGTTTGTGGATAGCACAAAAGCTTGCCAAATTTGTAGCCGCGTTAATGACCCGCCATAACGTTGATATTACGCTCACAAACTTTGTCAGTAGCGTGGTAAAAGTACTGCTCATTGTAATGGTTATAATTATTGCACTTGGCAAAATAGGTATCAGCGTTACGCCATTTGTAGCAGCCATTGGTGCTGCATCTTTAGGTGCTGGTTTAGCGCTGCAAGGAATGCTTTCTAATTATGGTGCAGGCCTTGCCATTATAGCCACGCGACCTTTTGTTGTTGGTGATACTATTGAAGTTAAAAATGTAAGCGGCCAAGTTAAAACAATTGAGCTTGGCTACACTATTTTAATCAATGAAGAAAAAGTAGAAATCACCATTCCAAATAAGCACATAGTGGGTGAAATACTTCATAACTCATTTAGTTACTCATTGGTCAAAGGTGAAATAGATATAGCTTATAGTGCATGCTCTGATAACGCGATTAGCCTCATTGAAGACGTACTTAAAGCACATGAATTAGTCGCACAAAATCCGTTATCACAAGTGGGTATTGAACGCTTCGCCGATAGCGGTGTTACAATAAGCTACCGATATTGGGTGCCTACTACTAAAATTATCGAAACCAAACTGGCTATTAACGGTGGTGTTTATAAAGCAATTAATAACGCTGATATTGAAATTCCATTCCCTCAACGCGTCATTACAATTAACAAAGCCGACCTAGAAAGCTAATTTATTTTTATTTTGAGCTTGCATATCTGCAAGCTCATCCTTTACTACCCCCCTCTGCTCAGAATAAACTCAAATAGTTGTGTTATAGATTTATTTGCCATATAAATAGTGTTAATAAATATCAATACGCACTTAATTTTAATAATAAAAAAACAATAATGAGTAATGATGATGCGCAACCCCTTCTACCTAGGCGATTGGCAAGTAACACCTTCAACTAACTCAATTCAACTCACTGGTAAAGCCAAACAGTTAGAGCCCAAAGCGATGGAGGTTTTATTGCATTTGTGTCAACAAAATGGCGACATTGTAAGCAGCGATGAATTGCTCAATAAATGCTGGAAAAATACTGATATTGGCGATAATCCATTACATAAAACTATCACTCAGCTAAGAAAAGCGCTCGGTGATAAAGCCAATGAACCACATTATATTGAAACTATCCGTAAACGTGGCTACCGCATTATTGCAAAATTATCTTTTCCGTTAGCAGATCCTATCCCAAGCACTAAAAGTACATGGCAGGGAGGATCCCCTTTCTTAGGCCTGCGTGCATATAACCCAAATGATACCCACGTTTTTTTTGGCCGTACCCAATCTATAGCTACCCTGCTGGAAAGGATATCTAGCCAGGTAAATTACGGTCGTGCTTTTTGCTTAATACTTGGCCCTAGTGGTACAGGTAAATCCTCGCTTGTTAATGCTGGAATTTTACCAAAACTGCTAGATGAGCGAGGCTATAATGGCATCGGTGTTATTTCCTACACCCAGATCGACTTTGCAGATGTGCATAAAAATAGACTTTTTCTAGACTTAGCTTCTGCATTACTTGATTGGGATATAAACGACCAGCCTGTGTTTGAAGGATTAAGCGCGCAAACACTTGCAGAGCAACTAGAATTGGCAATAGATGGCGTAATTAACGCCATACAAGCTGCACTTAGTAAAGCCTCTACAAAACTTAAAACACCCCAGTTATTTTTATTTATTGACCGCTTAGAAGTACTGCTTTCTTCTCCTATATTTAGTAGCGAAACACGCAGCCATTTTTTATCGGTTATTGAACGCTTAGCAATCTCTAAAGCTGTGATTGTATTTAGTGCGTGTCGTAACGACTTTTATCCTTTAGTGGTTGAACAACCAAGTTTAATGGCAGGCAAAGCTCATGGCGCGCACTACGATTTAACACCGCCAAACCGCCAAGAACTCCAACAAATTATTCGCCTGCCAGCGTTAACCGCTAATTTAACGTTCTCCAATGACCCACAAACTCAAACACCACTGGATGAAATATTGTGCGCCGATACCGCCAATAACCCCGATGCATTGCCCATGCTGCAATATACATTGCAAGAGCTGTACTTACAGCGCAGTGATAATAACGAGCTACTGCACAGTGTTTACAAAAAACTCGGGGGTATTGAGGGCGCCATAGGCAAAAAAGCAGAAGATATATTTATTGACCTTAGTAATGAGCAACAGCAGCAACTAAAAAGCGTATTATCACAACTGATCACTTTAAACCCAGATGGTAAAACCATTACGAGCCGCGCTGCCCGCTGGCAAACATTAACCAACACAAGCCAAAAAGAGCTTGTGCAAGCCATGGTCGATAGCCGTTTATTTGTATCGCATTTACAAAACCAAGAAGCCTGTTTTAGCCTTGCTCACGAGGCATTATTGCGTCAATGGCCGCGCGCAAAACAATGGATTAATGACCATAAAGATGCCTTAGCAATAAAAAGTCGTTTACAACATCAAACACAAAATTGGGTAGATGAAGGTAAAAGTAGTGCTTACCTCCTAGCGCCAGGTAAACCACTTCAAGAAGCGCAGCTATTACTTAACGACAAACTGTTTAAATTAGATGATAACGAGCATGCTCTTATCAAAAGCTCTGTAAAAAAAATAAAAACAAAAATAAGAGCAAAACGAGTGACCGTTGCTTTATTGTGCTTACTTACATTTACCGCGTTATTAATGAGCTTCACTAGTTTTAAAGCCCAACAACATGCGCAAAAAAAACAGCTTGAGGCCGAAAGCTTACTGGGGTTTATGGTCGGCGACTTTGCCGATAAATTACGTAGCGTTGAACGTATGGACTTACTTGATGGTATTAGTAATAAAGCACTTGAGTATTTTACTGATCAAACTGACGATTCAAGTTCACTTTTTAGCTTTAGCGATAATAAAGCACAATTTAACAACCGTTTTCAGTACGCACAAACCCTCGAAGCAATGGGTGAAGTAGCTTATTCGCGCGGCAAAACCGATGAAGCCTTTACCGCCTTTGAAAACGCCCGCACCCGCCTTGAGGCATTATTAAAAATACAGCCTAACAACTTAGAGCTACTAACGCTTGCAGGTGCCAATGCCTTTTGGCTTGGTCAATTAGCTTATGATCAAAATGATCATCAAGCTACTGAGCAAATGTTTAAAAAATACCACGCTTACAGTAAAAAAATGTATGCGCTGGCAGCCAATGATTTTAACTCCATTATGGAATTATCGTATTCATCTAATTCTTTAGGTTCTTTATACATAGAAAAATCCAACTACAGCGCTGCAAAAAAGAACTTTGCAGAGTCACTTTTGCTTAAAAATAAAGCGCTTGAACTGAAACCCAATAACAAAGATTTACTTCGAGATAAATCCGATACGATTAGTTGGCTTGCAAAAACAGAAGAGAAGCTAAGTAACTTTAATGAAGCAGTTAATATATTGGAAGGTGCAGTTGGCGTAATCACAAAATTGATTGCTAACTACCCTAGTGATGCAAGCCTTTTTTACACGTCAGCAAACCTATATATGCAACAAAGTTATTTACTGAGCTATTTGAGTGATAAACGGATGGCCCATAAAAAAGCCAGCTTGGCTAATCAAGTTATCAATGAAGCTTTAGTACAAGATCCAAAAAACAATAAATTTCAGCTTATGTATTATCGCTCTTTAGCACATTCACTAATGCTATCTACTGATGAAGCTACTGACTCAACAATTGAAAAAATAATTAATTTTTTAAAATCTCAAAATTTTAAAAATACCAGCACTATTAATACACAAATTACACTGATTCAATATTTTATAAATAGACAATCACCACTCAAAGCGCAGGAGTTATTAACTGAGCTTGAGAATAATGAAAACTACAAACATCAATTAGCCAGCCTAACTAAAACTGGTGATTACTTAGTATATACAAGAATAAACTTAATCAAAGCAAACTTAGCTACAACTAATAAACAGCGAGAGCAATTTTGCTTAAGTGCTATCAAAGCAATTTCTGAAGCTGCAAAAATAAGTCAGAGCGTAAAAATAACATACCCACTAGTACAAGCTTATACCTGTTTAAACAGAGAAGACGAGATATCAGAAATAAAAACAAGCCTAGTTAAATTAGGCATTACGAACTTCCAACTATAATTACTCATAAAGGAAATGATATGAATAACACCCTAGAAAATGTCGACTTTCAAGTAAATATTGAACTTAACAACGGTGAAGCTATTTTTAGCTATACAAAAAATGGCGAACCCGCTACTGGCGGTGGTGTTGTAAGAACTGAAACCGCTGGCAACTACAATTTAGACGATGCCACAATTCAAAATGGTTTCGTATTTACTGGCGCTACTATCACCAATATCGACACACAAAAACCATGCGCCCAAGACTTCAGCTATAAAGTAAGTGACAACGGCCACACAATTATCATTACCGACACAGATGAAAATAATGGCTCTGTATGCTTAATCTTTAACGTTGAGTGCAATGGCAATAAATATGAAAGCGCTGATCCTCAAGTTAAGAATGAAAAAGAACTCTAATTAGTAATGCTTATTTTTAAATTGCACAGGCATATTAATTGCGGTGTAATTTATTTAAAAACGCCCCTTAAATAAACATAAATAACAACAACTTAAATCAGAAGGTTACCGAAAGGTTTAAAAACGATAAATTGAATAAACTGCTAGACATAAAGTTTCATTAACAATAAAAATGAGCAACACCATGTCTAACAATAATGAAAATAGCAAAGCAAACAACACCGACAGCGCTGTATCTGCATTAATCAGCAGCATTTCTAATACCGTTAACAATGAAAAAATAAGCGCAATTATTAATGTCACTAATGTCATGGCCGATGCTATTTTTATTGTTAATGCAGATGGGGTGTTTGAATCAGTAAATCCCGTAGCAGCACGTTTTTTCAATGTAACGTCTGATTCATTAATAGGTAAAAAATGGCAAGATTGTTTACAAGAACAGTATCGCGATGACTATAAATACATGTTTGAAAGTTGGAAAAACAACTATCAAACACCACTCAATCATGGTCCGAAAGAAGTTAAAATAAGAAAAAACAATGGTAACTGTTTAGATGTTGAGTTATCTATATCATGTTTACCCGAATCGGTAGTCGCAAGTACCCCACTTTTTATTTGTATAATGCATGATATTTCAAAGCACGTTAAAAAATACAAAGTACTGGAAAACGTAGCCAGACTTGATCATCTCACTGGTATTGCTAATCGCTGTACTTTAGAAAAAACCATCATTAAAAATTGGCAAGAGTGCATAGTTAACAAGCAGCCTCTTAGCTTTATACTTATTGATATTGATTACTTTAAATTATTTAACGATAACTTTGGCCATGTAAAAGGTGATAAGTGCCTTCAAAAAGTCGCTCGTACAATTGAAGAGTGCTTACCATCTAAAGACAGTTTAGTAGCACGCTATGGTGGTGAGGAGTTTGCTGTTGTGCTGCCTCGTTCGCACATTTCAAATGCACAAATGATTGCTAAGCGTATTCAAGAAAAAATACTCAACATTAATTTTAGAGATCTCGGTTTACCAGCGAATGTAAAAATAAGTGTAAGTCAGGGTTTAGCGTGTGAATACAATAATCAATACAGAACATCTGAGGCATTAATATGCGCGGCGGATACTGCCTTATACAGAGCGAAGTCGGAAGGTCGTAATAAATTATGTATAAGGTGATGTACTAACTATTTGGTATAGCATTTATCTACTAAAATAAAAAAACCGCAATTGCGGTTTTTTTATGACTTGAGAAAAGCTTAAATATCGATTAACAATCCTTCATCCTTTTTAATCTTTTCGATCACCATATAAGTATGATGAGTACCCACGCCGGGAATATCTACTAAGTCGCCAAGAACTTGTCTATATTCTTCCATATTAGAAACGCGAATTTTTAATAAGTAATCATAACCACCAGCAACCATGTCACATTCGACTACTTGTTCTATCCTTAATATGTGCTCTCTAAATACTTTAAATACAGCTGTATTTGAAGCAACAAGCGATACTTGAACATGCGCTACTAAGCTCTGATTAAGTTTAGCTTCGCTAAGCTTGGCATAATAGCCTTCAATATACCCTTCTTGCTCTAATCGTTTAACCCGATCTAGGCACGGGCTGGCACTCAAATTAACCTGTTTTGCGAGGTTAACATTAGAAATTCTGCCGTTCTTTTGAAGAACGTCTAGTATGGCTAAATCAATGCGATCTAGCATGCGTAATCTATTTGGAATTGTCATAACAGAATTTTATGCGGATAAGTTAAATTAATACCCTGTAAATTATCGTAAATCGCGAAATTTAACCAGCATATTCTGCTGAATTTTAATTAGAATGCACTCACAATATCACTGGTAATTTATTGGTAATTAATTTTACTTTAATTCTTAACATCCTGAGGGTTGCTTATGTTATTCAACGGCGATTTAACTACTACTTGTCCTATCAGACAAAGAATCCGTGACTTTTACCGCATAGATGAAAATGCAGTTATTGATCATATTTTACCGCTTGCAGAAGTAGGCGTAAAAGCACGAAGTCGTGCCTGGGAAAGAGCCCGCCAGATTGTTTTGAACATTCGTAAAGAGCAAGATGGGCAAGGCGGTGTTGATGCGCTTTTAAATGAATTTTCACTCTCTAGTGAAGAAGGCGTTGTATTAATGTGTTTGGCCGAAGCACTGCTTCGCGTACCAGATAAAGCAACTCAAGATGTACTTATTCGTGACAAATTAGCCAAAGGTGATTGGAGCTCTCATTTAGGAAGCAGCGATTCTTTATTTGTAAACGCATCTTCTTGGGGATTATTAGTTACCGGTAAAATGGTTAACTACACAGACAAAACTAAAGAACAACAGTTCGGCATGCTTAAAAAGACCATTGGTCGTTTAGGTGAGCCAGTTATTCGTAAGTCTGTAAACTTTGCTATGAAAATTATGGGCAAGCAATTCGTAATGGGTCGTACCATTGACGAAGCAATTGAACGTGCAGCCGAAACAGAGCAAAAAGGTTATGTGTATTCTTACGATATGCTAGGCGAAGGCGCGCGCACAATGAAAGATGCGAAGCGTTACTTTGACAGCTACATGAATGCTATACACTCAATTGGTAAAGCGGCTAATGGTCGTGGTCCAATTAAGAGCCCTGGCATTTCAGTTAAGCTTTCTGCTATTCATCCGCGCTATGAGTTCACTCATAAAGACCGTGTGATGGAAGAAATAGTCCCTAAGTTAAAAGAACTTGCTCTTGCCGCTAAAAAATACGATATCGGCTTTACCGTTGATGCAGAAGAAGCAGACCGTTTAGATATTTCATTAGATGTAATTGAAGCGGTATTCAGTGATGAAGATCTTGGTGATTGGCAAGGATTTGGCTTAGCGGTTCAAGCGTATCAAAAACGCGCTATTTTTGTAATTGAATGGCTAACTGACCTTGCAACCCGCGTTGGTCGCAAGATGATGGTACGTCTAGTTAAAGGCGCATACTGGGATACTGAAATCAAAACCACACAGCAAGATGGTTTAGATCACTACCCAGTATTTACCCGTAAAGCAACAACAGACGTTTCTTACAAAGCGTGTGCTATTAAAATGCTTGAAGCGCGCGATGTGCTTTATCCGCAATTTGCTACACATAACGCTTACACTGCCGCAACTATTTTAGAAGTAGCCAAAGGCGACAACACAGGTTTCGAATTTCAACGTTTGCACGGTATGGGTGAGTCATTATTCGACCAAATCGTTAACGAAGAAAAAATTCAATGCCGCGTGTATGCCCCAGTTGGTCAACACGAAGACCTCCTTGCGTACCTCGTTCGTCGTTTGTTAGAAAATGGTGCTAACTCATCATTTGTAAACGCCATTGTAGATACAACAAAACCTGTTGAATCACTACTACCAGACCCTGTAGAAACATTGCAAGGCTTGCGTAACAAGTACAATACGCAAATCAAAATGCCAATTGATTTATACGGTGAAGAACGTGCTAACTCTAAAGGCATGGATTTAACCGACATTAACGTTATTACCCCTTTTAAAGAGAATCTTGAAACATGGTTTAACGAGCACTTAATTGAGCAAAGCCAAGTACCTGAAGGCTCATTAGCTGTTAAAAACCCAGCAAATCACAAAGAAATCATTGGCCACGTTAAATTGCAAACTGGCGAAGAGATGAAAGTATTACTGGCTAACGCTGAAGCTGCACTTGAGTCATGGTCACAAACACCAGTAAGAGAGCGAGCTAACTTACTGCGTCGAGTTGCTGATATCTTAGAGCGTCATCACGACGAACTTGTTGCTATCTGTATTAAAGAAGCAGGTAAAGTAGCGCAAGATGGTATTGATGAAGTACGTGAAGCGGTTGATTTTTGCCGTTACTACGCGGCGCGCGCTGAGGAGCTATCGCAAGATGAGCGTTTTGAAGCCCGTGGCGTTATTTTATGTATTAGCCCGTGGAACTTCCCGCTTGCAATATTCTTAGGCCAAGTTGCCGCTGCGATTGTTACAGGTAACACTGTAATTGCAAAGCCTGCTGAGCAAACAAGTTTAATCGCCCTTCGTGCTATTGAACTAATGTTGTCTGTTGGTTTACCTGAGCATGTTGTTCAACCGGTTATTGCTCGTGGTTCAGAAGTAGGCAAAACAATTGTTCCTGATGAGCGCATTCAAGCGGTTATGTTTACAGGCTCTACTGAAACAGGCACATTAATTTCTCAAACACTTGCTGCACGTAACGATATTCAAGTACCGTTAATTGCAGAAACAGGTGGCCAAAACTGTATGATTGTTGACTCAACGGCGCTTCCTGAGCAAGTAGTTGACGATGTGATCAGTTCTGGTTTTCAAAGTGCTGGGCAACGTTGTTCTGCTCTTCGTGTTTTATTCATTCAAGATGACGTAGCAGATGGCATTATCGAAATGCTTAAAGGTGCGCTAGCTGAGTTACACATTGGCGATCCATCGTTACTATCAACTGATGTTGGTCCTGTAATTGATGAAAAAGCACTTAAAAACTTAAATGAGCACGTTGAGTACTTAAAAGGTAATTCTATACTTCATTACGAGTGTAAAATTCCGGATAACACGCAAAATGGCGCATACTTTTTTGCTCCTCGTTTATACGAAATCAAAGACTTATCAGTACTTAAGCGTGAAGTATTTGGCCCATGTGTTCATATTGTTCGCTTTAAATCGAGCGAACTTGATGATGTGATGGATCAAATTAACAACACAGGTTATGGCTTAACAATGGGTGTACATTCACGTATTGAAGAGCGCTGTGAGTACCTTGCTAAAATGTCACGTGCGGGTAATGTTTACATTAACCGAAACATGATTGGTGCTATTGTTGGTGTGCAACCATTTGGTGGCCGTGGTTTATCAGGTACTGGCCCTAAAGCCGGTGGCCCTAACTACCTTCAACGTTTAGTAAAAGAAAAAGCATCACCAGATAACGTGCAAATGACAAACCTGACGCCAGATGAGCTTGATTTACACCACTACAGCGGTGCAAATGAGCAAGTTAAAAAGCTAATGGCTAACTCAATGCGCGATGAAAAAATCTGGCGTGCAACACCACTAAACGACCGAGTTTCGGCTGTACGTCAGTTGCTTGCTAAAATCGCGACGGTAGAAATTATCGACGATTTAGCAGACGATTTAGCATTAACATTATCAGAAGCTCGTGCACAGCTTAACCGCCTTGAAAAGCACATGCGTAAATTTACTACCCTGCCAGGGCCAACGGGTGAGTCTAATACACTTCATCTAGAAGCGCGTGGTTGTGTAGTGTGTTATGCAGATAAGAGCACATCATTTAACTTCTGGGCATTGTCTATCATTACCGCTATTGCCGCAGGTAATACGGTAATTACTGTAGCGTCTGAGCTGTTTTACGATGAAGCTGTTGCCTTTAAAGATAAATTTATCTCTACAGGTGTTGCTGAAGGTGTTTTCCAAGTAGCTAAACCTAATCAGTTACAAGCTATCTTAGCTCACCCTCATTTAGCTGGTGCGGTAGTTGCCGCTCGCTCGTCTCGTTTAGGCTACTTCAGCCAACAGCTTGCACAGCGTAAAGGCGCAATTTTACCGGTAATTAGCTCTGAGTATTACGATACATTAATCAAACGTCTTATTACTGAAAAAACAATCAGTATTGATACAACAGCATCAGGTGGTAACACATCACTAATGACGCTTGTTGAAGATGATGAATAATTAAGCTAATAGTTTTTCACTAAAAAATAAAAAAAGGCACTGTAAAGTGCCTTTTTTATTTGGTCGTTACGTATAAGTTTGTTAGTTTAAAAGTAGATTAACAACTGAAGCCGTGAAATTGAAAACCATTCCTATTACTAAGTTAGTCCCAGGTATGTTTGTGCAAAGCGTTACCAAACAAACTGGCAGCATTAAAATTAAAAACCAAGGCTGGGTTAAAACTCAAGCTGGTATTAATAACCTGATAAAAGCAGGTATTTTAGAAGTAGAAATCGACCCAGATAAAACCCTCATTGATTCAGTCCCTGAAAAAGATCCTATCGCTACACCTACAACAAAAATAAAGCGTGATCCTTGGCAAAAAATAAACAGCGCTGAGCAAGAAATGGGAAAAGCAAAAAAGCTTTATGACGAAGCAAAAACACTGCAAATAAAAGCATTTAAAGATATAAAAGCTGGCCGTGATATAGATATAGGGCCGTTTAGAGAACTGGCAAGTGGCTTTATGGATTCTGTTTTTAGAAATCAAGATGCCCTAGCCTGCCTTACCCAAATGCGCCAAAAAGATGCCTACCTACTTGAGCACTCAATTAATGTATCAATATTAATGGGTATTTTTGCAAAACACTTAAATATAGAGAAAGATACTATTGTTGAGCTGACAACCGGCGCACTATTACACGACATTGGTAAAATAAAAATCCCTGATGAAGTGCTAAACAAACCTGGGCGCTTTACAGACGACGAATTTAAAATAATGAAAATGCATTCGCTTTTCAGTAAAGAGATATTAGAAGACTCTGGGTTAACAGGAATCGCGGTAGATATTGCAGGTATGCACCACGAAAGACTCGATGGTAAAGGCTACCCGTTTGGTAAAAAAGGTGACGAGATAAGTCAGTATGTGCGTATGGCGTCAATTGTAGATGTTTATGATGCACTTACCGCAGAACGTGTTTATAAAGCAGGCATGGAGCCAATAAAGGCGTTTAAAATATTAAAAGACGGGTGCCCTGATAGCTTTGATCCTGTGCTGCTTAATAAATTTATTCAATGTATTGGCATCCATCCGGTAGGAACGCTTGTAAGGTTATCGAGTCAAAGAGTGGGTTTGGTCACCGAGAGTAATCCGGGGGCACCACTAAAACCTGTCGTTAAAACATTTTACAGCGCTAAGCATAGCCGCTACACCGAAGTAAAAGATATTGATTTATCTAATAAAAAAACTGTAGACACTCTTGAGTCAGCGATTAAACCTAAAGAATATAACATTGATTTAGAACGCTTTTATAAAAATTCAATATTATCCTAAGCACTATTGAGAGCTCAATATTCTACCGAGCTCTCAACATGATAACTAAGCGCTTACTGCGGCCAGTCTTGCAAAGCTTTTAAGCTAAACTCATAACCATCAAAATCTAGCACACTTTGCTCAGGTGTAATTTCTGTGACTGTTAGAGCTCCTATGCTTTCTCCTTCGTGTAATTCTCGGCCATTCAGCTTGATCCAACGTTTATCAGCACTCGATGAATATATATGCGCTTGATATTTAATACTAGGTAACATTGATTGCAAACCATCAGGTAATAACTCAACAGGCTCAACACGTGATGACGTTTTTGACGCTTGAGTAACTTCATAATCTTGGTTTTTTTCGACATCTTGTATAGCTTGCGCAAATGCATTTTTAAGAGTTGTAGGCACAGCATCAAGCTCAGGGTCACTCGTCTGTTGAGATTGGGTGCTGCCATTAATTGGCTTACCCAATACTTTATATTTACTCATATCAAGTTGAGCCGATGCGGTATTTTGATTTAGCCCAAATACCGCAGTGTTTTGTGCATTATTTGGATTGTAATTACTTTGTGGGTTAAACGCTGGCTGATTATAATTTTGAACAGGCATTACTTGTTGCATGTTTTGCTGATTATAACCTGCTGCGCTCGTGACCTGGCTCGACGGCATAGGAATATACTGACCATTTGGGGTTAATAACATTTGCTGTACACCATTGGGGGTTTGCACATGCACAAGTTGCCCTTCAATCGTTGCAGTATTTGTTGGAGCTACTTTAGCAGGCTCCAACTTAGCTACTTGCTGTTTTTCAGCTTCAGCTTCAGCATCTTCCTCTTTAACGTCTTTGTTAGGCGATGATTTTTCGCTTTCCACCACCTTAATTACAGCGGGTTCCGCTGCGTTTAATAAAGTCGTACTTTTAAACCACTTTCCGGCGGTAAAGCCACCCGCTACCGCAATAAAAGCAGCTAAGCTTGTACCAAATACTAATGCTAATCGTCTATAACGCTTAAGTGCTTGCTGTTGCTTTAACTGCTCAGATTGTAAGTCGTACTGTTCAGCACTCATATCTGATTGCTGCGACTGCTTTAGCGCATCTAATAAATAAGACATAACTTACCTAACTATAAAATAAATGAAAGCCCAATGCCTACGGCAAATAAAGCAGCGAATGCAAGGCTATAGGGTACAAATGACGTTGCTTTGTTAGCTTCGTTAACCGGTGCGACAAAATCCATGGGTAATGACTCATGGGCTGATTTTTTTATTATATCGCTATCAACTATCAACTGCTGCTTTGCAAAAGTCCCAACTAAAGCACGCTCACATACCAAGTTCATTAATCGTGGCACACCGCCAGTTAATTGATGAACAGCTTGCATGGCATCCATCGAAAAGATTCCTTTATCACACCCTGCAATATGTAACCGATGCTTTATGTAAGCGACTGTTTGGCCTTGCGTAAGTGGTAATAAATGGTAACGAGCCGTTATCCTCTGGGCAAGTTGCCTTAATTCGTTGCGCTTCAAAAGTTCTTGCAGCTCTGGTTGACCAACCAATACTATTTGTAATAATTTTTTATGATCGGTTTCTATATTTGTCAGCAAACGTAATTGCTCAAGCACGTTAGGAGCAAGTAATTGTGCTTCGTCAATAATAAGTATAGTGTGCCCGCCCGATTTATTATTAGTCTCTAAATGCTTTTTTATAATATCGGTAAGACTTTTAAGCGTCGCATTATGAACATCGTAACTAATGTTGAGCTCATCACAAATACTGGCTAATAACTCCAGCTCTGAAAGCGCTGGATTATGGATCATCGCTACTTGAGTGTTTTCAGGAAGCTGCTCTAACATACTGCGGGTAATTGTAGTTTTACCTGTACCTACTTCACCTGTTAATAATACAAAACCACCGTCTTCACCTAATCCATAGGTAAGGTGTGCTAAGGCTTCTTTATGTCGTTCACTTAAAAATAAGTAATGAGGGTTGGGCGAGATCGAAAAAGGTTTTTCGTTCAGGCCAAAATAGCTTAAATACACCGTGATGTTCCTTCGTAATTAAATCACGGCCTATAATGGCAAAAAAATGCGCTGAGTGACAACGTTGTAAGCGCTTTATTATTGAAATAACGTAAATTTATGTAAAACAAAAAAGTGCAGCTGTTTTAAGGCTGCACTTTTGTCTGTCTAATCTTAGTATGCATTTTACTCTTCGTAGCGCACTAATCGTAAATACACATTACTGGTTTTAGCATGTAAGCTATTCAACCCGCTATCAAATTGATAAACCCACGCTGAGCTCATTGTGCTTACACCCGATGTATTTGACCAATAGTTTTGAAGCTTAGTGCCCAAAAATACGTCTTCATTAATACTCGGCTCTGTGCAACTGTGCTCTAAAATACTCGCCAATTCTTTAATGTTAGGCATTTGCCAATCATCGTAATCTGCGGTTGTATCATTTTTAGCACCACGAAGTGCTTCTTGCCAAGTAAGAGAAGGTGTTGAGCCCTCACAAAGTTGTGTCTCTGTATTGTAAGTTTGCCCATAACTACAGCGTTGCCACATAAGGCCTGTTTCGCTATCAGACACTGTGCCATCTGTATTTATAGTAAATCTATCTGTCGGTGTTGTGGTATCTGCACCGTCGTAGCACGTTTGCGCCGCTGCAATATTAAAGCTCAAGCTTATAGTTGCTAGTGCATAGAGTAATTTTAATTTCATTATTTTCTCCTAACGACTTCTAACTAAACGTACATAAGCAGTATTTTCTTTTGGATAAGCAAGGTCGTTACCATCACTCATATCAATGATATACGCTTGAGATAAACTGGTACCATCAGCTGCTGTCTGTGAGGTCCAGTAACGTAAATGGCTTAATGCACTTTCACTTGGCATATTAGGAAAAAATGCCTCATCAATTAATATACTTTGCCCTTGTTTACCGTAATCAATTAAGCTCAAAAGCTCTGTATAAGTAGGTAATCGCCAGTTTGTACCACCACAAAAATCTAAATCATTAACTTCGTTTATATAACTTTGTACTCCACAACTTGTATTGTCCGGACACGTTGAATTGGCTGTACTGGTATCGGTAAAAGTCGTATTCCCTACATCCCAAAAGTAATGATTTTGACCATCACGTAACGAAGTATTTGGTACCGTGCCAGATGCCACACTTTTCACCTCCCATACAAGCCCAGTAACATTATCGCGTATACAGGTAAAGTCACTACTATCATCACCAACTTCATCAGCAAACTCATTAAGTTTAGTGTAATCAAACGCTAAATTACCTTTGCCAACTTTATCTAAGCGGTTTGCATAGCTATCGCGTCCAAGCTCTGCATCTTGCGCTGGAAAGTCATCACTCTCACAATTAATACGTTGAGTATTGTTATAACACTCACCAACACCACTATCGTTGATGAGTCCAAGTGCTTTGGGTGATACATCAACAAATAAAGAGTCTGTATCGGTGCGTCCTTTTGAGTCGGTTACCGTGACTTCAAAGCTCAATGTAGACTCAGTATCAACATCTGAGGCAAAAAATGTCGTTGTACATTGGTCGCTATTGCTTAATGTTTCGCTATTACCGGTAAGTTGTTGCCATTTACACTTATAGGTATCGGTAACTGTTTCGCTATTTGTAGCATCAAGCGTTACTTGTTCAAACTCTTCAACATTTTGATCTGCGCCTGCATTTGCATCTACTAACTCATTTGTTTTGTTGAGTGTCATTGAATATTGAGTACTCGCCTCGCCACCCTCATCATCAGTGACAGTTAGCTGCCAAGATAAATTCACGTTGCTTTCAAGTAATGGATGAGAAAAGCTAAGAGTTGATTCATTAAAACTCTCAATATCTAAATCAGGACCCGATAGCAATTGCCACAAATAACTATCAATTTGACCATTATCATCAGGATCGCTCGACTCTAGGGCACTCAAAGTCACTGTATCTTTGTATACAGAGGGAAGTGTTTCAGGAGATGTTTGTGTAACAACAGCAAGAGGTAGTTGGTTATTAGAGCTCACTGAAATAGAAATGTCGTCACTAACAGCGCTACTACCTGTACTTTGATAGCTCACTCTTAATATTATTTCACTATCAGTTTTTACGTCAGGTGCAGTAAGTGTTTGCTCAGCGCCTTCAAGGGGGAAACCTTCTATGCTTGGACCACTAACTTGTTGCCATGAAAAAGTACCATCAGCGGGGGAACCTTGTGCTGTGATGGTAAATTCAGATTTTTCGATAATTTGTAAATCGGCTCCAGCATTAACAGACGTTTCAACAACTGTATTATCGATATCACCGCCACCGCCTCCACACGCACTCAGTAAACCACACGAAATGAGGGGGATTAAAGCAAACGCTTTCATACGCAGCACCTTATTATGTCAAATAATTACTATAGTGTAATCACTAGCAATAAAGATGCCATTAAAGTACTACATATATGTGTCTTGATGAATACGTACAAACAACTTCGTACCGATTTTACTGTAATCTATTTTGTATTCACGCCCGTCTAGAGCTTGGATAAACAGCAACTGCTTTTCTTCGCCAAATATATCAGCGCTACTTACATAAACCATTTCTAAATAACGCTCTTTTGCATCACGGCGGTTTTTAGGTAATTCTTCTTTAAATGGCTCCAGACCATGTTGCGTTACTTTAATTCGAGGATGAATTTCAGAGTTTACAATCACTAAATCATGCTTTTTATCTTTATGTATTATGGTGTTTCGACCACTTTTTAAAAAGGCTCTCTCTTGACTCATTTTTCTTTCCTACAGTCGTAGCTTAATTACTAAGCTGCGACGCTATAAACTGACTAGGCTCGCGCTTCCACTTATTTAAGTTAGCACTAAATGCCCAAATATCTCTATCTAACACGCTGGCAGGCAATAATAAATCGTAACCTGTTAGCTGCTGAAGGTGCTTAGTTCTATTAGCAAACATGGCTATAAGCCCAGTATAGCTTATCCCTTTATGGGATGTGTAATGTGTATCTTCTATTAACCATTCTGATGGGCAATTGCCATTTTTGCAATGTTTTTGAACAACTTGCATAAATAAATTACGCTGCTCTATTAATAATTTCCCTGCAATTCTAGGCGCTATGCTTGATAAAAAGTCGTCTATATCATTTACCTTAACGCCAACCGCATTTAATTCTAAATAGTCAAAGCCATCTTCTACTTTGGGTATTCCACTGTGATGAAAGTTACTATGAGGCATACACCAAGCTCCGTACTTGTGGCAATAAACGAGCTCAGATTCGCTTAATATAAGGCTATGGTATGGTTCTTGAGATTTTAAAAATCCAATAAAAATAGCCACAAGGCACAAGCTCACTAAAAATATTTCAAGTATGCTAATCTCACCCGGCCTCAGTAAATTAAATAACATAATAAAGACTAAGCCTATAGCACCTACAACAATCGCCTCAATTGCGTTTCGCGCGCCCTGTGCCCGAAACTTAATGACATTGTCAGATTTATCCATATCGGTAAAACACCATATAAAAAACAAACATAATAATGCCCCAAATTATGACCTTTCTTGTTGTTATACATAAGTTACAGCTAGTTTTAAATTTCATACATTACCGCTTTTTCCTCAACAAAATAGGAACAATGAATAAATCTTATTTACTTTTACGCTTAACGCACAAATTTATGAGATACATAACCGTCTTTTCACGGTCTTATTTCGTACAATACTTACAATTCATTTTCAGGTATGAAATCAATGTACTCAAGACAATCAGGTAAAGCACTTTTTCCATTTATTATTACGTTACTTCTAATATTTAGCGTTTATTTATATTTACCCGCTAGCCACGGCGAACAAGCCGATTCATCACAAATGTCTACCCAAGTAACGGCTCATACTGTTACTTCTGAGGAAAACGCAGTGATGATAGAGGCCATCGGTAGTGCACGTGCAAACCAAGCTATTTATATAAAAAGTGCGCAAAACGATTATGTCACAGATATATATTTTAAAGATGGCGACTTAGTCAGTAAAGGACAAAAATTAGTACAGTTACAAAGCCAACAAGAGCAACTTGCAGTTAAAGAACTCGGTATTAACTTACGTGAGGAAAAACGCCAGTTAGATCGCCTTACCGAACTTTCACGCTCGCAATCAACGGCAAAGTCATTACTTGAAGAACAATTATCTCGTGTTGATGCCACTGAAGCTCAACTAGAAAGCGCTAAAACAAAGTTAAATGAAATGACTATTACCGCGCCATTTTCAGGCCTGTTAGGTAAGCGTGAAATATCAGTTGGCGCCTACGTAAGCAACACAACAATAATCACCACACTTGATGATATTAGTATTATTAAAGTTGACTTCAAAGTACCTGAAAAATATTTAGCACAATTAAACATAGGTATGAAAGTACTTACCCAAAACGATGCCTACCCAGGGCAGACATTTAACGGCAAGGTAACGCATATTAGCTCGCGTATTGATTCGGTAACACGCAGTGTTGAAGTAACTGCAAGTTTTGCTAATAAATCAGGATTACTTCGCCCTGGTATGTTACTAAATACAGCACTTGAGCTAAGCAGTAACCAAGCTTTAATGGTGCCAGAAAAAGCGGTTATCCCTTTACAAGACAAACACTTTGTTTTTCAAATTCAAGACGGAGTAGCCAATAAGGTTGAAGTGCATGTTGCTGGCAGAAATAATGGCTGGGTTGCTATCGATGAAGGTTTAAATGATGGCGAGCAAATTGTTACTGAAGGGCTAATAAAAATTCGCTCTGGTAGTAAAGTAAGCGTAAAGGGGTAATACGTGAAAATTACTGATACTAGCGTTAAACGCCCCGTTTTTGCCATAGTAATTAATTTACTGCTTCTTACTTTTGGTCTGGTTGCATTTACTATGCTGCCACTTCGTGAGTACCCTGATATTGAAACGCCAATAGTAAATATCAGCACTGAATACACAGGTGCTTCTGCCGAAATTATAGAAACCAAAATAACGCAAATAATAGAAAATCGAATTTCCGGTATTGAAGGTATTAAAAGTATTAACTCTTCGAGCCGTAATGGGCGTTCAAACATTACCATTGAGTTTGATATTAACCGCGATATAGATGCCGCATCTAACGATGTACGCGAACGTGTAGCACGTGCACTTGATAGTTTACCCGATCAGGTACGCCCACCAGAAGTGTCTAAGTCAAATAGTGATGAAAGCCCAATCGCATGGTTTGTATTAAACAGCGAAACAATGGACTCGTTACAGCTCTCTGATTACGCACAGCGCTTTATCGTTGACCGTTTAGCCGTTGTAGATGGTGTATCTAACGTGCGTATTGGTGGTGAGCGCCAATACGCCATGAAAATTTGGCTAAACCGCCAAGCAATGGCTGCACGTGGCATTACCTCGAGCGATATTGAAAATACACTGCGTACAGAAAACGTTGAATTACCTGCCGGCGAAATAGAATCAATAGATCGCGACTTTACCGTGCGTACTGCACGTAGTTATAAAGATCAGCGCGATTTTAAAAACCTTGTTATTAAACGTGGTGAAGAAGGTTATTTAGTGCGTTTAGGTGAAGTTGCCGACGTAAAATTAGAAGCTGCCGATGACGAAAGCTTATTTCGTGGTAACGGGCGCAACATGATTGGCCTAGGAATTGTAAAACAAGCTAAAGCAAACACGCTTACCGTAGTAGATAACGCACGCAGTGAACTTGAAAAAATCAAACGTAACCTACCTGAAGGCACCACAATTCAAGACAGCTACGATTCGTCTGTATTTATTAAAGAATCAATTAGTGAAGTTTACAGCACACTTGCCATCTCTATGGGTTTAGTCGTACTCGTTATATTTTTGTTTTTAGGCAATATACGAGCAACGCTTATTCCTGCGGTTACCGTACCGGTCGCACTTGTTGGTAGCTTTATGTTTTTATTAGCAATGGGCTACTCAATCAACTTACTAACTTTACTTGCCTTAGTACTGGCTATTGGTTTAGTAGTAGATGATGCCATTGTAATGCTTGAAAACATTCACCGTCGTATTGAACTGGGTGAGCCGCCATTACTAGCTGCATATAGAGGTGCGCGTGAAGTTGGTTTTGCCATTGTCGCAACCACGCTTGTACTAATATCGGTGTTTGTGCCATTGGTGTTTATGGATGGCCGTATAGGGGCATTATTTACTGAGTTTGCAATGGCGGTAAGTGCTGCCGTATTTTTCTCAAGTGTTACAGCGCTGACTCTCGCACCAGCCTTGTGTTCTAAAGTACTTAAAGTATCAGACAAACCAAATAAATTTAGCCAATGGATGGACCGCCAGTTTACTAAAATTGAAGTAAGTTACCGTAATTCACTCTCCACCAACATAACCCGTAAATGGGGTTTAATGGTGAGCCTATTATTAGCGGGCTTTGTTAGTTACTCGTTGTTTTTACAAGTCCCCTCTGAGCTAACGCCAAAAGAAGACCGTGGCACGTTCTTTATTATGATGAGCGGCCCTGAGGGCGCAAGTTATGAAAATAATGCCGCTAATATGGCTAAAATTGAAGAACGCTTAATGCCTTACTCGCAAGCAGGTGAGCTAAGTCGCGTACTTGTTCGAGTACCTGGCTGGGGTGGCAGCGGCGGTGTTGCTATTGTTGGTATGGCCGATTGGGATAAACGCAAACGCTCAACATGGGAAGTAATGGACGAAATAAGCGGTAAAATGCAAGAAGTTACCGATGTTCGTGCATTTGCCATTATGCGCCGTGGTATTGGCGGTGGTGGTTCATCTCGCCCTATTGAGTTTGTATTGCAAGGTAATGATTATGCACAACTTGCCGATTGGCGTGACCGTATAATTAAGCGTGCCGAACAAAACCCAGGTTTAGTAAGAATCGATCATGATTATAAAGAAACCTTCCCGCAGTTTTTAGTCAGCATAGATAAAAACAAGGCCGCTGATTTAGGCGTTTCTGTATCTGATGTAGGCCGTACACTTGAAACAATGCTTGGCCAGCGCCGTGTTACAACCTTTATTGACCGTGGTGAAGAATACGATGTAATTTTAAAAGGGACTAAAGAAGACTTTACTAACCCTACTGACATTTCAAATATATATCTTAAATCACGAAGCGGTGAACTAGTCCCACTTGATAGCCTTATCAGCTTAAAAGAAGAAGCAACCGCATCGCGCTTAAACCGATACAACCGTATGCGCGCAATTACATTAAGCGCCAACTTAGCCGACGGTTATACGCTTGAGCAAGCGCTTAACTTTTTAAACGAAGTAGCCGCGCAAGAAAACGATATAGATGGCGCCGTAGATTACAAAGGCGAGTCGCAGCTTTATTACGAAGGCGCATCAGCGATGACCTACGTATTTATACTTGCACTCACTGTTACCTTTTTAGTACTGGCAGCACAGTTTGAAAGCTTTATGCATCCGTTCGTCATCATGCTTACCGTACCACTTGGTTTAATGGGCGCTATGTTCGGACTTTGGGCTACAGGACTTACCTTAAATATTTACAGCCAAATAGGTATTGTCATGCTCATAGGGCTAAGTGCTAAAAACGGTATTTTGATTGTAGAATTTACTAACCAACTACGCGATAAAGGCGTTGAATTTAGTGAAGCTATTTTGCAAGCAGCAACTCAGCGTTTGCGCCCTATTATTATGACCTCGCTGACTACGGTTATGAGTTCGGTACCTTTAGTACTTGCTTCAGGTCCGGGCGCTGAAAGCCGTATGGTGATAGGTGTAGTCGTGTTTACTGGGGTTATTGTATCGACCCTACTAACTCTTTTTGTTGTACCTGCTGCATATTATGCACTTGCACGTAACACTCAATCACCTGAATTTTTACAGCAAAAATTAGACAAACAAGCCGCTGAAAAACCTTTCGAAGAGATCTAGCCTCTTAATTGCGCCGTAACCTTGTTGTTGCGGCGCATACAATTTATGCTCGCCTTTAAACCCCATATACATTTTAGGAATACTTATGAGCTCAACAACGCAAGTAGCAACATTTGGTGGCGGCTGTTTTTGGTGTATAGATGCTGCATTTAGACGTGTAAATGGCGTACTAACCGTAAGCTCTGGCTACACCGGCGGTGAAACAAATAACCCAACATATGATTCTATATGCTCAGGCACAACCGGTCACGCTGAGGTTGTTAAAATTGAATTTGACGCGACTGTAGTTAGCTTTGAAACACTCTTAGCAATGTTTTTCACATTGCATGATGCAACACAATTGAATCGCCAAGGTAACGATATAGGCACACAATATAGAAGTGTGGTTTACTATCACGATGAAGCTCAACTTAAGCAAACCAACGAAATGATAGCTCAACTGCAAAGCCATGTCGCTGAGCCAATTGTGACAGAAGTCAGCCCTGCCACTACGTATTATCCAGCAGAGCATTATCATCAAGATTACTATAACGAAAACCCACAGCAGGGTTACTGTAGTATTTTAATAGCACCTAAGTTACACAAGTTTGAAACCGTATTTAAAGAGTTTTTAGCTGACTAGCTAATTTTAGTAGTTAAACTTAGCTACACATTAAAAAGCCCGACATAAGTCGGGCTTTTTAATATTAATAAATACCGTTAAAACTGGTAGCTTGCGCCTGCAAAAAAGCGACGCTCTGGCGTGTTGTAGTAATACACTTCACCCGTTGTAAAATCAGTGTTTGAATCAACAGCGTTATATTCTTTATCAAATAAGTTTTCTACACGAAGTGAAACTTCAATATGTTCATTTACTTGATAATTACCCGCTAGGTTCCAGAGTGTATAAGAGCCTAAGCGCGTCACAGCACCTTGTCGGTCGCTACGGTATTGCATGTCTAAGCTTGCATCAAAAGCACCAAACTGTTTTGCAAGTTCCCAGTTAAAAGTACGTTTAGCAACATTACGCAACTCTGCGCCCGTTTCTTCGTCTTCAGCGCTTAAGTAAGCAAAGTTAAGGTTGCTATCAAAACCAAAAAACTGCTGGGATAAGCTAAATTCAACCCCTTCGTAGCGTGCTTCATCGATATTAGCCAATGCAAAGTTTGCATCGTAATCAATCTTATCTTCTATATCGTTTCTAAATACTGCAATATCAACTTGCGCGATATCAAAATCTACACTCAAACCTAACTCACGGTTTACTGATTTTTCAGGTTGTAAATCAGGGTTACCATAAAGTGGATAATATAAATCGTTAAATGTAGGAGCTTTAAAGCCAGTACTTTGGCTTATACGAAATGTTGCATCTTCAGATAAATGATAACCTGCAGCGGCTGTATACGTTGTTTCGTCGCCAAATTGCTCATCATCATCTTGGCGAACAGTTAAATTAGCCAGTACTTTATCTGCATCATAGTAAGCACCTACAAACACAGCAAGTACATCGCGGCTGTCTTCAACAAATGGTTGCGAACTATGCGACACATCATCGTTGTACCAATTAATACCACCACTAATGTTAAGTTCATTAGATAACAGGTACTGCCCGTTATAATCAATTTGTGTGCGTTTAGTTATAAAGGTACTTGTTGTTGGCCCAACTGAAAAATCGACATATGTATTGTCTGAATCATCTGTTGAAAGCGCTAAATCAATACTATGCGTTTGGTTAGTGTAGTTTTTGCTCCAACCTGTAGAAAGTTGATAGTTTTTAAAGTCATCTCGTTCAATCGTACTATCTGCTGGGCTAAAGCTACTGTCGTAATCTGCATAACCTTCACTGTATTGGCCTAATAACTTAAAGTCGCCGTAATGTGCATCGGTGTAGTTTACTTTAAACCCAAGGTTTTTATTTTCATAGCCATCTTCATCAGGTGCTACGCCTTGCAATACATCAAAGTTATCTGTTTTTTCAAAGCCTGCGTTAAATGCTGTTGTTATATCATCTGATTTTACAGAGCCTGCAACTTGATAATTTTGATAAGAGTCAGAACCAAATGTAGCGCTTAGGGATAAGTTATCTGACTCACGCGTAATAATATTAATAACACCAGCGAGTGCATCAGAGCCATAAACAGCCGCGCGAGAGCCTTTAATAATTTCTATGCGTTCAATACTATTTAAAGGGACATTATTTAGTGCTTTTTGACCAAGTGTTGCTGAGCCTGTACGTACACCGTCAATTAAAATCAACGTATCGCCAGAGCCTGTACCACGAAGTGACACACCTGTATTTTGACCAAAACCACCGTTTGGATTAACTTGAAAACCCACTCGCGTGCTTAAAAGTGTAGGTAAATCGCGTACGTTACTAGCTTCTATTTCAGCACGTTCAATAACATTTACACTCACTAAAACGTCGTTAATTGATTGCTCAAACTTATTAGCTGTAACGGTTATTTTTTCAATTGATTGCTCTGCACCAGACACAGAAAATGAAAGCGCAGCAGAAATTGCAACGCCTAGAGTTGTTTTGTTTAACATGAGATCCCCTACCTTTGCCCACCGCAAAGATTTAAGTAAGTAAGATTGCATCAAGGCCGGTCTCCGGACTCAGTAAGCACATAAAAACATGCAATACTCTACCGTTGCGGGGGCAGTGTTGGGCTTGTAGTCATCATGAAAACGCACCAACTTCCCGATTATCCTGCTAAAAAAATCATTACATGAAGTGGCTAGCAAGCACCTTGAAAATATGCCGTCATTGTGAGCATTTTGTTTACAAATGTCAATGGACGTCTATATAGCTAAAAGCTATTTCAGTTCAGTGCTGTATTATTATAGCTTGAAGGAATACCGTACTTATCAAGTAGCTTCTGAAGTTGCATTTGTGTAGTAGGTAAATTTAATATTTCATCCATTTTGCGACTAGATATTTTATTTGATTGTGAGTTAATCAAAAAATGTGTTTCATACACTGCATCTGGTACGTCACTCTTAAATAGTAAATCCATATTTAAGATATTCTGCTTTTTAAAATACTGATAAGCAATACTGTTTAAAACCCCGACTTCAGCGCGCCTTAATAGCAGCATTTTAACTACATTGAATTCATCGATTGTAAGGCTTACCTGGTGCTCTTCTCTCAAGTATTCGGCATTTGTATTAAATCCTGCAAATTGATACGAATACCCTAAAACCCCAACTTTGGTTAATTTGTCCAGATTGTCAAAATAAGTTTGTTCTGATGCATTCTCTTTGAGTGTATAAAGCTCGTTTTTGGTGATGGTATAAAATTCAGTTTTTTCAATGTTTTTCTGCGTTGTTTTTGGCAGCCATTGCATTGCCATTAAAAATAAAACGTCGAAGTTATTTTTTTCAACAGACAAAGTAAGCCTTTTTACAGGTAAAGAAATAAGTATAAAGTTAAATTCCTCCTGTGCGTCGTTTAAAATATTAATAAACTCAGGAGCAAAGCCCTGCTTTTTTTGCGCGTTAATAATAATCGGAAAGTAGCCATCTTCGACCAATACATCAATATCAACTGGCTTTGATAAGCTTGGCTTGGTAAATATAAGCAAAACAAATAACAGAAATAATTGATGGGGTCTCATTTTAATACCTTCTAGAGTGAAATTTTTATTATATTCAATTAAATATAATAGCTTAAATATCAAAAGGTGGATTAATACATGCAGAACTACGAGAGGATAAGGTGGGAAAGTTGTAAAAAATTAAGTAGCTTTAATCTGTCTGCAAATATAGACAAATTAAAGCATTTTTATTAAAAACAGTTTATAAATTAGTCACGAAAGTTTTTAAACTGAAAAGGCTGACCTAAATCGGCACTGCGTACTACCTGCATTGCCTCTTGAAGATCGTCACGCTTTTTACCTGTCACACGCACTTCTTCGCCTTGAATAGCGGCTTGTACTTTAACTTTTGAATCTTTAATGGCTTTAACCACTTTTTTGGCCATGTCTTTTTCGATACCTTGCTTTAACCCAACGTTACGAAATACATTTTTTCCTGCACGGCTAATATCTTGAAGTTCTAAACTAGCTACATCCATACCGCGCTTTGAAATTTTTCCCGCTAAAATATCGAACAACTGCATAACTTGAGAGTCAGCTTCTGCTTTAAGCTTAATTGTTTTATCGTTTAGCTCAATAGATGCATCAACGCCTCTAAAATCAAAGCGAGTCTCTAGTTCACGGTTTGCGTTATCAACCGCATTTTTAGCTTCGTTCATTTCTACTTCAGATACAATATCAAATGAAGGCATTAGTATACTCCTAACTATTTAATCTTAATTTTATGTGGCAATTATAACGCTAAAATTATAAATCTTTACATTTTTCTGCATCTTGTTCAGGTGCGATACTAAATTAGTTTGATATACTTGCGCCTCTTTTTTAAGCGATTTTAGGATTTGTCGTGACAAGGCGTGTTTATCAAGCAGTTTTTTTAATCAGCATAGTGGCTTTCACCTTTTTATTTGCTAAAGAAATAAAAGGTGGCGTTGTAAATTTATTCCCTCATGTTGATAAAGTCGCCCATTTTGGGATTTTTTTTATATTAGCCATAATAATGGATAAGGCTTTTAAGCTTCCTTTATATGCTCAAATACTCTTATTAGCAGGCTATGGCGCCTCGATAGAAATAATGCAAGACGCACTTCCTTATAGGCAAGCATCACTTGGTGATTTTTTTGCTGATTTTGCAGGTGCTGCAAGCTACTTTTTACTTAGAGTAATTTTTACACCTCGAAAAAAGAACCCACATGGCTAATATTTTAATCGTTGGCGATGGCGCTATTGGCTTATTGCTGAGCCACTTTTTGAGCGCATCGCATAATGTCAGTGTTTTAACTCGTAAAAACCCAACAAACACCCGCTTTTACAGCAGAGCTAAGGGTGCATCAAAAAAAATTAACGCAAAATTTATTTCATTAAATCAGTTAGATAAAGCAACTGAATTTGATGTAATTTTATTTACCGTTAAAGCTTTTCAAGTGCTTGATGCGTTTTCTCAAATAAAGCCATTTTTACCAACACATTGCTCTGTTGTACTTTCGCATAATGGAATGGGCAACGTTGATGAGATAAATAACCAGCTAAACACCCATCAAGCACTCTACTTTTTAACGACAAGCATAGCGGGCTTTAAATCAAACCAATATATTGTGCAACACACAGGTGAAGGACAAAGCGTTATTGGTGGCTGTAATGAGCTTGCACTTCAAAATAGTGCGCCAATAGCTGATATTTTTAAAGTAATACCCAACCTAAAGTTTACTAATAACATTCAGCAGCTTCGTTTTGAAAAGCTACTCGTCAATATTGCCATTAATCCATTAAGCGCTTTAAGTAATGTAAAAAATGGCGAATTACGTGCACCTAAGTACAATACAATAATTTTTAATGCACTCACTGAAGCATGCAATATTGCAAAGGCTCAAGGGCTTAATATCCCATTAATTAAAGCTCTCAATACCGCTTATAAAATAATGGAGTTAACCGCAAATAATTACTCATCAATGCAGCAAGATATAGCTCACAATAGAGAAACTGAAATATCAGCTATATGTGGCTATATTAGCCAACAAGGTAAACTTCACAGTATTCCAACGCCTTACAACGATGAGTTGTTAGTCAAAATTCAGGCAAAAAAAAGCGTGGTATAAACCACGCTTATATAAGCTTTTAACTTTACGGGCGATAAACTTTTACAGTTTCGAAGCCCTGTTCGTGCAGCATAAGTGCCTGTAGTTGGCTCATTACGCCTCTGTCACAATATAAATAGTAGTCGGTGTCTTTTGGTAAATCACCAAACTTAGTAGCCAAACGGAAGAACGGCAAATGCACCACTTCAACACCATCGATTGCAAGCGGTGCAGCTTCTTCTTCTTCTGGTGAGCGAATATCAATTACTACAGAGCCTGCAGGTAAATCAGCAACCGACTCAGCCTCTTTTAGCTCTTGCTTGGCTTCTACGTCAATATCGCGTACATCCATTATGCGCGCGTTATTTACTACGGTATCTAGCACATCAAAATCGAACTTTTCTTCTTCGGCTTCTATTACTTCAATTTTGGCTTTAACTGTCGGTTTTTTAGAAATAACACCACAATATTCAGGCATCGTTTCAGCCATTTCAGCTGTACCAATTTGGCGAGCAAGATTAATAATTTCTTGTTTATCATTTTGAATTAGCGGGCGTAAAATAAGCGTTTCAGTAACGCGGTCAATCACGCTTAAGTTCGCTAATGTTTGACTAGATACTTGGCCAATACTTTCACCAGTGACAAGCGCCTGAATGTTTAACTTTTCAGCCACTACACTTCCTGCTCGCATCATCATACGTTTAAGTACAACACCCATTTGGCTGTTTTCAACGTTTTCTAGAATTTCAGCAACAACAGGTTCAAAATCAACTGTTATAAATTTAACTTTATGTGTTGAGCTGTATTTTTTCCATAAAAAATAGCTCGCTTGCTTAACACCAATCTCGTGCGCTGCGCCACCTAGATTAAAGAATAAAAAGTGCGTACGTGCGCCTTTACGAATCATTTGATAACTTGCTACGCCAGAGTCAAAACCACCCGACATAAGTGAAAGCACGTCTTCTTGCGTTGGTAGTGGAAAGCCCGCCATACCAAAATGCGTTTGCGAAACAATATAAGCTTTATCGTCTTTTACTTCTAAGCGTATTGTTACTTCTGGACGGCTAAGCTTAACGCTTGCGCCTTCAATATGTTGATTTAGCCCACCACCAACATAACGCTCTAAATCAGTCGAGGTAAAGTCGTGTTGGCCTATACGCTTAGCACGCACACAAAAAGTTTTACCCACAATTGTGTGACCCACTAACGCTATTGTTTTTTGATAGATATCATCGAGAGTTTCAAATTGCGTCTCAGTTACTTCAATAAACTGAACGATACCAGGTATGCGTTTAAGGCTGTCGATAAAATCAAGGCGAACTTGTGCATCTTCAAGCTTTGTAACAACTGAAATATTATCCCAGTTATTTCTTACTTGTACTTTTTCGTCAAGACGTCGCAATACAATCTTAATGTTATTTTCTAACACTTTAGTAAAGCGTTTACGGACCGAACGGCTTTTGATGGCTATTTCAGGATGTAGTTTGACGATAAATTTAAGCATAGTTCACTCTTAGACTGCGGGAATTCGCGCTCCCAGGCATTTGGCGCGCGATTATAGCAAAAAATTCAGCGTCTAGGAAACAACCAATAATTATCGACTAAGCAACCGCGAGGGCCTGTTTATCTTTCGAGGTTAAATTTGCAGCAGTGTGTTTGGTATTTTAGCAAGGCAGAGCCTATGTAGCGTGGTTATTCCCTATAAATAGGCGATAACGTAGCATAAATGCTAAACATACGCTGCTCGAAGGATTCTGCCTTAGGGCAATTAACTCTTTGTTGCCTACATAGATTTAGTCAGTAAGGTAACGCAGGAGCAGTTACCCTACTGGCTTACAAATCTCGCATCGCGATTTAATCGCTCCTAGGTTGAAAAATTTTAATCTTGAAGGGTCACAGCCCCTAAGGCTTGTTGGGCTAACTCGGTGTATTTTTCGCGTAGCAGGTTCATTTTATCGATACTTTTATCGGTACTGTACGCTCTAAATAATGTTAGTACTTTTAAAATACCGTGATATATATCTTGCTCAGCAAGGGTACCGCTTGGCCTACGAGCCTTAATATAAGGCGTCCAAAAGCTAACAGTTAACTTTAGTGTATGGGCTAAATCAATGACATCTTGCTCATCAATAGCAATCATTTCACTATCGCGAAGACCTAGAATAATTTTACGAACTTGCTCTAATAACTCTAACTGAAAATCAATGTAAGCTTGTTTTAGCTCAGTGTCTCTGGCGAGTATATCGCCAAGATTGTCGTAAAAAAAATGGTAACGCCACATCAATTCAAATAACGAATCTAAATAAGCCGTTAAATGATTAAATGCATCATCATCTTTATTAATAGGTTTAAAGTGAGTATTTAAATGATCGCGATACAACGCAAAAATATGACGGATAATGTCTTCTTTATTTTTAAAATGATAATAAAGATTACCCGGGCTCATCCCTAAGTTTGATGCAATATGATTTGTCGTTATTGCACGCTCACCATTTTCGTTAAACAACAAAATACTGGTGTGTATTATTTTATCCTTGGTATTCATATGCTAATACTCAAATTATCTATAGGCTACATTACACTCAAAAGAGGTAAACAGTATAAACAAATATGAATCATTAAAACACTCAAACCTTGGACTGACCTGTTCAAAGAAAGTAAGTGTTTATATGCTTTATTAGCTAGGCTGCTTTGTGGCATAAACACTGTTAAACTAGCGCTAAAATCATAAATAGTGAACATTATGAAAGTTATTGCAATTTACCCGGGCACCTTTGATCCACTAACCAATG
Organism: Pseudoalteromonas sp. SG45-1; assembly: GCF_014164135.1. Lineage (NCBI taxonomy): Bacteria > Pseudomonadati > Pseudomonadota > Gammaproteobacteria > Alteromonadales > Pseudoalteromonadaceae > Pseudoalteromonas > Pseudoalteromonas sp. SG45-1. The sequence goes on from NZ_JACJEP010000007.1 coordinate 76,765, forward strand.
GTCATACAGATCTTATTCAACGTGCAGCTAAAATGTTTGATACTGTATTAGTTGCGGTTGCGAACAACCCAAGTAAAAAACCCTGCTTTAACCTTGAAGAACGTGTTGAACTTGCAAACTCTATTTTAAGTCACTTAGATAATGTTAAGGTCATTGGTTTTTCTGGCTTATTGGCTGACCTTGCGCGCGATCACAATGCTAATGTGCTTATTCGTGGTATTAGAGCGGTATCTGATTTTGACTATGAATTTCAATTAGCTAACATGAACCGCCGCCTGAATCCTGATTTAGAAAGTGTATTTTTAACACCCGCAGAGCGAAATTCATTTATTTCATCAACGCTCGTTAAAGAAGTAGCACGTCACAATGGTGATGTAAGCGAGTTTGTAGATCCTGTAATTGTCAAAGCGCTAAAAACTAAATTGGGCTGTGGTGCCAGTTAATAATAAATAAGGCCTGTTAGCACTGAAATCCATTACTAATAGGCCCTTTTATTCAACACTTTATTTAGCTTTCCTTCTAACCAAGCAAGTTTTAAAACATCTTTACCTATAAAGAAAACTAAAACCATGGTCAAATCTGTAAAATTTATACCTACTATGTACACCCACCAGAACCACCAAAATTCATAATGGTGCATAACATCATTATCTATATACATTGCAAAAAATAGTAAGGTGTTTATACCTAAACCAAATAATAAATAAATGTATACACCGCTAATTTTTATAAAAAAACCAGATAAAATAATAACAAATAGAGTAATACTATCGAATAAGAAAAAATCGAAGTAAGTTATCGAATCCATATCAATAAAAATACTAGAAGAGTAAGAAAGTGCCATGATGAAAGATAGCCAAACAATGCTTTTATCTGCGTTATTTATAGAGCTTACTAAAGAATATAGAAAAGCCATCAAAAAGCCCCACTGTACAAAAGCACCTATATAAAAAGAGATATTTGTATTTAAAAGTAGCTCAATCATCTTACCCCAACACTATATAAACCGTTATTGTACCGCTTAACATATAACGGCAACATAAAAAAATGCACAAAATCACTCTTCTTTTAAGTTGAGCTTTACTGCCTCAGCGATCTAAACTTAACCTTCTAACATACCTTAAAAGCTTGTTTAAGCCTAAAACATCCTTATTGATGATTAATACCAATGCCATTGTAAAGTCGACAAAATACATCCCGAATGTGTAAATGGTCCAAAACCACCAATAGTAAAGAGTGCCAACGATTACAATGTCGTAATGCATACCCAGGAACAGACACGCATTAATAAATAGACCAACAATTACATAGAGAAAAGCAATGGGGACAGGATTTTTACATACAGCTCGCCAAAGTAATAAAGTACCTATGGTAGCAAAATCAAAATAAAAGTAATTTAAGTGAGGAGTCGAAGTTCGAGGATCCATAAAAAGACTTGAAGTATAAGAAACCAGCATAATGAATGATAACTGTAGCAGGCTTTTATCTGCCTTATTTATACTTGCTGATAGATTATATAAAAATGAAATTAAAAAGAACCAAGTAAATAATAGCCCTATATTATCGCCTAAATCGACAAGACTCCAGAGTAGGTCAGCCATCAACTGTCCTTTTCAAACTAGTAATCAAACCATTTCTAAATTTCATCAAGTATAAAAAATCTTTGTTTATAAAAAATATAGCTACCATTATAAAATCCGCAGCGTTGACCCCTATCGCGTAAGCATTCCAAAGCCACCAGTAGCTTGTATTATTTGATATATAGATGTCGTAATGCATGAGAAAGTGTAGAGCTGAGTTTATAGCTAAACCAGTAATAATATATAGATAGGTAATACCATCACGCCAGAGCCGCCTAAGGAAAATTATAACTAGGAGAGTTAAAATATCGGAAAACAAAAAATCGAGATAAGTTACCGTATCCATATTTGTAAATATACTAAACGAATATGAAACACTCATAATCAAAGACAAATACACTCTTTCTTTATTAGGCTTATTAATCGAATTAGCAAGGGAGTACAAAAAGGCCATAAGGAATCCCCATTGTACAAAGGCACCTATGTACAATGACACTGTTGGACTAACCAAAAGTTCACTCATTTTTACGACTTTTTTAAGTTTAATTTGAAGGCTTTTAAATGTAGCATCTGTATAATGTTCCTATTGAGTACTAATGAAAGTATCATTAGAGTATCTATAGAGTTAACCCCTATCGAATAAAAACTCCAATACCACCAAGGCTCAATATTATATAGAACGTATAGGTCATAATGCATTATGAGGGTGAGTACAGCGTTTGTTGTAAGCGAAATAATGATGAAATCAAAAGCTTTCGAACATTTGAGTACTTTAAGATATTTTAAAATAAACAGAGCTAAAATTGTAATAAAATCGTAGAGCGCCCAATTTAAATATAAACTTTCTAATAAGTTTATGTAACCACTAGAAATATATGAGCAGAGCATAAGCGCAGATAAATAGACAGGAGATTTATTCTCTTTATTTATACTGGATGCTAAGCAGTATAAGAAGGCCATTAAAAAGCCCCATTGAGAGAAAGCTTCTACATAATCCATTAGGGCTTCAGTAACGTACATTTTAAACTAGGTTACTTTATGGATATCGTTTGACTTGAAGTAGTTGAGAGTTTTATTTTTTAATTTATGAAGACCGAGAAAGTCTCTATCAACAATTAACGCGACAACCATTGTTAAGTCTATTACATTTACACTATAAAGATAAATATCCCATAGAATCCAAGGCTCTTGATTACCATAAATATAAACATCTAAATGCATAAATAACACAAGAATCATATTTATGGAAAGACCTGTAACTAAATATAAGAGAGAAGTACTAGAACGCTTTACTACACTATAAGCAATTATTAAACTAGCAATAGTAATAGCATCATGTATAGCCCAATCAAAATAAGTTGTATTGTAATATGATATCCAGGTATAAAGATAATCAGTTGCAGAATAAGAAACCATCATAATAAATGAGCTGATTAGTAAAGTCGTATTTCTTTTAACACCTAAACTATAAACAAAAATGTTAAAAAAGAATGCCATCAAAAAAGCCCACATAACCAAGGCTGATAGTGAAAAAAGACCAAACAGCTCAAATAAAAACATCGAATACCTATATAACTATTTTGGGCGAGAACCAGTCCCACCAGAAAGTAATGAACCACCACGCTGTAAATCAGTACTCGCAGCACTCATAGCCTCTTGAGAGATACTCACTGTATCAGATTGCAGGGTTTTAGGGCTAGCAGTTTGTTCCATTGCAGGCTTTAATTGTTGTGTTTTGTTGTATGCTTGCATTTGTAATTGGCTATTAGCTGAAACTTGCATGTGATTGATCCTTGTAAAAGTTTTAATTATATTTGGTGCAACTTTTAACCACATTATTATGTAGATAAATGCATTACCTGTTTTAAGCAGTGATAGCTATTTTGCTACCTATCTTATACATAGCAATCAATGTGCCAACTTTTTTTGACACATTAAAATTCACTCAAAAAATATAACCCAACCAAACAACTCCGACCAGTTTACTGCAAATATAAAAAAACGCACAGGGATAACCGTACGTTTTTTGTATCCAGGGAGTTTAAGCTACGTATTTACACGGGATCTCCGCACGTGTACTTAGCTTCAAAATATATTCCATTGCTACTTCGTCACAATTTTCTTTACGAAGGCAAAGTTCACAATCTTTCATTACTTTTTCAGGCAAAGAGTCTTTGCTACAAAAAGTAAAACGTTGTTGTTCAAAAAAATCGGGTACACGGGTCAATACAATAACTCGGTTAAGTGCCAATTTTTTGGCTTTAGCAAGTAGGTGCTCTACAAGCTGTCTACCCTGCCCCGTCACTTTACTTTTTGGGTCTATACCCAATGAGCGTATTTCAGCAAGGCCGGTATCGTAAATGTATAACGATGCACAGCCCGACACTTTTCCATTTATTTCAGTAACTGCAAACTCGTTAATAGAGTGCACCATATCGCTTTTTGCACGAGGTAGGTTTTCGCCTACCGTTGCCCAATGCTGTATAAGTGTGGCTATTGCCTCTACATCATCTAAATTTGCATCACGTACCGTTATTTGCTGTTTTTTTTTGGCTTCTTTAACAGCATTAGTTACTTGCTCAATAGACGTCCCACCAAGCGCTTGACGCGCTTTTATACACGCATCAATTTCAAGTACTGGGTAAACATCGTCTTCAAATACAGTGTTTACTGATTTGTACTGCTCAAGTGATAGCTCCTCAAGCGTTTTACCTTCGCTAATCGCAAGCTGTACAAGTACACCCACAATGTGATGCCCTTCTCTGAATGGCACACCTTTAGCAACTAAGTAATCAGCAAGCTCGGTGGCATTAGCGTGGCCGCCTTTTGCCGCTGCTAACGTTTTATCGCCATTTACTTTTACGCCTTTAATACATGCTTGCGCCATATGAATACATGCAAGCCATGTTGGCATAGCGTCAAACAGGCCTTCTTTGTCTTCTTGCATATCTTTATTGTATGCAAGTGGCAGTGCCTTTAATGTCATCATCATAGCGCTAAATGCACCAAATACACGTCCGGTTTTACCGCGAATAAGCTCGAGTGCATCAGGATTTTTTTTCTGAGGCATGAGCGATGAGCCTGATGTGACGTTATCAGCAAGCTCTATAAATCCGGCTTCACCCGAATTATAAAAAATCAGATCTTCAGACATACGAGATAAGTGAATCATCGAAATAGACGCACAACTTAAAAGATCTAACACGAAGTCACGATCAGATACGCCATCAAGGCTATTTTTTGTAGCCGCTGTAAAACCTAATCCGTGGGCTAATGCTTGGCGATCAATCGGATAAGCTGTACCAGCTAATGCACCACTGCCTAATGGGCAAAAATTCATGCGCGCTTTAGCATCTTGCAGGCGGCTTTCATCGCGCTCTAGCATTTCTACATACGCCATACACCAGTGGCTAAACAATACTGGTTGTGCGCGCTGTAAATGCGTGTAACCTGGTAATATTGTGCCAAGCTCTCGCTCTGCAAGCGCTACAAACTCGCTTTTTAGCTGTGCAATGGCATCTAGTAAATGATCGGCTGTATCACGGCACCATAGTCTAAAATCGGTGGCAACTTGGTCATTACGGCTTCGGCCTGTATGTAATTTTTTAGCTAAATCACCTACTTTTTCAATTAGAGCAGCTTCAACATGTGAATGAATGTCTTCTGCACCTGAAGTAGCAACTGATTGTGGATCAGCTTTAACTTCTTCAAGTAGCTCATTTAATGCAGCAACTAATTTTGTATGCTCATCACTTGAAAGTACATTTACCTGTTCAAGTGCACCAGCCCATGCCACAGAGCCAATAATATCTTGCTCTGCTAACTGGTAATCAAAGGGAAGAGAGTCGTTAAATTGCTTAAACGCCTCATCTGGACCCGTAGAAAAACGTCCGCCCCATAATGCCATGAAATCTCTCCAAACCCTGTAGTGCCCCTTTTATAAGGGGCTATAAATAATTTACTTTTTAGCCAATGCTGAAATTCTGCTTGAAAGCGAGAATAAACGAATAAAGCCTTCAGCGTGTGACTGGTCATATACATCATCTTCGCCAAATGTAGCAAATGCTTCGCTGTATAAGCTATTTGGTGATTGCTTTTGAACCGCAGTTACTTGACCTTTATATAGCTTAAGTACCACTTCACCTGTTGCCACTTTAGAAAGTGCTTCTGCACCGGCTAAAATAGAATCTTTAAGTGGTGTAAACCAACGTCCGTCGTACACTAAATGTGAAAATTCACCACCTAGTACTTCTTTCCATTTACGGCTTGCTTTATCAAGCACTAGCTCGTCAATGGCTTGAAGCGCAGCCATAATTACTGTGCCACCTGGTGTTTCATAACAACCGCGTGACTTCATACCTACTAAACGGTTTTCTACAATATCAACACGCCCAACGCCATGAGGTGATGCAATATCGTTTAATTTAACTAAACAGTCATATGGTTTAAGTTCTTCGCCATTTACAGCAACCACTTCGCCTTCAACAACTTTTAAAGTTACTAGTTCTGATTTATCTGGTGCTTGCTCTGGAGAGTTAGTCCAAGTCCATACTAGCTCAGTTGGTTGGCACCATGGATCTTCAAGCTCACCACCTTCGTGCGAAATATGCCAAGCGTTAGCATCACGGCTATAAATTTTTGTAGCAGATGCTGAACACGGAATGTCACGCTCTGCTAAGTAATCAAGTAATGATTCACGACTCGATAAGTCCCACTCACGCCATGGCGCAATTACTTTTAAATCTGGAGCAAGGGCTGCAAAACATGATTCAAAACGAACTTGGTCATTACCTTTACCAGTACAACCATGAGAAAGTGCATCAGCACCTACTTTACGTGCAATTTCAACTTGTGCTTTAGCAATAATAGGACGCGCCATAGACGTACCTAGTAAATAAGTACCTTCGTAAATCGAGCCCGTTTTAAGTGTTGGATAAATGTAATCACTTACCATTTCATCTTTTAAATCAACTACGTAACATTCTGAAGCACCTGAAGCGATTGCTTTAGCTTCTACGCCTTCAAGTTCTTCTGCGCCTTGACCTACATCCGCTACAAACGCAACAACTTCACAACCGTAGTTTTCTTTTAACCATGGCACGATAGCCGATGTATCAAGACCACCTGAATAGGCTAAAACGACTTTTTTAATTGAACTCATAGGTGTTCCTTAACAAAATTTGGATTTAGTAATGTAACTAGCAAAGCATTTTGCGCGTGCATGCGATTCTCTGCTTGTTGAATAATTTTCGATGCTGGACCATCCATTACCTCAGAGGTAATTTCAAATTCACGGTGTGCCGGTTGGCAATGTAATACCGTAGTTGCACCGGTTTGATCTAGCAATGCCTGATTTAATTGATAAGGCATATATTTTTCTTTAACTTGCTCAAGCGGTGTTGTATCACCCATTGATACCCATGTATCTGCATATACAACGTTTGCACCAACAGCCGCTTCAACACGGTCACTTACCATCACTGATGCGCCATTCATTGCCGCTATTTGCTCTGCCTTTTTAAGGATTTGCGAATCAGGCGAGCTGCCTTTTGGCGTTACAGCAACAAAATCAGTGCCAAGCGTTGCCGCTAAAAGCATTAATGAATGAGTTACATTGTTGCCCTCACCTAAGTAAGCCACTTTAAGCTCGCTCACATCGCCGTGAACTTCTTGAAGCGTTAAAAAATCAGCAAGCGCTTGGCATGGGTGGTATAAATCACACAAACTATTTACTACCGGTACTGATGCGTATTCACCTAATGTAGTTAATGTGCTGTGCTGATTTACGCGCGCAACAATACCATCGGCCCAAGTAGAAATATTAAGTGCGAAATCTTTAATTGATTCACGTGCACCCATAGCGCCATTTTGCTGATCTAAATAAACTGCATGGCCACCAAGGCGGTTAATACCTATATCAAACGATAAGCGAGTACGTAAACTTTGTTTTTCAAACAATGTTACGATTGATTTTCCCGCTAATACATTGCTGTATTTTTCTGGTTTTGCTTTTATATCTTGCGCTAACTTTAATAAATTAAGTGCGCCTTCTTGGTCTAACTCTAAACCCGTTAAAAAATTCTCAAACATAATAAACCTATGGTGTAATCTTAGTTCCGACATGCTCGCCTTGTAGCAGAGCAGTTAAATTTTCTGGCTTTTGCCAGCTGGAAATATACACACCGCGTCGTAAATGTTGGGCAGCGTGAAGGCTGGTCTTAACTTTGACCTCCATCCCGCCCACAATTACTCCATTTGTAATTAAAGTATCAATGTGTTTTGTGTCAAGTTGATGTAACGGCTGTTTATTTTCATCAAGCACTGCTTCAACATCCGTCATAAAAATAAGCTCAGCATTTAAGTTACTAGCAATAGCCGCTGCTGCTTCATCTGCATTTACGTTGTACCAAAGCCCTTGCTCATCAAAGCCTATAGAGCTAACAATCGGTAGGCGACCGATTTTAAGTAAATCATTAACAATAGAATCGTCGTTGCTTTTACATTTACCCACTAAGCAAAGCGCTTTTAGCTTTTGAGTGGCAGTAACACCTGCCTCAAAAAGACTTAAGCCGACAGGCTTGTGCCCAGCACTAATAGCTTGAGTCATTAATTGTTTATTAGCGCAACCTGCAAGCGCACCCACTATATAAGGCATTTGCTCTGCTGGGCTAATACGTAATCCTTGGTGTTTAGCACTGGCAAAACCCGCTTGTTTTAACCATGTATCAACTAAAGCGCCACCGCCATGTACAATGACAAATTCATCATTTGTTTGCTCATTTAATACATCAAACAACGCTTTTGCTGCATTTTCTGTATTAAGTACTGCACCACCTAGCTTAATTACCCACGTTTTTTTACTCATTTAAAACGCTCCTCTTAAACCAGTGGTATGATCTAAATTCATAGAAATATTAATACACTGCAAAGCTTGTCCAGCAGCGCCTTTTAATAAGTTATCAATAGCAGACATCACAATTAACTGCGTTCCTTGTTGCTGCCAGCCAATATCAACAAATGGCTGCTTAGCTACACCTTTAATTGAAGGTACTTTATCGCCTAATAAACGAATTAATGGCTCGCTCGAAAGTACTTGATAAGCCGATGCAACGTTTTCCTTGGTAACGCCTGGCTTAAGCTGTACATAAATAGTTTCTAAAATACCGCGCGGAAAATTACCTAGATGCGGTGTAAACAACACTTTGTGGCCAAGGTGTTGTTCAATTTCAGGGCCGTGGCGATGGTTAAACAAACCATAAGGTGCAAGCGACACTTCACAAAAATGCGTTCCTACACTGGCTTTACGCCCTGCGCCTGTAACGCCCGAAACCGCATTAATAATAATACTTTCGCTGCTTAATAAGCCTGCTTGCTTAAGCGGTTTTAGCGCATTAAGCGCTGCTGTTGGGTAACAGCCTGCAACAGCAATTAGCTTTGCATTAGCGATAGCATCATGGTTCCACTCAGCTAGACCGTAAGCCGCTTCATTTAAAAGCTCTGGATGTTGATGCTCAAAACCATAGTAAGTAACGTAGTCGTCATTGCTTGCTAAACGATAGCCACCAGATAAATCAAATACCTTTTTACCCATAGCTAAAAATTGCGGCGCTAGATCAACACTTACTTTGTGATCGGTACATAAGCATACGTAATCAGCATCACTTTGAATGTCATCAAAAGCTGATACGCTAAGAGGAAGTAAAGGGCAGTCTAGTAAGCCAAGGTGCTCTGGGTATAAATCACTTAGCAATTTATTTTTATCTAAGCTACCCTCAGATACATAACAGCCTGTTAAAGTTAAGTTTGGATGCTTAGCAACTAAACTTGCTAACTCTGCGCCGCTGTATCCGCTTGCGCCAATAATCACTACATTCATTTGTTACTCGTTATCTTAAAATTAATTACTACTTATCTATAATGTTCGCTTAAACTAGCTTAGACGCTAATTAAGTCTTTTTTATTAATGAATTTTGATTATCGTCGCATTATTTTCATGGCGTTACTTTTAATATATTTATGCTTAAAAAGTGAATTGATATTCATCATAAATACTTTTATATTGTTATGCAATTAAATTGAATAATAATTTTGGATTTTTTTATGCCTTTGCCTTCGTTTATTTCCATGTACCAACAATTGATTGCAGCCCCTTCTATTAGTGCTATTGAAGACAACCTGTGTATGAGCAATAAAAACGTAATTGAACTCCTAGCCAGTTGGTGCGAAACAATCGGTTTTACGTGTGAAATTATAGAATTAGAAGGAGGTAAAGGGCGCTATAATTTATTAGCAAAACGCGGAGAAGGTGATGGCGGATTAATGCTAGCTGGTCATACCGACACAGTACCTTTTGATGACAGTCGTTGGAATCATAATCCATTTAAACTTACCGAACTCGATAACAAATTGTATGGGCTAGGAAGTATTGATATGAAAGGCTTTTTTGCTTTTGTATTACAAGCGATTAGTGAACTTGATGAAAAGCAGCAAACTCAGCCTATTTTAATCCTTGCCACCGCCGACGAAGAAACAACGATGGCTGGTGCACAACAAATATGTAAGCACCCGAATTTAAAACCTGCGCGTTGTATAATAGGCGAACCTACTGATATGACGCCAGTATTTATGCACAAAGGCCATATGAGTACAGCAATAAGAGTGGTTGGTCGCTCTGGGCATAGCTCCGATCCCGAACGTGGTCTTAACGCCATTGAAGTAATGCATAAAGTGATTACAAAATTGATGATCTTAAAAGAACAATTAAAGCATAAGTATTCAATAAACCACTTCGAAATCCCTTATCCAACATTAAACTTAGGTAATATTCATGGCGGCGATAACGCGAATAGAATTTGTGGTTGCTGTGAAATGCATATAGATATGCGCCCATTACCAGGTTTAAGTGTACAAGAACTACAAGCATTAGTACTCGATGCAACGAAAGAGATAAATCAGCAATACCCAAATGCGGTGAGCGTTATTGATTTACATGAACCAATACCGGCATTTAGTGGGAGCACCGACAGTGCTTTAGTAAAAATGGCTGAAAAAATAGCGGGGCAAAAAGCGGTCGCAGTAAATTACTGCACTGAAGCGCCGTTTATCCAGCAACTCGGTTGTGAAACGATTGTAATGGGCCCAGGCTCAATTAACCAAGCACACCAGCCTGATGAATTTTTAGCGATGGAAAAAATAAAACCATCACAACAAATAATCACTGATCTTATAAAAGCAAATTGCTTTAGCTAATAAGATTACAATAAAGGCGCCAATTGGCGCCTTTATTAATACAGAACTAAGGCCTAATCACCTTTAACTTCTAAGTTAATAAACTTAACTAGCTCTTCAGGTTGCCCTACTAGCATCATAACTTGTTGGTTAATTTCCATCATAGTTTTACCTTCAGGTAGCTTTGCAGACACACTGAATGAATTTAAACCTTTCGCAAAGCTAGTTAAAGCCTCTGCAATATCTTCAGTTACAGGAGCTTGTTGTAACTGTTGCTCTAGCGTCATTTCCATTTGCTCAAGCGTCATACCTTGCTTTTCAAGCTCGCTTGAGAGTAAATCTTTTAATTTACCCTGGTTATTTAAGGCAAAGCTAACATTACGCGGCTCTAATTTACTCATTGCTTGCATAACAAGTGTTTGCTGCTGTAATTCTTGCTCATACGTCAGCGGTTGATCACCCGCTTCTTGCTGCGCCTTGCTAATAGCCAATGAAGCATCCATTAACGCTTTTGAATTAGCTAAACCCATATCCATATTAAAACTAACAATGTCTTTTGCATCAAGCTTAACTACTACATCACTATTGCCAGACTCTTCATCGTAATCAAGTGATGAATGTAAGTCGTAACTTGCCGACGCTAACATTTCGTTTGTATCAGCTGGTAATTTTGATACGAAGCTTTTATCAAACTGAAAGCTTTTTACATCAAATGATGTATGTGGTGATATTTTATCCGGCTCGTAGCCAGTTATTTCAATGCTTTGAATATTAGCAACATTGTCACCTTCAGGGCTTATTACTTCCATGTTTGTTATTTCTACACTCTTTGAAATAACACTTGCCGATAAACCAGCGTATTTAAATGTAGCGCCAGTTTGCTCGCTTACTAAAGCAAGTTGCTTATCTACTTCTGCACGCACTTCTTGAGTTGCTACGTAGTTTGCGTAACTAACACCACCCACGCCTGCGGCCACAAGAGCTGCAACTATAACTAATTTTTTCATGTCATTTCCTTATTTAATTCTTTCTATAAAGTGTCTCAACTTAAGAGTAACACTGAAGAACATCACCGATAAGTGTTAATTAATCAAACTAAGTAACTCATGTACGGTTTTTACAGGGGTAATTTTAGCGCCTAGCCCTTCCATCGATTTATGGTAATTGCGAAATGGAATATATATTTCTGTAAAACCATGTTGTGCAGCCTCTTTAACACGCGGTACACCACTGTCTATTGGGCGTACATCGCCGTTTAAGCTAAGTTCTCCCATAATACACGTGGTACGAGGTACAACAAATTCGTTTAAACTGCTAAGTAACGCGGTTACTAATGCTAAATCGATGCAGGTTTCTGTCTCATCAATTCTTAAACCACCCACAATATTAAAAAACGTATCGTGAAATATTTTAGTTTTAGTATGCTTACGTAATATACCGGTCAGCATTTTTATACGATTCATATTTAAACCAACACAAACACGCTGCGGAAATTCAGCTTCTGTTTCGGTAGTTAAACATTGAATCTCAAGCAATAAATTACGATTCCCTTTACGAATACAGGTAATAGTAGAGCCAGGTGAGTCGGTGGTTGAACCCGATAAAAATATTTCACTTGGATTATCAACGCTTAACATTCCACGTTCACACATTTTAAAAATGCCAACAGTATCAATATCACCAAAGCGGTTTTTATTTGCCCTAAGGGTTCGTATTTGCCCATCGTTGGTATCTATGTGTAAAAGCGCATCAACAATATGTACAAGTGTTTGAGGGCCTGCTATTTCGTTATTTTTATTTACGTGAGCAATAATGAACATGGTTACATCATTTTGCTTACAGTACTGAGTTAATGCTTGGGCGGCGCTTTTTACCTGCGAAGGCGAACCTGGGCTACCATTTGCCGTATCGGTTACAACAGCTTGAATAGAGTCAATAACAGCAAACTTAATTTTATTTTTCTCGAGCTCTTCGATGATGGTTTCAACGCTCGTTTCTGAAAGTAAATAAAGCTCGTCCGGGTTATAGTTTAACTTTAAACGATTTACCCTGTTTTTAAACTGCGATAAAGATTCTTCTGCCGTACAGTAAAGTGACGGCATCCGTTGTGACATTCTCGCCACTAGGTCAGATAGCAAAGTTGTCTTACCCGCCCCCGGATCGCCGGAAATTATATTAACAGAGCCAGTAGTCACCCCGCCGCTTAGTACGCGATCAAGCTCGCCGATTTCAGTTAGCTGCTTTTCAGCCTCTGATGTAGCAATATCATTGATTTTTTTAGAGCCACCACCAACACCACCAGCATAACCACCAACGTTTGCTCGTATTGATGCTTTTTTACTGTGCCCTGCTGAAGGCTTAAATTCCGCTAATGTGTTCCACGCACCGCAGCGACATTGACCCTGCCAACGTTGATAGTTCATGCCACATTCGGTACAAACAAATTCTACTTTTGCCGCTTTAGCCATTGATAACTTTACCTACTATTCTTTAATTAAAAAAAATTCTTACTATTAAGCGCTTATTTTGCCATTTCAGGCATTTACTTAGCAACAAACTCTTGCCTGCTTAAAAATCTATCGTCACAATCAATAAATACACATGGTGTTTCTTTTTAGCTATAATTTAGGGCATACTTTTTGCTTTGTAATAGTTTAAAGTAACTTGCCAATAAAATGGCAAATAACACATACATAACAAGAGCTAAACAGTAGTAACTCAAATAACTGTACCTATATTAATAACATAGCGCGATTTAACGTTTATTGAACTTCTAATAAATGGACTTAACAGTATACCTACTTTTTCAATTAGACGGTGATGGTTTTATAAATGGCTGATGACATAATGCTCAAACACGAAGACCTCGTGAATGAGTTAAAAACATATTTAGGCAACGCTAAATTTGATCTAATTTTCAAATCAAAAACCGCAGGGTTAACTAAACCTGAGCAATTTTTAATGAAAATGGAAATGTCGCGTTTATCTCAGCCAGTGGCACGTTTTGTTGATCTTCGTGGATTAGTGACAGGCCAAGTAAAACCATATGAGCATAACGGCAAGCAACACTTTATGGATGACACAGCCATTGAAGTGTTTGAAAAAGCGCTTAAACAACATGGTGAATACACCTTAGCTGTTTACGAAGCCGTAATGAATACAGAAAATAACCACCGCGTATTACAAAAACAAGCAGCCGAAAAATCAGAGTTACAAGAGTTAGAAAATAACTTAAACACTGAAGTAATTAAGTTTGCCTCTTACGAGAGCCGCCGTGAAGAACGGATGAATTACTCAATAAAAGTAACGATTGATTACAAAGATAAAAAGAACATTGCTGCTAGCACCTCAGATATATCTTTAAGCGGTTGTAAAGTTAAGCTTGCAACGCGCTACTCTATAAAAAAAGGCGAACTCATCGCAATGCGCTTAGTAGGCCTTGAGCAAGACTTTGAACTTGGCCTAAAAAACGGTATTCAATACGAAGTTGTTGCAGTAGAAAATATCTCTCGTGAATTTAATCACATCCGCTTAAAGCGCACTTATATAGAAAACAACGATGCCTTTAATGACTTTTTAGAAAGTTTTATTCATGGTAATAAGCGTCGTTATAAAGTAAATCTAGATAATACGCTCGATGCTGTAGTATCAAAGGGGTATGAGCAGTACTACATTCCTCGCGTAACGTCTTTATATGTGTTTTTAAGTAAAAAAGATGAGCAATATTACCCAAGCCTTAGCCTTACCACTGAAAATAATATTTTTATTCAGCGCTACTTTACCGATGAAAGAAAAATACCGTGTTTGTACAATATACTTAATCATCAGCGTATTACACAATTACTAACTCAAATTACCGCAGTAAAAGAAGATTACCTCTATACATTTACACATATATCATCAGGTAAAATTTATTACTACTCAGCGACGCGTACAGAGTTAAATAACAACCCTAAATTACGTGATCTATTTTTAGGTTTTGGTAGCCAAAAAGAGAGCTGGCAGTGCTTTAAAATACAAGTAATGCCAAGTCATCCAGATGATTCTTTTATACCGCTTTCACTACCTAATAGTGCCGGTGAAAATATAGAAAAATTAAATAAGCCGCCTTCACCTCGTGTAAAAGGCCTTATAAAAGATGTTAAGTATATTGTTGTACTTACAAATATTGGCAATAAAGCTGAACAAGCAAATTATAAACAACTTACTTTTGATAAAGCATTAGTAAATCAGCTCAAGCACTTTGGCCACGCAAAACACAAAACACCACCCTACTTAGATATTGTGCCACTTGAATACGTAAATTTACGCTCGCATAAGCGCTACCTTTATAAAACACCTGTTAGTGTCACTATTAATGATGAGGTATTTAACGGCTATACACGTGACTTTTCGGTAATGGGTTTGCAGTTAGAGTGCGAACAACCTGCCACATTTAAAAAAGGCGATATAGTACTTTTAGCATTCCCTGAACTTCAAAAAATAACTAAAAAGCATAAGCTTAGTGAACTAAAGTACGAAGTAATGGCCATCAGTAAGTCATTTACTACTATTAACCTAAAAGCAAATCGTATTGCTGATTTACCCCATGCTGGCGTGACCTTTTTCACTCAGCTAATAGAAGGTAATAAAGACAAACTTAAAGTATCTGAAGAAGCACCTAAAGTAGAAGGCTTATCTACCGCACTTAGAAATATGGTTACAAAAAGCGTTTGCCAATTTCCGCTATATTTACACAAAGAAGCTGCACACTTTAAAACCGGCGCAATTGGATATGGGTTATACGCCAGCCCTATGCACGTGATTTTGCAAAACTTTGGTTTATTAAGTAACAAAACTGACTTTTCGAGCATTCTGACCGAAGAGCAAATTATTAATGTAATAACACCAAATATTAAAGATCGCAGCCGCCAAGATGCACCGCTTGCTTTTACACTTGCTATTAACTTCGATCCTCGAAAAGGCAGTATTGAAGAGGCTATTGTTAGCCAATGCGCTTTAGGTGAAGACTACTCAAGCTTTTATAAACAAATTAGTAAAGGTATTACATCGCAACTTATATTCGTAATGCGTTTGTATATATCGCGCACAGGTCGCCCCGATACTGATTATCTTTCTAATGAGCTAAAATACGTAAGTCAGTACGCAATGCACAAAGCTAAAGATTTAGAAGAAGCCTTATGGGCCGTAGCTGGTGTAGGTGATGTAGTAGATATAACTGAAGAAGCGCTAAGCCATTTAGAACTAAAAAAAGAGCAAGTAGCACAAATGAGCCGCCGTAAGCTAATTTGGTTAAACCGCTTACGTTAAGCGGTTTAACTTAATTTATTTTAAAGTGTTGGTTGTTTTTCTAACGGAATAGCCAACATATACAACAATTGCAATAATGACCCATCACAAATAGCCGCCTGTGCTTGCTCAACCACTTTTGGCTTACCATGTACGGCCACACCTAGGCCTGCTTTTGCCATCATGACTAGATCATTTGCGCCATCTCCAATAGCTACAGTTTGTGCTTTTTTAAGCCCTAGCTTTTGCTGAAGCACCTCTAAAACGACCGCTTTTTGCTGTGCATCGACAATCGTACCCAGTACTTTACCTGTTAGCTTGTCGTCTTTAAATTCGAGCTCATTAGCGTGCACTTCATCTAAATTAATCAGCTCTTGTACACGCTCTGCAAAAGGCACAAAACCACCTGAGGCAATCGCCAAATACCACTTATGTTGCTTTAAAATTTGGCACAGTATTTTAATACCAGGCATCAATGGTAATGTACTTTTCAGCTCTTCAATTAAGCTTTTTTCAATACCTTCAAGCTTAGCTACACGCTGATGTAAACTCTCACTAAAATCAAGTTTACCCGCCATTGCAAGTGCAGTTACAGAGGCAACTTCATCGTATACGTTCGCAAGGCGTGCTATTTCGTCTATGCACTCAATAGTTATTGCAGTTGAGTCCATATCCATAACCAATAAACCTGGCTCATATAAATTAGGCGGCGTATCAACTTGCACTAATTGACAATCAAGCGTGTTTGAAAATTCTTGTAGTACTAACGGGTTTATAGTTTTATCTGCATTTTGCGCGTAAAAACACAGTGCTGGTGCAAGCCCTAAATCAGGTTGGTATTGGCATATAGCGGTGACTTTTTGGTTATGTGTCGCTAAAAAGTCAACAATACTGGCAATGTGTTTTTCTTCAAAATCACCTGCAAATGCGATGCTAAATAACCCTAATGCTTTGTTTGGAATATAATCGAGAGGTGTAGATACACCACCACTATAGCTAAACCATTTATTTAGAGTTAAGTGTTGTAATGGTTGCTCAGCAGCTTGCTGTGCCATGTTGATTTGCGACATGGGATCTCCGTGTTTATTTTTATTTTCCTGATAGTTGGCATCTCAAAACTGCTATTCTCAACACTAAATTCGCCATCAGGTGGGGTTTAAGGTTATAGTTAGTGTAGTTGTAACATCAAATCAAAATGCTGTCAGTAGCATAAACGGTGACTATGAAAAATAACCATATTAAAAACCCTATAAGCGCATCCCAAAGAAAGCGACTCGTTCGCTTAATTCTTGCGGCTGGCTGTTTTGTATTACTAAGCTGGGTGGGTGTTAATAGTAGTTTTCAGAGCCACCAGTTACTTTACGATAGCGCCGACAGCACCGCCAAAAGCCTCACTCAGTTTATGGCTTTAAATGTTAAAACACCTTTAATCGAAAAAAATAAACCCCAGCTCAATGCAATTTGTAACGATATAAGTAAAGATGAGTTCGTGCTTTCGGCCACTATTTACGATCAACAGGGTATTTTATTAGCCAGTAGCGACAATTGGCAGTCGCATCATGTTTATGGTCAACTTTCCGATTCTACCCCCGGAATAAGTAAGTTAAAAACACCTTTTATGGAACCTGTTATAAGCGATGATGACCGCCCTATAGGTTTTGTATCTATTACTTATTTAACTCGCGCTGCAATATCCGACAGCCATAATCATTTTCATGACTTAGGCAGGCAGGTTTTACTAATGCTAGTGATTGCTTGTATTTTTACGTGGCAGTTAGGCCGTGGATTAAAGCGCTGGCAGGTAAATCGTTATATGCAAAAAACATCTGAACAAGAATCATAAAGTTGCTTTGCAAGCGTCTCTTTTTCGCTGTGTGGCTTTAAATCACATAGTGCGCCAAACACATCAGGTAGATGCAATGGCGTGTTAACCTCCCCTTGGTAGCCACTTAAAGGCATTGAAGGTGAATCTGTTTCAAGCACTAAGTGCTCGGGCTCAATAGCGGCAATAACAGCACGGGTTTTAACTGCACGTTGATAGGTAATAACACCGCCTACGCCAAGCTTAAAGCCCTGTTTGATATAATACTTCGCTTGTTGGATTGAACCTGAAAATGCATGAATCACTCCCCCATTTTTTGGCTTACAACGTTTAAACGCTTGCGCAATTAAATCATGGCTTTGCCTATGATGTACAATGAGCGGTAAGCTTAGCTCATTAGAAAGCCCTATTTGCTGTTCAAATAAATAAGTTTGTTTAGAGAGGTTTTCAATGCTTCTATCAAGCCCACACTCACCAATGGCCACTAACTGATGCTTATTTGTAGTTGCAAACTCGAATAATGCTTCTATGTGCGATTCTTCATGCTGTTTTAAAAAATAAGGGTGCAGCCCTGCCGCTATTTTTATACTTGGATAGGTTGCTTTGAGCTCTATAAGAGTATGCGATTGAGCAAGCGTAATACCCGGTACAACAAACTGATTAACTCCCTTTGCGACGCACTCGTTTATCAGCGATTCACGACTTGAATCAAACTCACTAAAATCGAGGTGGCAATGAGAGTCAATAAATTGCACGGTTACTTACTCATCTATTTATTAAGGGTTTAAGCGTGTAATTTGCCAGCTGTTATCTGCTTGGCGCTGATACATAAAACGATCATGTAAACGATGCGCCCCACCTTGCCAAAACTCAATTTTAGTGGGCACTACACAATAACCGCCCCAAAAATCAGGTAATGGAATTTCACCTTTAGCAAACTTATTTTTCATATTAGCAAAGGTTTCCATTAGTACTTTACGTGATGACACCGGACGGCTTTGCGCTGATGCCCACGCTGCTAATTGGCTTTCTTTAGGACGAGATAAAAAGTACTTTGCCACAGCAGAAGTTGGTAATGGTTTAGCCTCGCCATAAACAATAACTTGGCGTTCCATGTGATGCCAAGGAAAGTGCAAGGAAATTTTGTTATTGCCTTTAAGCTCCTGCGCTTTACGCGAACCTGTATTGGTAAAAAATACAAAGCCGTTATCATCCAGGTGCTTTAAAAGCACTATACGCTGTGAAGGCTGACCGGTTTCATCAACAGTTGCTACAACCATCGCTGTTGGATCGGGTAATTGGCTTGCTACAGCATGCTCAAGCCATGTTTCAAACTGCTTGAATGGGTCATCTTGCAAGTTATCTTCGCTTAACGCGTCTTGCAGGTATTCACGGCGGATATCTTCGAGTTTCATAACAAATCCTTTAAATAAAGACTTAGAAAAGAGCTTAGAGTAGCGAGCTTAAAACAATAGATATTGAGTAGTAACAAATATTAAGATTCAGGTATATGTGATAGCAATAACACCGAGTCTCGGGTGTATTCCATAGCAGTAAACATAGAGTCTCAGGTGTATCGTTGGGTTTCGTTTCACTCAACCCAACCTACAACGCAAACTACACAGCTCAGATATCTGCAAGTGTAGGAGTGCTAGCAAGGCGGTAAAACTATTTATGCCAAGGAGCATACGGTTTGTATGTGACTTAGGCTAAATAGTTTTACCAACGCAGCTAAAGCGAACTACACGCAGCAGAAGGTGATTACATTTGCTCCATGACTTCAATGCCGAGTAAGTCTAATCCCGTTTCTAATGTTCTTGAAACCAAATTACACAACACTAAACGGCTATCGCGCACGCTTGGCTCTACGCCTTCTTTAAGTACTGGGCAGGCTTCGTAAAATGTCATGTATAAGCTTGCAAGCTCGTATAAGTAACCACATAGTACGTGCGGTGTTGCTTCGCTGATCATTAAATCAAGTACTTCTTCGAGCTGTAGTAGCTTAAGTGCAAGTGCTTTTTCTTGAGGCTCAACAATTGCAACGTCTGAATTTAATGTAGCAGCATCAACGCCTGACTTACGGAAAATACTGCGTACGCGTGTATAAGCATATTGTAAGTAAGGAGCGGTTGCGCCTTCAAAACTTAGCATGCTGTCCCAGTTAAAAATGTAATCACTGGTACGGTGCTTAGAAAGGTCGGCATATTTAACTGCGCCAATACCTACTTTACGGGCAATTTCGCTGCGATCGCTATCACTTAAATCAGACTCACGTTCAGCTAATTTTGCTGCTGCGCGGTTAATTGACTCTTCTAATAAATCAGCAAGTTTTACTGTGCCGCCAGTACGTGTTTTAAATGGTTTATTATCGGCGCCCATCATGGTGCCAAACGGGCAAAACTCGTAGCTTGTTTCGTCTCTTAATAAACCAGCTTTACGCGCTGTTAGCTCTACTTGGTTAAAGTGTAGATTTTGACGTGCATCTACAAAAATTAAGATGCGATCAGCACCTAATTTATTTGAACGGTAGTCACATGCCGCTAAGTCTGTTGTTGCATATAAAAAACCACCGCCAGATTTTTGTACGATAAAGGCTGATGGCTCGCCATCTTTATTAGCTAGCTCATCTAAAAACACCACTTGCGCGCCTTGCGACTCTACGGCAATGTTTTTATCTTTAAGTAGGCTAATAATATCGTTAAGCTCTGCATTGTATGCGCTTTCAGCCATAATATCGGCTTGGGTAAGCGTTACATTTAAACGCTTGTATACTTCTTCAGAGTGTTTAACTGAGGTGGCTATAAATAGTTTCCAAAGTTTTTCACAATGCGCATCGCCGCCTTGTAATTTAACAACGTAGTCACGTGCTTTATCTGCAAAGCCTTCTTCGTCGTCAAAGCGTTTTTTAGCATCGCGGTAAAAAGTTTCTAAATCAGCAAGCGCAACAGTATCTAAGTCAACGCCTTGGCTAATTTGATCTTCTAAATGCGCGATTAACATACCAAATTGCGTACCCCAATCACCCATGTGATTTTGACGTACAACCGTATCGCCTCTAAATTCAAGCGCACGTACAATTGAGTCACCAATAATAGTTGAACGTAAATGACCTACGTGCATTTCTTTAGCTAGGTTTGGTGATGAATAATCAACAACAACTTTTTGTGGCTTAGCGTGCTCGTTTACAGCTAGTTTAGCATCATTGTTAGCCGCTTTAACGCTTTGCGCTAAAAACTCAGGCTTTAAATGGATATTAATAAAACCAGGACCCGCAATTTCAGTCTTTTGTGCAATATCGCTTACATCAAGGTTATCAATAATTTTTTGTGCAAGCTCACGTGGATTGCTTTTCATTTTTTTAGCTGCGCCCATGGCTGCATTAATTTGGTAATCACCAAATTGTGGACGCGTGCTTTGCGTTACTGCCGGGTTTGTATCTTCAGGTAAGCCTGCACCGACCATAGCTGCAATGGCTTTTTCAATTAAAATAGTACGAATATTCATATTTTTTTACCTTTATAAACCCGCCAAAGCAGGTTTTCTTTTAATTCTTGTAAATGAGCTCTAGTTTTCGCGTGTATGGCTAAACGTTACTTCTGGGTAACGCTCGACCGATAAGTTAAGGTTTACACGGCTCGGCGCAATGTAAGTTAAGTTATCACCGCCATCGAGTGCTAAATTGCTTTCGCATTTACGTTTAAATTCTTCAAACTTTTTAACGTCATCACTGCTTACCCAGCGTGCCGTATTCACGTTTACGCCTTCATAAATAGCATCAACGTTATATTCTGCTTTTAAACGTGCTACAACCACATCAAACTGAAGTACGCCTACCGCGCCTACTATTAAGTCGTTATTAATAAGTGGTCTAAATACCTGTACAGCCCCTTCTTCAGAAAGCTGTACTAAGCCTTTTAATAATTGCTTTTGCTTAAGCGGATCGCGAAGGCGAATACGACGAAATAGTTCAGGGGCGAAGTTAGGAATACCACTAAATTTAAGTTTTTCGCCTTGCGTGAACGTATCACCAATTTGAATTGTACCGTGGTTATGCAAGCCAATAATGTCGCCAGCGAAAGCATCTGCGGCACGTTCACGATCGCCCGCCATAAAGGTTACCGCATCAGAAATGCTCACTTGCTTGCCAATTCGCACGTGATTCATTTTCATGCCTTGGCTGTACTTACCCGATACAATACGCATAAATGCAATACGGTCACGGTGTTTAGGGTCCATGTTGGCCTGAATTTTAAATACAAACCCGGTAAAGTTTTCTTCAGTTGCAACAATTAGTCTATCTTCGGTTTCACGTGGTAATGGCGTTGGCGCCCACTTAGTTAAACCATCTAACACGTGATCAACACCAAAGTTACCAAGTGCGGTACCGTAATAAACTGGCGAAAGCTCACCGGCTAAAAACAAATCTAAATCAAATTCGTTTGATGCACCAATAACAAGCTCAAGCTCATCACGTAACTGCGCAGCTAAGTCTTCACCAATGGCAATATCTAACTCTGGATTATCAAGGCCTTTAATTGTGCGAACATCTTGAATTTTATGACCTTGGCCCGTTTTATATAAAACAGCTTCATCATTATGAATGTGATAAACACCTTTGAATTCTTTACCACAACCAATTGGCCAAGTAATGGGTGCACAGGCAATATTTAGCTCTGTTTCAACTTCGTCCAGCACTTCCATTGGGTCGCGAATATCACGGTCACATTTGTTCATAAACGTAACAATAGGTGTGGTACGCAGGCGTGTAACTTCCATTAGCTTACGGGTACGGTCTTCTACACCTTTAGCCGCATCAATAACCATTAAGCACGAATCTACTGCTGTTAATGTACGGTACGTATCTTCAGAGAAATCTTCGTGTCCTGGCGTATCAAGTAAATTAACAAGTGCGTCGTTATATGGAAATTGCATTACAGACGTAGTAACTGATATACCACGCTCTTTTTCCATTTCCATCCAGTCAGATTTAGCATGCTGGTTAGAGCCGCGACCTTTTACAGTACCAGCTCTTTGAATAGCTTGTCCGAATAACAATACTTTTTCGGTAATCGTTGTTTTACCAGCATCCGGGTGAGAGATGATAGCAAAGGTCCTTCGCTTGCTGATTTCATTGATAATAGTCTGGTCTGCCATTGATAAATTCTTTTAGTTTATATGCGGGGTTGAATGCATTTTAATAAGCGTCTGCGAGTAAACCCGTTATGTTGATCGTAATTAACTACTATTCTCGCTGATTTTCACGTTGCAAACAGCTGATAATAAAGCGTCAATAGTTGATTTTTTAATAATGGCAATTGTAACAGGAGTCGGTATAAAAGTGTGCTATCTACTTAAAAATATCTTAGCTTTAAAATAAATGTGTACAGCAAGCGATATTTAAACGACCTACAATTTGCTCGTAGATCGTTTAAATAAAAATGAGTAGTTACTTAACAACATCAATAGTAGGTACAACCGACATTCCAACACGTAGTTGACTAAGTAAAGGCTGCTTAGCATCTAAACTAATCTTTACCGGTAGGCGCTGCGCTATTTTAGTAAAGTTGCCTGTCGCATTATGCGCACCAATAGTGGAGTAACTTACACCACTTGCTGGACTTAGACTGTCAACGTGTCCTTTTAATGTCACGCTTGGCAATGCATCAACTTTAATTAGTAACTTTAAAAGATGTAAAACTATGTAAGTTTTTTAAACAGCGAATTAATATTATATCCATGTAACTTGTTAAATTTAAATAACTTAAACATAAAAAAAAGAGCTAAAGATCATGCAACCAATGATTGTAATTTAGCCACCAAGACCGCTATAAGCTTGTGTAATCAGGTCGTAACGCATATTATTGGCAGATTGCATGGAGGATAAGTCGTTTGGTCATGAAAACCAGTAAGTTAAGTATAAGATTATTATGGTATATAACACCTCTTGTTATTCTGCCACTGCTATTTTTAGGTGGCTTTACGCTCACCAATGTCACTAATTCAACACAAAAACAAGCTGATTTAATAATGAGCCGTTTTGTTGAGCAACAACAGCAAAAAATATTCAACTATATCGACTCTTTTCACTCTACTGCAAAACTACTCTCAAATTCGCCAGTACTTAGTGACTTTTTAGCAAACGATATTAGCGCCAACGGTAATTACACCCGAAAACTTGGCGCGCTTATGGATGTATTTGCCAGTTACAGCGAAGCTTATCCAGATATAATTAGCATTAATTTAGTTTCAGCAAGTGGGAAAAGTGATGCCTACTACTCTAATAACCTAACAACAGCGCCTAAAAGCTATCCATTTTTTAATCGAGTATTGCAAAGTAATTTAAGTACACAGCAATTTATGATTCAAAAGGACGATGGCACCACGAGCTTATATTTCATTCAACGAATTGACAGCGTTGATTACTACTTGAAACGTCCACAGCAGCTTGGTTTTATTGTAATACATATAGAGCCTTCAATACTCAACTCCAGTATTTTAGAAGCGCCATATAACAACACACTTAATTTAATGTTGACCAAAGACGGGAAAATTTTATTTAGCTCCGACTACAACATGCGCGGCCAATACATAAGCGAATATGAACTTAACCAAGTACATGATCTTGCCGATATAGGCATGCTTTCTACCATTGAACTCTCAAGCATAGATAAAATAGAGCGAATGATTTTTGCCGTACAAATGCCCGGTGGATATTATTACGTTTCAACCATTCCCAAAGGTGTGCTTTATCAATCTGGTAAAGCCATAAGCCTAATAACAGGCTTAATTGTTATTATTTCGATAATCACCCTGCCAATATTAATTTTTATAGTGGTACGTAATTTACTACTTAATCCAATTGAATTACTAGGTGCTGCAAGCCACCGTGTTGGTGATGGCGATTTGTCGGTGCACTTACCAGCTCATACAAATGACGAAGTGGGTGTTTTGTTTAACGACTTTAACCACATGGTTAATCAAATTAGACACTACCAGCAGCAGCTTGAAGAATATAAACACCACCTTGAAGATAAAGTAGAAAGTCGTACTAAAGCACTTGAAGCCATGAACAGCCAACTAGAGCTTGCAATTGGCCAAGCCGAGCAAGCTAATCAGCTTAAAAGTCGTTTTTTAGCTAATATGAGTCACGAAATACGAACGCCACTTACGGCTATTATGGGCTTTACAGAGCAATTACTCCACAACGACAAAGTAGCCAACGACAAACAACATCTAAGCACTATTTTACGTAATTCAAAACACTTACTAGAGTTAATAAATAACATACTCGACTTATCTAAAATTGAAGCTGAAAAGCTAGCTGTCGATTTGTCTGCGTTAAACGTAGTGCAGCTTGTGCATGACATTGAATCGATTATTCAACCACTGGCACAAGAAAAACAATTAACCCTTAATATTGATTACCAACTGCCGCTACCTCGCACCATTTATAGTGATGTGACCCGCTTAAAACAAATACTTATAAATATTGCAAATAACGCTGTTAAATTTACCGAAAATGGCAGTGTGTCTATTTGCGTGCATTATTTACAAGCAAGTCAAAAGCTAGAATTTGTAATTAAAGATACCGGCATTGGGATGTCTGAGCATCAAATAGAGCGTGTGTTTAAACCGTTTGAGCAAGCCGATGCCACAACCACACGTCGTTTTGGTGGTACAGGCCTTGGGTTGTGTATTTCTAAAAATTTAGCACTGTTACTTGGTGGCGATGTAACGCTTGAAAGTGAAGTTGGCGTTGG
The DNA here is from genome assembly GCF_014164135.1 of Pseudoalteromonas sp. SG45-1. Classification (NCBI taxonomy): domain Bacteria; kingdom Pseudomonadati; phylum Pseudomonadota; class Gammaproteobacteria; order Alteromonadales; family Pseudoalteromonadaceae; genus Pseudoalteromonas; species Pseudoalteromonas sp. SG45-1. Next base: position 102,444 of record NZ_JACJEP010000007.1, read on the forward strand.
TAGCCGCTTTACAATTAGGGTGTCGTGTCAGTTATCTGATGATCAACCAATGCTTGAGTTTTTAACGCAAGAAAGCCAGTTAATACCAGAGAAAGACCCTCTCTTATCGTTTGCGACCAATAACTTTGAGGCTAATATTTTAGTCGCTGAGGATAACCCTGATAACCAACTATTAATTAAATTATTACTGCAAACTTGGGGCCTTGAACCCGATATTGCTAGTAATGGCGCACAAGCTGTAGAAATGGCACTCGTTAATGACTATCAGCTTATTATAATGGATATGCAAATGCCTGTAATGGGCGGATTAGAAGCGACTAAAATGCTTCGTCATGCAGCATACGATGGCCCCATTATTGCCCTTACTGCTAATGTAATGAACCACGATATAGGCACTTACCTAGAAGCTGGCTGCAACAAAGCACTCGCTAAACCCATTGATAAAGATGCTCTGGAAAATGTACTCGTAAGCTACCTACATCTTGAAAAGGATAATCAAAATAAGTGGGACAGCTTATTAAAAAGCGAAAAGTTTCAGCAAATTACTGATAACTATTTAGCCAACTTACCTACTTATTTAGAAGAAGTTAAAACTCTGCAACATTGTAATGACTGGGAAGCATTAAGAAGTATAGCGCACAGTATTAAAGGTAGTTCTGGATGCTTTAATTTTGATGAGATTTACCACAGCGCTGCGGCACTTGAAGAAAATTTAAAAAGTAACAATAAAGTGCCAAGAGACGAGCTAGTAAATAAATTAATAGCAGCCATTGAGCAAGCAATTAGTGGCAAAGTAACCTAAAAGAAAACTTACAAAATAGTACAAGTTCGGTGCGTTAGTGCTCTATGCTTAAAACGCTAACCACCGACTTTAATTATGAAAAGTTTAAACCTAATGCCATGCCCATTAAAATAGCGTCTTCAAAGCCATTTTTGGCCGGATTATCACTTGGATAGTAGTTTTTACGCACTGACATCTCTGTAAAGCCAGCGTTCTCGTATAGCGCAATAGCCCGCGTATTAGATTCGCGTACTTCTAAAAAGAGGTTTTCAGCATTTTGCTGTTCACCATATTCAATAAACTGGGCTAACAACTGCCTTGCAATCCCCTTACCCTGGTGGCTTGGTGTTACACAAATATCCATAAGCGTAAAATCAGGCCCTGCTTTTTCACCAATATAAAAACCAATCATGCTCACCTCATCAAATGCGGCAACATTAAAATAGCGCCCGCCTATACATGAACTCATTGTATTTAAAGTCCACGGATGGCTATGACATGCTGTTTCGATAGTCATTAATTGAGGTATTGCAGTTTCATCTACTGATTTAAAGTTTATCAAGGTGTTCACTCATTAAAGCCCATAAAGCACGCTTCTCAGAGGCGTTGAGCTGTGGGGTTGGCAATGTAAGCTGATTGTCGTTTAATTGCATCTCACTACCCTGTACAACGCTATTTATAATAATAGCCCCTGCACTGAGCTTAATGTCTGCAAATAGTTGCTCATTTATCGTTAAAGAACTAGCTGTCGTGCTTTGCGATAAAGTATCTGCTTGGTCATTTGTTTGAGAACAATAATGCTGATTGAGTTCAAGATTTTCTATATCAAAAATAGCTGCGTAACGTGGATGCATAACAACTCAGTAGATTAGACATTTGAACAATATAAGAAGTAATAAAAACGATGTAAAGAAGAAATGGCAGGGGCGGAGAGATTCGAACTCCCAACCATCGGTTTTGGAGACCGCTGTTCTACCAATTGGAACTACGCCCCTGCAATGACGACGAATTATAGAGAAGTTTCGCCAAAGGTAAAGAGAAAAATCACTCTTTTAGTTCAACTGCTTTTTAAATAAACAAAACGGCGAATTAGCATGCTAATTCGCCGTTTTTTAATCACTTAAAATTAGTTAATTAAAACTAAAATTAATTATTCCCATTCGATAGTTGCAGGTGGTTTACCTGAAATATCGTAAACAACACGAGAAATACCATCAATTTCGTTAATGATACGGTTTGAAACCACACCTAAAAACTCATATGGTAAATGTGACCAGCGTGCTGTCATAAAGTCGATTGTTTCTACACAACGAAGTGATACAACCCAATCGTACTTACGTGCATCGCCCATAACCCCTACCGATTTAACTGGTAAGAATACAGTAAACGCTTGGCTTACTTTATGATAAAGCTCAGCTTTGTGTAGCTCTTCGATGAAAATCGCATCTGCGCGGCGTAGTAAATCACAGTACTCTTTTTTGATTTCGCCAAGTACACGTACACCTAAGCCTGGTCCAGGGAAAGGATGACGGTAAAGCATGTCGTACGGTAAACCAAGTTCTAGACCAATTTTACGCACTTCATCTTTGAATAATTCACGCAATGGCTCAACAAGGCCCATTTTCATGTCATCTGGTAATCCGCCCACATTGTGGTGAGATTTAATAACATGCGCTTTACCTGTGGCAGATGCCGCAGATTCAATAACGTCAGGATAAATTGTACCTTGCGCTAACCATTTCGCATTTTTAAGCTTTTTGGCTTGCTCATCAAATACATTAATAAACGTGTGACCAATGGCTTTACGTTTATCTTCTGGGTCTGACTTACCAGCTAAATCATTTAAAAACTGCTCTTCAGCTTCAACTTTAACAATGTTTAAGCCAAATTTATTACCAAACATGTCCATAACTTGCTGACCTTCGTTTAAACGAAGTAAACCATTATCAACAAATACACATGTTAGCTTTGCGCCAATTGCACGGTGAATAAGCATAGCCACAACTGATGAATCAACACCACCAGATAGACCTAAAATGACTTCGTCATCACCTACAGTTTCTTTAATACGCTCAATAGCATCATCGATGATTTTTGCAGGAGTCCATAATTTTTCACAGCCACAAATATCAATAGCGAAACGCTCAAGCAAACGTAACCCTTGATGAGTATGCGTTACTTCTGGGTGAAATTGTACGCCGTAAAAACGCTTTTCTTCGTTAGACATTGCAGCATGTGGACAAGTAGATGTTTTAGCTGTTGTTGTAAAATCAGCTGGAATGTCCATTACTTTATCGCCATGACTCATCCATACGTCAAGTATGCCGTTGCCGCCATCAGTAATATGGTCTTCAATTGCATCAAATAATGCACAGCTGCCTACTTTTTCAACTTGTGCGTAGCCAAACTCTTTTTTATCAGAGCTGTGTACACTTCCGCCAAGTTGAGCTGCCATTGTTTGCATGCCGTAGCAAATACCTAGCACAGGCACGCCTGCATTAAATACATACTCAGGAGCGCGCGGGCTGTTTTCAAGTGTTGTTGATTCTGGACCACCAGAAAGAATAATACCTTGTGGGTTGAACTCGCGGATTTGCTCTTCAGTCACATCCCATGCCCAAAGTTCACAGTAAACACCAATTTCACGCACACGACGGGCGATTAATTGAGTGTATTGTGAACCAAAGTCTAAAATGAGAATTCGTGAATCGTGAATATCTTTGCTCATGGAGTATCTCGTAAAGTCTGATGCTAAATGCCGTTTGTTAATGTAAACGACTAAAAAGAGGGCTTGCAAAGCAAGCCCAGTATATTAAATTAATTACGCTGCTTAACCTAAGCGGTAATTTGGTGCTTCTTTAGTGATTTGCACATCATGAACATGCGACTCACCCATACCTGCTGAAGTAACACGTACAAATTGTGGTTTTGTATTTAGCTCTTCAATTGTTGCACAACCCGTTAAGCCCATAGCACTACGTAAGCCGCCCACTTGCTGATGAATAATCGTTGCAATAGGACCTTTATAAGCTACGCGACCTTCAATACCTTCAGGTACTAACTTGTCTGCTTCGTTTGATTTTTGGAAGTAACGATCTGATGAACCTTCTTTTTGATCCATCGCGCCCAATGAGCCCATACCACGGTAAGATTTGTAATAACGGCCTTGGTATAACTCAACTTCACCTGGTGCTTCTTCAGTACCAGCAAGAAGAGAACCCACCATTACACACGATGCACCAGCAACAAGTGCTTTAACAATATCACCAGAAAAACGAATGCCACCATCAGCAATAACAGGAATATCGCGACCTTTTAAGCCTTCAACAGCATCTGAAATAGCGGTAATTTGTGGAACGCCACAACCGGTAACAATACGTGTAGTACAGATAGAACCAGGGCCGATACCTACTTTAACTGCATCCGCTCCGGCATCAGCTAGTGCAATCGCACCTTCAGCTGTTGCAATGTTACCTGCAATAATTTGTAAGTCTGGATACTCTTTGCGAGTTTTAGTAACACGGTCAATAACGCCTTGAGAGTGACCATGCGATGTATCGATAAGTAAAACATCAATACCCGCTTCTACTAATGCAGCAATACGCTCATCAGTACCTGCGCCAACACTTACAGCAGCACCTACACGTAAACGACCTTGGTCATCTTTACATGCGTCAGGTTTGTCTTGGGCTTTTTGGTAATCTTTTACTGTGATCATGCCTTTGAGTTTAAATTCATCATCAACAACAAGGATTTTTTCAATGCGGTGTTCGTGCATTAAGCCTAAAATTTCTTCGCGTGCTGCGCCCTCTTTAACGGTAACAAGCTTTTCTTTTTTAGTCATAACGGTAGAAACAGGCTGTTCAAGCTTAGTTTCAAAACGCATATCACGACTTGTAACAATGCCTACAAGCACATTGTTGCTGTCGGTAACCGGAAAGCCTGAAAAACCTTTTTCGTGCGAAAGCTCAATTGCATCTGCAATTGTTAAATCGGCAGTAACCGTTACAGGGTATGAAACAATACCTGCTTCGTAGGTTTTAACTTTACGTACGTTTTTCGCTTGTTCTTCAATAGTCATGTTTTTATGAATAAAACCAAGACCACCTTCTTGCGCAAGGGCAATAGCTAAACGAGCTTCTGTAACAGTATCCATAGATGCTGAAATAAGCGGCAAGTTAAGTTTGATACCACGCGTTAAGCGAGTTGAAATATTTGCCGTGTGTGGCAAAACAGTAGAATGACCAGGTACTAAAAGTACGTCATCAAAGGTAAGAGCTTCTTTAGCGATTCTAAGCATTTTGGCAACTTCTCACATGTGGATCTAAGATAAGGAATTGCGGCCAAATTTTAACAGCGTTGTTGGCATGAGTAAATAATATTTCGCAAATATTTATGATAATATAGGGTCTATTAGCCTTTCAAGGTTAAATTTGCAGCAGTTTGTTAGGTATTTAGGCAAGGCAGAGCCTATGCAGTGTGGTTATTCCCCATAAATAGGCGATAACGTAGCATCAATTCCAAACAAGCGCTGCCCAAAGGGTTCAGCCTAGGGGCGATTAACTCTTTGTTACTCGGTTTTTACTTAGCCCACTAGGTTACAAACCTCGCGCCGCGATTAAATCGCCCCTAGTTTGAACAAATTTTAATCTACAAAGGTCAATAGACCCTTGCTTTATAAATAGTTTTAGGTTGTTTTTTATGTTTTCGAAGCCTTCGCAGGCGGTTTACACCGTTTCACGCCTTAATAGAGAAATTCGCACAATCCTTGAGCAAGGTTTTGCATCTTTAGTGCTCACGGGCGAAATTTCTAACTTTATTACCCCTGCATCTGGACATTGGTACTTTTCGTTAAAAGACGATAAAGCACAAATTAAAGCTGCTATGTGGCGTGGGAATAATCGCAACCAAAGCTATCGCCCTGCAAATGGCGCGCAAGTTACAGTAAAAGCGCGTGTATCACTTTATGAACCTCGCGGTGACTACCAGCTTATTGTTGAGCATATGGAACCGGCCGGCGAAGGTCAGCTAAAACAAGAATTCGATGCACTTAAAATGCGTTTGGCCGCCGAAGGATTATTTAGCTCTGCGTATAAAAAACCACTTCCGCAAAACATTAATCGTATTGGTGTTATTACCTCAGCAACCGGCGCTGCTATAAAAGATATTTTAACGGTACTTAAACGCCGTGCGCCGCAGTTAGAAGTAATCATTTACCCTGCTATGGTACAAGGCAAAGAAGCACACCTACATTTAATTAATCAAATTGAATTAGCTAATGCTCGTGATGAAGTAGACGTACTTATTTTAGGACGAGGCGGCGGATCACTTGAAGATTTATGGTGCTTTAATCACGAACAGCTCGCACGGGCTATTTTTGAAAGTGAATTACCGATAGTAAGTGCAGTAGGCCATGAAATAGATACAACCATTAGCGATTACGTTGCTGATGTTCGTGCAGCAACTCCATCAGCCGCAGCTGAGCTTGTAAGCCCAAATACGCAAGAGTTACACAACAAAGTAACGCAATTGGTTAATCGTTTATCTAACGCGTTTAAGCACGACATTGCCGATAAACGCGCTCTAGCAACGCAGTTACAACACCGCCTTAATTTGTGTCATCCGCGTAGTCAGATTAGTCAAAAATCACAACGTTTGGATGAGCTAAGCATTGCGCTGCAACAAGCTATGCGTAATCGTTTATATCAGCAAGAACGCACACTCAATAACTTAACGCCTCGTTTGATGCGCCAATCACCTGATAAAAAACTCGCTTCAGCAAGCCATCAACTCTCGCAATTACAAGCTAGGCTAAACCAAGCTATACAGCATCAGTTACAACAAGCGAATAATAGCTTAGCACTGCAAGCAAGCAGGTTAGACTCGGTAAGTCCGCTTAATGTTTTAGCGCGCGGTTATAGCATCACTAAAACACAGCAAGGAAAAGTAGTTAAATCTGTGGGGCAAATTAAAACAGGCGATGTTTTAGTTACAGAGTTAGTCGATGGCTCTATAGAATCACAAATTATTTAAAGCTCTGTACTTAGCAACATTTTAAGTTCGCTATCGCTCGATGTGGAGGTAGTGCTTTTAAATTGTTGCCAAAACTCTTGTTCCATCAACTTATCGTTTAGCTCTCGCCATTGAGCATTACCAAATGTGTCGTTATCAATGGGGGCGGCAAGTTCAAATTCACATACTGTTTTTTTACATTTTGCACTAACAACGTCAGGAATAATTGATAAATCAGCTGTTAATAAAAAATCTTGTAATGCCATTTCAGTACGATAGGCCCATTCTTCATCGCGCGTTTGATTTTCAAATTTATCACGTAAAATCTGCTCAAAATCTGAAGGGCCCCTCATTTTCTTTAAAACACTTTTGAGCGCCGCTTTCTGTTCGGCGAGTTGCTGCTTAAGCTGAGTTACTTGCTCTTCTAAAGGTAGTTCATCAAGCATTTGGGTTTCTGAATTGGTTGTAGGCGTGTCTTCAGCGGGCTCTATACTAGCGACTTGCTCAGGTACTGCAGAGTCTGCATTACTCAATACCTCATTACTTTGTTGTTCAGTATGAAGCTTTTTCTGTTTTTCATAACTTGGCTGCGACTTAACAGATTCCGGATAACTTGAAGCTGCATTAAAGTAGCTCCAAGTTAAACCTACACCCGCAATAAACCCAATCCCTAGAGCCAATAAACTATTCTTGTTCATGTTAATTCCTTTTAAGTTTTATTATTTTTAGTTACTTATAACATTGCACTCGTGTGCGATTCGTTTTCAGGCTCAGGATTTGCTAAAAAGTTTTGGTTCATACTTTGCGCCGGACACTCACAATCCGGTCGACCAATAATTTTAGCGGGTACGCCAACAGCGGTTGTGTGTGGTGGAACATTGCTAAGTACAACTGAGCCCGCACCAATTCGTGCGCCCTCACCTACTTCAATATTACCCAGTACTTTAGCACCCGCGCCAATTAATACGCCTGCTCTAATTTTAGGATGACGATCGCCCTGCTCATTGCCTGTACCGCCAAGCGTTACAGATTGCAAAATTGATACGTTATCTTCAATTACCGCTGTTTCACCAATAACAATACCGGTTGCGTGGTCAAACATAATGCCTTTACCCACTTTACATGCTGGGTGAATATCGACCCCAAACACTTCAGAATTACGGCTTTGAATAAAGCGCGCTAGCTCTTTGCGATTTTGTTGCCACAAACAATTAGCCAAACGGTGCGCCTGAATAGCATGAAAACCTTTTAGATTTAATATAACCGTAAGATAGGTTTCTGATGCAGGGTCGCGGTCTTTTACCGCTTTAATATCCTCAGCAACAAAAGATAGCATACGGTCACATTTTACAAATGCTTGGTCAAACAGCTCTCGGATAGTGAATGCAGATACCACCGCATCAGCCAACTTATTAGCAACAATAAAGCTCAATGCCGAACCTAAACAATCATGATTTAAAACACATGAATAAACATGACTTGCTAATAATGGTTCACGTTTTACTACATCGTTAGCTTCGTCGCGAAGCTGTTGCCAAATTGCATGACGCATAATACTGCACTGCCTTAAGTTGATATAAAATAGCCTTTTCCCAAGTCTAACGGATTTAACCACTAAGGTGTTAATCCCTTAGTTATTTGTTCTGGTTATTAGGTATAACTGTTTATTAAGTTTCATTATTAAATAATAAAAATGCCTCGATGCTTATAGCACCGAGGCATTATTTTAACGCTTAAAAAAGACTTAAATTATTGAAATACTTTATCGACTTTCATCACTTCAATATTTTTTGCAGGAATTGCTAATTTATAATCAGCAATCACTTTATCTTCAGCCACTAATTCAGCAGGTTTATTAGTGTTATAAATCATTGGTGATGTTTGCTGCGATGCTAAACGTTTTTGCATATCAGCGCCGTCACCAGTAATAAATACATAGTGAACATTGTCTGTTTGCAAGTTTTCTTTAATAACGCGATTAACATCAGCAAGCGTTAGCGTTTTAAGTTTATTAGTTACGTAACTTACAAAGTTATCAGTGTTGTAAAATTCGCTATCAAGCGCGTAACCTAATTGGCGATTTTGACTTGCAACCATTTGCGGCACAAAGTTAATTAAAAAGTTACGCGTAGCTTCAAAATCACCTTCGCTCATACCATTTTTAATTAGCTTATCTAGCTCAAACAAGGCGGTACGTGTTGCAAAGTGCGCATCGTTATTAGAGCGAAGTGGGCGTAACCACACTTGAAATATTTGCTCTGAGCGCCCTAGGTTTGCATCTGGCTTGGTTTGAAACATACCACGTGGAAAGTATTCAATGTATGCGTAATCGCCATAGTTCATGCCGCGAGTTTCACGAATGCGCTCATATAAAAAGCTGTTAGAACTACGGTGCTCACCAAAGTACGAACGCACAAGCCAAAGGGCTGTCCAGTCTTCGCTACTTCTTATTGTATCAATAGGAAAACCAAACGATACAGCAGTCGATTGTGCCGATTTTTCTACAATAGTTGCATGATGACCTTTAAGCACTGGCGCATCAGGAATACTTAAACGGCTTTGCTCACCTTTTGGTAGCGTTGCAAAATCGCTCATCATTTTAGCTTTAAGGTTTGCAGGCACAGCCCCAATTAAGCCAACCGTGAGTTTAGATTGCGTAAGCTCGCTGTTATAAAACGCTTTAACATCATCTAGCGTCAACGCTTCTAAATCCGAAATATCACCGTAGTTGTAACTTTCGTAAGGGTGATTGTTGTAAAGTGCACTGTATAGCACTTCTTTGCCTAGCTCTTCATCGTTAGATGCTTTTAAGCCTGATTTAATACCATCGATCATTTCTTTTTTAAGGCGTTTAAAGTCATCGTCTCTAAAGCCTGGGTTTAATAATTGATCGCTCACAAGTGAATACCACTGCGCTGCATTGTCTTTATGAATGCGCCCTTGAAACGACAGCATTTCTTTATCTATTTGATAACCAAAGCTACCTGCAAGCGGATAAAGTGCTTTTTGAATATCTTTATAGCTTGTCGCCTCTGAGCCACCTTGTGCAAGCATTGCCGCAGTGAGCGCTGCAACACCTTTTTTGCCTTGAGGGTCGGCAGCCGCGCCGGTATTGAATAAAAAGTTAACATCGATTAATGGCGAGCTATTGGTTTTATCAAGTACTTTAAATGCAGGCTTCGCAGGTGCTTGTTCAAGCTTTGCAGTAAGCGCATTTAAATTAACTTCTTGCTCAAAATCTGGGGCTTTATCAAGTGCCGACATTGTTAATGTGGTACGTGCGTTATCAGTAAAGTATTTATTAGCAACGGCTTTAATATCTGCGCTGGTGATGTTATCTGCCGATTTATACAGCTGGTTTATAACCTCAGGATCGCGCTCAAAATGCATGTAGCTGGCAAGGGTTGATGCAATCGCTTGCGACGAATCTAAGCCATTAATAAAGCTGTATTTAAGATTCGATTTTAAATCACTGAGCTTTTGCTCATCAACAAGCTCAGTGCGTGCTTTTGCATAAGTTCGATTAATGGCATCGCGCGCAGTGGCTAAATCGTCTGCGTTTTCTACTTTAACAAATACGTGTAATAAACCCGGATCTTTAGTCTCTGGGTTATAGGTAAACATTTGGCTGGCAATTTGTTTGTCGACCACTAGCTCTTGATATAAATCTGAATTACTTGAAAAATAAAGCTGTGAGATTAAATCTAGTGCCGCTCTGTCTTTTTTAGCAGGCTCCCACGCAGCGCCTTTGTACGATACGAGTAACCAATGCCCTGGTAGCGCTTCATCTTGCTGGTGTAAATATTTTGGTGCTTGTTGAACAGGTTCTGCTTTAATGTCAGCAACATAGTTACCCTTTTTCCAGCTGCCCCAATGCTTTTTAACCATTGCCATTGTTGCTTGTGGGTCTACATCGCCCACTATGACAAGTGACACATATTCAGGCTTATAAAACTTAGCAAAAAACTCTTTCCCGTACGCCATTTGATCTGGCATGGCTTCTATGTCTTTAAAAAAGCCCATAGTGGTGTGTTTATACGTGTGCTTATCAAACGCTTCTTCGCGTACAGCGCTTAATAATTTACGAATTGGGCTCGCGTTGTTTTTTAAGTACTCACCTTTTACCGTTTGTGCTTCGGTTCTAAATTGCTCTTCGGTGTAGGTTAAGTTTTGAAAAATATCAGCTTCAAGCTCAAGTACTTTATCAAGGTGCTGCTTTGAAAAGTTTAAATGGTAATTTGTGTAATCGTTTGTTGTATATGCGCGGTTATCAACACCTGAATTTTTTAATATGTCTGAATACACATCTTCAGGGTATTTTTGTGAGCCTTTAAACATCATGTGTTCAAAAAAGTGAGCAAAGCCTGTTTTGCCCTCTTCAACTTCGTTACGCGATCCAACCGATACCGGAATTTGCAGCGACACTACATCAGGGTAATCGGTTTTAACAACCATGACACGTAAGCCGTTTTCTAGCTCTTCAATTAAGTAATCTTGCGAAAAAACACGGTCATCAGCTTTATTTACTTGTTCTTGTTGTGCTGTTGTTTGCGTGCTTTGATTTTGTTGCATGGTGCAACCTGTTAAAGCCAGCGATACCGCTAAGCTGGTTGCTAATAATTTAAATTTCATTGTTGTCCCTTTTTAAATTGAGCAAATTTGTTGTCAGATTTAACTCTTTAATTATGCCCCAAAGCCAATAAATATAAGAGTCCCAAGGGGATTTATTATGTAAACAACTGTGTCAATTATAAATTATGGGAACAAGCACTATGAATAAACATCATGTTAATTGAAAAACTTTCATTAAATAAATCTATCTAGACGTCTAAATGGCTGCTATATTAAATCCATCAAAACGCACTTGGCTGGAATGAGGATTATGGCTTTATCATTAAAAGAGAAAATAGAGGACACCAACCAAGGTGTTTATCTTATTGGTACTACCCCGCCTAAAATAGGCACCGATAAAGCGCAATTAAAAACTATTGCAGAAAAGCTATTAGGTCGCTTACACGAAATTGAATACGACGGCGTAATAATTTACGACATTCAAGACGAAAGCAGTCGAACTAATCAAGCGCGCCCGTTTGCGTTTAAACAAACCGTTGATCCGCGTGAATACAGCCATTTACTTCGTAATTTATCTGCACAAGATGTAATTACTTATAAAAGTGTGGCGCAGCGTGGCGTAGGCGAATTTAAAGATTGGCTAAGTGAAACTAAAAACGACTACGATTTACAAAATGTAGTTTTAGTAGGTAGCCCGTCATCGGTAGGCGATATAAAGCTAAGCCTGCCAGATGCGTATAAAGCATTAGCTGAGCAATCAGATGATTTCTTTTTAGGGGGCGTTACGATTGCCGAGCGCCATTCAAGTAAACGAAATGAGCACGAACGCTTAATAGAAAAAACAGCACAAGGTTGTCAGTTTTTTATATCGCAAGCTGTTTACGACGCACAAGCGACTATAGAGCTAATTACTAGCTACGCGCGTACATGTAAAGCACAAGGGATTACACCACAACGTATTATATTAACGTTTACCCCGTGCGGCGGCGAAAAAACCTTAGAATTTATGCAATGGTTGGGTATCTCAGTGCCAGAGGCAACTAAATGGCGCATGCTTGATGCAGACAATACACTAAGCGAATCGGTCCGTATTTGCCGCGAAAACCTCGACTTAATACTTAAAAGTTGTGCGCATTTAGATGTACCGCTGGGCTTAAATATTGAAAGCTTAACAAACCGTAAAGAAGAAATTGATGCATCAATTAACTTATACCGTTTATTAAAAGCTATTATGGAATTAAACCTTGCTGAAAAGCTAATAGCTTAAAGGCTAGGTAAGAGCTAATTAACACCCTTCTTGGCAAGCCTCATGGCTTGCTTTTTTATGTCCGTACTTTGAAAAACAAATTAATAAGTACAAGTAAAAATTTGCAGCTTAAGCTATTCATTGAAGCTATTTTTGGTTATTACTCTCAAGCCTTTTTAAGGCAAACCCCATAGAGGAGCACATAACACCAAAAATAATTCCCTCATCAGATATAAATCTAATGCTAGGAAGCGCTTCAAATAAGCTTATTATTGCTAATGAAAAAATAAAACCTATCGCAGAAAAAACCAGCCAAGTTTTTGTGGCATGAGTCATGACGAACTTCCTTTTATTATTGTGCTTTTTTAGCGAGCCTATACGCTTGTTTATTTTTATACATTGCGTGGTCTGCATCATTTAATAGCGCTTCAAAGGGCTGCTTTTGTTTATTAGTAAAACTATAACCAATACTAAGCGATAAATCGCACACGTTCTCTTTGAGTAATGCTTTTGAATACTCAGAAGATATTTTATCCATAATGTAGTTAATTTTACTTTTATCGCTTACTTGCATTACTGCAACAAACTCATCGCCACCTAAACGCCCTACTATATCGGCATCTCTTAAATGCGTTTTTAGCGTATCTGCCAATATAATCAATGCTTTGTCGCCCACTTCATGTCCGCAAGTGTCGTTTAACTTTTTAAAGTCGTTTATATCAATAAACAAACAACACACGTCAAAACCTAAACGCAGTGCTAAATTAAGCTTTTGTTGGGCTAATAAGTTAAGTGCTCGGCGATTATAAATATTAGTTAATGAGTCTAACATGGCTATTTCACGCATTTGCTCATAGCTATACACAAGCGCTAAGTCGTCTTCAATCAAATCGCGTAATTGCTCTATGAGTTCAAAGTATTCATCAGTGTAGCTGGTTATTTTAGTGTCTTTTAAACATAACGTGCCAAACACTTCGCCTTCAGGCCAATGAATAGGTAAGCCTAGGTAGGATTCAACACCGTCCTCAACTACTTCTGGGAGGGTGTTCCATGCATCGTTATTGCTTGCATCATTAACATATAAAATATTATTAGTTTCAGCGACGTGCCGACAAAAAAGAGGAGTTTGAGGGGGAAGTATCGGGTTGGTTTCAAAGCTTGAGCCACCTTCGTTATTTCTAATAACAACGCGATAGCCTTTGCTTGTTGCCTGAACTATATAACCAGACGGGGCTGAAAAAAGCCCCGTGATAAGGTCCATTGTTTTTTGCCATTTATGCAAAGATATTTGGCCATCAACACCAGAGAATGCCCATTTATCAGTTTCAAACATTAACTTTACCTCGGCTATTTAATAGCTCCAGTATAGGCAAAAAAACAACGTAAAAGCTATTATTTACGACGTCTGCTTGGCTCTCTTTTACCAGTGATGCGTTTTTTATCGCGATCTTTTCGCGACTTGTTAGTATTTTTACGATTATCTTTTGGCTTTTTATTAGGATCTGGCTCGTAACCTTCTAACCACTGCGGCGTTAAACGCGTATCGAGTAGTACTTCAATTTCTTCTAGCAGCCATTGCTCATCAAGACTTACCAGCGACATAGCAAGTCCTTGTTCACCAGCACGACCTGTACGGCCAATACGGTGCACGTAATCCTCGGCAATGTAAGGTAGTTCAAAGTTAATTACGTATCTAAGTGTAGAAATATCTAAACCACGCGCAGCTACATCGGTTGCAACAAGTACGCGTGTAATACCTTCTTTAAAGTTTTGCAATGCACGGTCGCGTGCGCCTTGCGATTTGTCGCCATGGATTGATTCGGTTTTTAAACCATCTTTACACATTTCTTTAGCAAGCTGATCAGCCATTTGTTTTGTACGAGTAAAAATAAGCACTTGGCGCCAGTTTTTCATGCCAATCATGTGCGATACAAGTTCGCGCTTACGGTCTTCATCTACAGCGTAAATAACTTGCTCTACTTCAACCGCGGCTGAGTTACGTTTATCAACTTCAATTAGTTCTGGGTTTTTAAGTAACTTTTTACTGAGTTCAAACACGCTGTCATCAAACGTAGCTGAAAATAGTAAAGTTTGGCGATCGCCCGGGATATGTCGCAATATACGTCTAATTTCATCAATAAAGCCCATATCAAGCATGCGGTCAGCTTCGTCAAACACTAAGGAGTCTACGCTTGAAAGTACCACACTGCCTTTAACTATATGATCAAGCAAACGCCCAGGTGTTGCCACTATAACTTGCGCTGTTTTAAGTGCTTTTATTTGAGGGCCAATACTTACGCCACCATAGGCTAAAGCGCCATTGATATTAGTGCCTTGTGCGTACTTTTCAAAGCTTGCAAATACTTGCTGAGCAAGCTCACGGGTTGGCGTTAAAATTACAACGCGGGCAAGGCCTTGCTCATCTTTTTTAGGGGTATTTAAAAGCTTATGTAATAAAGGTAAAACAAAGGCGGCGGTTTTACCCGTACCTGTTTGCGCGCTGCCCATTACATCACTTCCGGCTAAAATAGGCGGAATAGTTTTAATCTGAATTGCGGTAGGTTGAGTGTAATTATTTTGCTCAATCGCTGTTAATAATAACGGGTCGAGATTAAGTGATGAGAACGTAGTGGCAGACATAGGCTTAGCTTTAAAATAACAAAGAGCGCTATTGTACGCATATTACTGTACTGCGTAAATTAACCAGTCCAGGAAAGTATTTAATCGTGGTTGCTCACTTTCACTTTAGCGCTAAAAACAATAAAAAAGGCGCTAAATAACAGTTGTATTTAGCGCCTTTTATAATTTTATGTAGCTTTAAGCTGGCTTTAGTGTTGCTTTACGTTCGTTGTAAAACGCAATTAAATCATCAACTGTTGCTTGGCAGTATTCGCGAATACCCGAAACCACCATGTGCTTTTCACCACTGCCCACTTTAACGCCGTTTTCTAACAGGTTAAAACGTAGTGTAATTTTTCCGCGCTTACCAGTGTACTCAAAGCTTGGCTCTGCAAATTCAAGTATTGGCGCTGTTATATCAAGGTTATCAAGATTAATAAGCATTGATTCGTAAATTATCATCGGACGAGCAGGGTTTATCATTACCTCTTGCTTGCCCATTAATGGGATAATTACATGCGGAAAGGTAGTACCAGAAAACTCAACATAATTTTTTATTAGACTATTAGTTAGTGCTGGGCATTGGCTGGTTTTACCGCTGCGCTTTACCTTTAAAATGACTTTTTCGCCATTGGTTACATCAAACTCATCGGCTCCCTCAGGGAAATGAAGTTTGGTGTTTTCATCAACCATACCGGCAAAAGTAAATTCCATTTGTTCACTAATACCGTAGCGGTCTAGTACCAATGAAAAAAGTAAGTCTCCTGGCGCGCAAAACTTTTTGGCATCTTTGTCATGAAGTGGATTGTAATCGTCAGCAACGCATTTAGCGAAGCGACAACCCTGCTCACGAGAGATAGAAACATAATCAGCATGCTGCTGAAAAAAAGGACTTAACATAGTTTGTTCACTGCTTAAACTGCTTATAACCTATCTATATTACCAGAAAAAAAATATTGAGAGGTCGAATCTGTTAGATTAATGGTTAAATAAAACAGAGTAATAAAAAACAATGACCTTTTATTTATTAGCACTATCAATTATATGTGTTTTTCCGTACTGCAAAATATCAATAATGCGGCAACCCCTTTGGCACTACTTAATGGCTTTAAGTGTAGTAAGTGGGTATTTTCAAGGTTATATAAATTTGTATGCTCTGCTCAGCACTGGGCTTTACGTTGTTTTATACTACTGTGTGCTAAATGCAAGGTGGGCAATAATACGCGCTATTTTAAGTACTGTTTTTATAATTTCCTCACTGGCATTA
The DNA here is from genome assembly GCF_014164135.1 of Pseudoalteromonas sp. SG45-1. Taxonomy (NCBI): domain Bacteria; kingdom Pseudomonadati; phylum Pseudomonadota; class Gammaproteobacteria; order Alteromonadales; family Pseudoalteromonadaceae; genus Pseudoalteromonas; species Pseudoalteromonas sp. SG45-1. The sequence continues at coordinate 118,941 of NZ_JACJEP010000007.1, forward strand.
GCACTTCATTGGGTGCCTGGTTTTAATAACCTCCCTATTGTTATAGATGAGCGTATTACAAGCGATGCGATTGCTTTTACCCTTTATGCTAATTTTGATAAAGCTATGGCTGGGTTATTCCTTTGTGCTTACTTTTATTCGAATAAAAAAGCTTTAAAAGCAGACTCTAATAAAGCAGGCCCATTAAACGTTAAACAACCTATTTTTATAATTATTGCTACTGTTTTAGCTTCGCTCACTGCGGCTTTAACACTTGGACTTGTAAGCTTTAACCCAAAAGTGCCCAACTTTTGGTTAGCCTTTATTGCTATTAATCTTTTATTTACCTGTGTAGCTGAGGAAGCTTTGTTTAGAGGTTTATTACAAACCAAACTTAGCCAAATAATCACATCTACTCGCCCAGCGCTACTTGCTCCAATAATGACAGCAGCAGTGTTTGCTTTGGCACATTTTGCAGGAGGATTTAACTATGTATTGGTTTCATTTATTGCAGGCTTAGGATATGGCTATATTTTTTATAAAACGCAGCGCTTAGAGTGGGCCATTATGTGCCATTGGTTAGTTAATGTTTGCCACTTCTTTTTGTTTACTTACCCTATGCTCAGTAAAATCTAAATACATTTACAAATGCTAACAATTTACCCGTTGGCAAACATTGCCCGCATTTGATTTTGTTAGTAATTTATTACTTAATTTAAATAATAAATTAAGGGACTAATAAATATGCTACGTTTTATAATGGCAATAACAGTGCTGGCCACAATAACGGGTTGTTCAGGAATGACTTATCATACAGATATAGACAACGGTGTTTTATCTCAAGAAATTGGCACCTACGTTAATAAAAGAGATTTACAGCAGTTTTATAGCGACCAAGAAGCACACGAAAGTGGCGCTACCCTCCTAGGCCGAATAGAAGGTGAAAGCTGTGATGGCGACGGTATGGGTAACAATAATGTAAGCTATAACCGCTCTAAATCAAACGCAATTGATTTACTTAAAGCTGATGCTATGCGCAGAGGCGGAAATGCTTTTACTATTAATTCTTGTAGTGAAACGTCTGTATCGTATTGCGACCTATCTGTTTTATGCACCGGACAGGCCTACGACTATTAATAAGTAAAAGTGCAAATTATATATTAAGCGCAAAGCTCAGTAGCACACGCTTTCCAGACTCGATTTTAGATACGCTGTGTTCGTACTTATCGGGTCTGAACAAATACACGCGATTAAATAAATTTATAATGCATTTAGAGCATTTAAATACCCCACCCGCTTTAGGTTTCTCTAATACAAAATTAAGCTTGTAATAGCGCCCTTGCTGCACAGGGTCAATATGGTTCATTACGCTATGATTGGTTGGGTAAGTAACAAGGTTTATCGAAAATGTGTTACTGCTAAAAATGGCTTTGTTTTTTACAGGTGCAATCATACTGCCTCCTATGAGTTTATATTCCCTATTGTATCATTGGGCTAAGTACTAGGGTCTGTTGATCTTTCAAGGTTAAATTTGCAGCAGTCTGTTTGGTATTTAGGCAAGGCAAAGCCTATGTAGTGTGGTTACTCCCCATAAATGGGCGATAACGTAGCATTAATGCCAAACAGGCGCTGCCCAAAGGGTTCTTTCTAGGGGCTATTTACTCTTTGTTGCTCGGTTTTTACTTAGCTCAGTAGGTTACAAACCTCGCGCCGCGATTAAATAGCCCCTAGTTTGAACAAATTTTAATCCGAAAAGATCAACAGACCCTAATACTTTAGTTAAACAATATCAAAATACGATGTCATATAGCTAAACAGCCTGAAACAAAAAAAGCCGAACTTATTTTACTAAGCTCGGCTTTTATAAGTGCATTTTAGTAATTATGCACTTGGGTATTCGCGGTACGCACGCTCTATATTTTTAGCCTGCTTTTTAGAAATACCTAAATGAGCAAGCGCTACACGTAAACGAGCACGTGATAAGTCAGAGCCTAATATTTCCATTGCATCAAGCACCGACGTACTTGATGTTTTGCCTGTAATTGCGACAAAAATTGGCTCTAAAAAGTCTTTGATTTTAAGCTCGTGGAATGTAGCCACTTCTTTTGCAATTGCAAAAATAGCGGGCTTATCAAAGCTACGCAATCCTTCTAGCTGCCATACAAAAAATTGTAGTGCTTGGCGTATTACGTTTTCGTCTGCTTTACCAGCTGTTAATAGCGCAGGATCGTAAGTTGGAATACCACCTACAAAATGTCCAGCAAGCTCAACCATATCCGAAAGGGTATTAATACGCGTTTTAGCCTCAGGTAATACTTTAGCTAACATCTCACCGTTAAACTTCCAATCAACAAAGCGCTGAATTAACTGCTCGTCGGTTAGGTTTTCGCGGATCCACATGCCGTTTAACCAGCTTAATTTATCCACGTCGAATACTGGGCCACCAAGCGATACGCGCTTCATGTCAAAGTTTTCAATCATTTCATTAAGTGTGAACTTTTCACGCTCATCTGGCATTGACCAACCCATACGACCTAAGTAGTTAAGCACGGCTTCTGGTAGGTAACCCATTTCTTTATAGTAGTTAATAGACGTTGGATTTTTACGCTTAGACAGCTTTGATTTATCTGGGTTACGTAGTAATGGTAAATGACCAAGTACCGGCGCTTCCCAACCAAAATCTTCATAAAGTTTTAATAACTTAGGTGCTGAGTTAATCCACTCTTCGCCACGGAAAATATGACTAATTTGCATATGGTGGTCATCAACTACGTTCGCTAAAAAGTACGTTGGGAAACCATCCGCTTTTAAAAGCACTTGCATGTCTACGTTTTCCCACGGGATCTCAATTTCATCTCGTAGGTAGTCGTTAAACTTAAATGTGCCTTCGCTTGGGATTTTCATACGTATAACGTAAGGTTTGCCTGCCGCTAAGTTTGCTTTAATTTCTTCATCTGTATGGTTTAAACCACGACCGTCGTATTTAGGGCGCAAGCCTTCTGCCATTTGCTCTTCACGCATTTGATCAAGCTCTTCGCTTGTTGCAAAGCAGTAAAACGCTTTCCCATCGTCAACTAACTGATGCGCGTATTTTTTATATAAATCGCTACGCTCAGATTGACGGTAAGGACCAAATTCGCCACCCACATCAGGACCATGATCCCACTCAAGCCCTAACCAGCGTAAGCTATCCATAATCGCAAGTTCAGACTCTGGCGTGCTACGTACTTGGTCTGTATCTTCTATACGAAGTACAAATTCACCGCCTTGTTGTTTAGCAAAACAGTAGTTAAATAAGGCGATATAAGCGGTGCCAAGATGCGGGTCACCAGTTGGCGACGGGGCAACACGGGTGCGAATTGTCATGGTAAATTCTCTTTAAATAAGTGAGATAATAAAAGTGGTTTATGCAGCTACTTTGTTTAAGTAAGCAATAATATCGTTTGATTCATACAGCCATTGTACTTGGCCATTTTTCTCTATACGCAGGCAAGGCACTTTAACTTTGCCGCCTTGCTCAAGAAGCTCTTGACGATATTGCTCATTATTTTTTGCATCACGCGTTTCTATGTTTAAGCCTTCGCGCTTAATAGCGCGGCGTACTTTTACACAAAACGGGCATGCTTTAAATTGGTACAGTTTAAATTGTGAGGTTTGCTGATCAAGCTGTGCTTGCTCGTCGCTTGCACGCTTTTTACTGCGAGGAGTAAATACAAAATTAAAGAATAAGATTATACAACCTAAAAACCAACGAACTAATTTCATGTTCTGTGCTCTGCTTACAACAATTTAAGGAGCCAGATTTTAGCACAAATTTACAATCAAAAAAGCTCAATACTATTATCTATCTTTGGTTCGTTATTAACTTCTAATTCACTGTAGGAGGTAACTCTATTACGGCCAGTATTTTTAGAGTAGTAAAGCGCTAAATCAGCCTGATTTACAATACTCGATACAGTATCAATACTCACTAACTCTAAAAAACCAATGCTAATGGTTAATTGGCCAATTTGTGGAAAAGGGTATTGGGCAACATTAAGGCGTAACCGGTTAAGTGCAACATGTGCATCAGTCTCTGTTTTTGCTTGAAATAACATTGCAAATTCTTCACCACCATACCTAAATACATAGTCTTCAATTCTAAAATTATTTTTTAGTAGCCGTGCAACAAGTAAAATAACCTCATCGCCAATTACATGCCCGTAGTTATCATTAATATTTTTAAAGTTGTCGATATCGGCAATAGCTAAATACCAACGTCGCTTTTTATTGTTATCATTTCTTGGTAACAAAAAACCGTTACCCGATACAATCTCAATTACTTTTTTATCAAATGTTTGCCTATTTAAAAGCTCTGTAAGTGGATCTAACCGCGACTTATATAATAGCCCAAGCTGATTAGCATAAATATTTAAAATATGTACAGCTAACATAGTTGTTCGTTCTGGTAATTCTTGCTCGGTTTCTATTAATAAAGTGCCGACTACTTTTCCAAAATGATAAATAGGCACGTAACTTGTTGTGCTACTAAAGGCATAGCTCACCCTAATTTTATTTTGAGTGACCTTTTGTAATAACAATGATGCTTCATCTGGGCTTAATTGCTCTAAATTACTGTTTGAATTAATAAGAGTTGGGGGTATGGGGGCTGAAAAATTTTTATTGACATAAATGGCAAAATTATCAACTTCGAGCAAGTCGCTAATTATTTGTATTAATGCGCTATCTAAATCACTTTCTTCCTCTTGCTGGGTAAGCTTAATAATCCATTCGTGCCCACACTTATTTGCCTTCATTACACTGCCTAAACTAATTAAACTTTTATTAGTCTAGACAATACTCATGAATTTACTAAGTTATGAGGTAATACTTATTAACTAATCCTTTAGAACAGGTATTAAAGTAATACTAAGTCGTCGCGATGCAATACTTCTGCACCACTATCGTATTCAAGTAACTCACCTATTTGATTTGAATGTGCGCCTTTGATTTTATTTACCTCGGTACTGCTAAAACGCGTTAAGCCACGTGCAATCACTTGATTTTTAGTATCTATTAAATCAATTAAATCGCCTCTTTCAAAACGTCCAAATGCATTAGTAACGCCTTTAGCAAGTAAGCTTGCACCTTTATTTTGAAGGGCACTAATAGCACCTGTATCTATAACAATTTGGCCGGTACTTTTAGGCCCAGCTAGTAGCCATTTTTTACGGCCATCTTTTGGGGCGGTGAGTTTTAAAAAGCGTGTACCAGGTAACTCGTCACTCATACATTTTAAAATAACGTTTTTACCTGCGCCTTTAGCAATAATAACTTCAACACCTGCGCGCCTTGCGATGTCGGCTGCTTGTAATTTGGTTGCCATGCCGCCAGTACCTAAGTTTGTACCACTGCCACCAGCAAGTTGGCGCAGCTCATCGTTTATATGTGTTACTTCGCCAATGAGGGTAGCATCGGCATTGGTACGAGGATCGCTGGTAAATAACCCTTCTTGATCGGTAAGTAGCAATAATTTATTAGCATTAGCCAAAATAGCAACAAGTGCCGATAAATTATCGTTGTCGCCTACTTTTATTTCACTGGTAGCGACTGCGTCATTTTCGTTAATGATGGGCACAACGTCGTAATTTAATAACGCATTGAGTGTATCGCGGGCATTAAGGTAGCGCTCTCTGTCGTCTACATCAGCGCGGGTAAGCAGCATTTGCCCTACATTTACCCCATATAAAGCAAACAAGCTCTGCCAAATATGAATAAGTTGACCTTGTCCAATTGCAGCAAGCATTTGTTTATCAATTAAGCTTCTGCCACAGGGTTTTAATAGTTGTTCGCGCCCAGCAGCTACCGCGCCGCTCGACACTAAAATAACCTGATGCCCCTGCTTTTTAAGCTCGCAGCATTGGCGTACTAATTCAACCATATGTGCTTTGTCTAGCTTATCGGTGCCGCCAGTTAGTACGCTTGTACCAAGCTTTACAACTATTACCTGTTCCCTTTGCATGTGCTTTTTACTATTGATTAATTAAAGATGAATTAATTTATACCAGCTCGGTATTTTTGAACAAGTTAAAAATTTTCATGCTAGGATCTGATTTTATTAAATTAAGTAAATTACTCTCTATGCCTGCCAGTTTATGTTTAATTATTGCCACCTTTTTATGGGGCAGCTCTTTTATTGCGCTCAAATACGCCATTGCTATTTACGACCCTGCATTGGTGATATTTTTACGCATGCTCACCACGTTAGTTTTGTCGCTTTGTTTATGGCGCTACGTTATTCGGTTTGAGTACTTAAAAGGTGACTGGAAGTATTTAGTGGGTATGTCGCTTGCTGAGCCTTGCTTATACTTTTTATTTGAAGGCCATGCAATGGAATACACATCAGCCTCGCAGGCTGGTGTTATTGTCTCTTGCTTGCCTATTATTATTGCGTTGCTTGCCTTTGTATTACTTAAAGAGCATATAAGCAAAGCCATTGTTGTCGGTTTTACGCTGTGTATAGGCGGCAGTATTTTACTTACGCTTCTTTCACCAAGTACCGACCAAGCACCTAATCCGTTACTAGGTAACTTTTTAGAGCTTATGGCGATGGTGTGCGCTGCATTTTATACCGTAAGTATTAAACATTTAGCTAATCGCTACTCGCCCCTAACTTTAATTGCTTTGCAAGGTATTAGCGGCAGCTTGTTTTTTGCGCCATTTTTATTTTTTATCGACCTACCAAGCGAAAACCAGCACGACTTAACTGCGCTCATGAGCATTTTGTATTTAGGTTCGTGTGTAACCCTTGGCGGCTACGGCATGTACAACTATGCAATTAGCAAAGTATCAGTATTAACCGCTGCTGCGTACTCTAATTTAATTCCTATTTTTACACTTATTTTGTCAGCTATTATTTTGGGCGAAGTGCTCAACGTTTGGCAATGGCTGAGCATATTTGTGGTATTTATTGGCGTAATGGTAAGCCAGCGCCATCAAGAACTCGTGGTTGATATACCGCTTAGCGAATCAGGCGAAGACATTTGCGCAGATACAAGCAACCTTAAATCAGTACCCGAGGCAAGTGAATCAAAAGGGTAACAGGTAAGCAAATACAGCCCAGGTGTTTGTAAAAATGAGTTTTGGGATTGATGAATAACCTCAATCCCCGTTACCTTATAATTTTGAATCACCCCACTTTGCAGTTGCAAAGTAAACGCCTCTCCCACTTTGGCGTGTTGTAAAAATGCAAAGTGGGTGTCGTTATGCCCTGCTATTAGCGCGCCTTTTTCGTTTCCAAACTCTTTTCCGCCCAGCTCCCCTGCGGGTAAAAATTGGCTAGGCGCAAACGCTAAGTTACGCCCGCTTGCTCCTGCCAATACACTTAATGTTTTATTATGGCTTGGCCAATCAAGCTTTGCAGTCACGTAGCTGTCGGCGTAATACCACGGTTTTACTTTAATGCCGGGTGATTTAAGCGCCTCTTGCCATGCTTGCTCAATTAATACTTGAGCAAGCCACGCTTTTGCCTGCATATAAGCGCCGTGACCAAATAATCCAAGCCCAGCTATTAGTAAACCCGCGCTTAGCCACTTTTTCATTTACGTGCCCTGCTTAATTTAAATGATCGGTTTATTTTAAGGGCGCCAAATCCCAATAATAAAATACAACCTAGCAATATATGTAACCTGCTTTGCCCATCAGTTTGCGGTAAGCGCATTGCCATACCTTGCGGTACTGCATTAGTAGCTTGCGCCGTTTGCTCTGCCACTTCTTTTATTTGAGTTTGTTCAATCGCTATAAAAGCAGTAAACGGGCTAAGTAATTGATGAGTAAGCGCAAGCTCCTGTACTTCATCTTTAACTACACTTTGCTCGTTGTATAAAAGTAATGACTTGATTTTTTGGCGCGCCCACAGTTTTGCTATACCTTGAGCGCTTGAGCTATTTTGTGTACTTAATTTAATACTTAAAGGCCCTTGTGCTGTTTGCCCAGCAAGTACCACATTTTTAGCATTATTAAGTTTTATAGCGACCATGATAGGCTCGCCAAAATATAAATCAGGAAGTGGTGATGGCCAAAAATCTAAGCTATTACCGCTTTCATCGCTTAGCGCCAAGCTAGTAATAGCCGGATGTGCAAGCTTATCAAACAACTGCTGCATTTTAGGTTGCACCTCGCTTGTGCTGCCTATAAACGTAAATGAGCCTTTGCCTATATCTGCCGCTCGGCGCATAAAAAAGCTATTCGGTGCGCTGCCAATACCCACTGTAAATAAGCGGCTATCACCTAACTTACTTTGAATATTTTTAAACAATGCGTCCTCGTTGCTTACGCTGCCATCAGTTAAAAATACAACTTGGCGTACAAAACCATCAAACTCGCTACCATCAAGTACGGCATTAAGCGCACCTTGTATTTCAGTGCCGCCGTCGGCTTCTAGGCTATAAATAAATCGCTCTGCACGGCGTAAATTAAAGTCGCTGGCTATAAGTGGCTTATCGCTCATTGGAGTTACTATGTTGTCAAAACCAATAATGTTAAAGCTGTCGTCGCTATCGAGTAATGACAGCGCATAAAACAAGGCTTTTTTAGCTTGCTCCATAGATTGCCCGTGCATAGAGCCTGACGTATCAACTACAAATACCATTTCACGAGGTAAGCGTTGAGTTTGTGTAAAGTGATCCCCTGGTGGCATTAGCATAGCAAGCCCGTATCGGTCACCATTTTCAAACTGCTGAGTAAAAAATGCAGCTTGAGCTTGCTCTTTTTGCAGCGGTTTAAACTCAAGTACAAAGTCGCGATTAACTGCATTTGTCTCATTTAACGCTATTTTATATTGTCCAAACGCGGTGTTTTGCACATCAACATTGTGAAATTTAGAATTGATATCCACCAGCTCTAAGCCTACGTCTATATCTATGTTTAAGCTAAATTGGCTGCTTGGTACGTTATCATTTTGATTACTGCTTTTAATACTGTAAACAGGGCTTAACCATCCCGTTGGGAGTGAGTTAACGTGCGTTTGGTTCTGAGTACTCACCTCAACCTCACCACTAATCGCGTGATAACGCGGTGTAATGGTAGTAGGAAATCTAATAGCAAATGTGCCGCTGCTGTAATCAATTATTTCTTGATACTCAAGCTCAATAATTACTTGCTCACCAGGGCCAATATTTGCCACATTCGTAATAAACATATTGGCGCGTTGCTGGCGTACAAGGGCCGCTTGCTTACCTGCTTTTTTAGCCTCCTCGTATTTTTTTTCGGCCTCTACCTTTTTATCAATTTGGCCTTTAATGACTCGCTCACCTATACGCATAGTCATGGCATGTACGGCGCTTTCATCAGGCAATGGAAAAACGTAGCGCGCATTAACCGCAAACGGGTTTTCGTTTTGATAGGTTTGCGTGACTACAACATGATTAATCAGGCCAGTTAAGGTCATATTGGCGTCGCTTTTTAATATTATTGCTGGTCCTGCTGGCACACCATTGCTATCAAAAAGTTCTAACTTGGGTGATTGCGCTTGGCTTTTAAAGCTCGCTAACAGCACAATCGCTATGAATATAAAAATGCTTACTTTAGTAAGCATTTTGGTTGGTTTACTCAACATAAAATCACTCCATCGAACGCTTTGTTTTACTTAGATTCAGTTAGTTTTAGTTACTCGCCGTTTGGCCATTTACAGAGTTCATTGAGCGAGTGGTAAGCGTTACGCGTCTATCAAAAAAGTTATCTTCCACCGTGTTGCTATTAGCCAATGTTTGCTGCTCGCCAAATGCCTGCGTGCTTAAGCGTTTATGGCTCACGCCGTGTTTTATTAAATAGCTTTGCACGGCATTTACACGCGCTTTAGAAAGTAAAAGGTTAGCTTGCTCATCGCCGCGCTGATCGGCAAAGCCACTTAAATCAAGGGCGAGTTGTGGTTGGTTGTTTAACAAGTTAACGAGTTGGTCTAACTGCAGCGCAAAATGCGGGGCAATAACACTTGAACCTGTTTTAAATTGCACCGTCATCGCCAATAAGTTATTAATTTGAACTTGAGTTAACTGCTCATTTTGATTGGCAAGCACTTCTAGCTGTTGCTCTAACATATTATTGTGGTTAAGCACGTGTTGGTAATCGCTGGTTTTTTCTTTCATAACCTTAATTGCACGCTCCTGCTCTGCAATTTTGTTATCTGCTACTTTTGAATCACCTATTAAACCACCGGCAAATGCCCCAATAAACGCACCTATTGGCCCGCCTACTACGCCGCCAATAATAGCGCCTGCACCTAAACCAATAGCCGTTTCTTTATGGGCTTCTTTTGATGGCGTGTTAGATGTTGAGGCAATTGCTGGAGTACAAAAAATAGCAACGAGTGTTAACGCAATTAATGTCTTCTTCATGATTTGATCCTTAAACTTACTTTTTAATTTGTGATGTTTTGTTTTGATGGACCTATTAAAACAAGCTCAAGTGGCAACAAAGGGGATCAAAAATGGCAAACTGCTGAGCAATTGTGGCAAAAAAATGGCAATTGCCTTTTTAAGCGTACTTAGCTTAAAAACTTCGATATAGTGCACAACAGAGCCGATAGGATAATGATTAAGATGAAAAAAATAGCCATTGTTGAAGATGAACCCGCAATCCGCGAAAACTACATAGAAATGTTGAGTGCACAGGGCTACCAAGTAAGTGGCTTTGCCGATCGCGCTAGCGCTGAAGCTGAATTTAAAAATGCCCTGCCCGATTTAGCCATTGTTGATATTGGCCTAGGCCATGAAATAGATGGTGGTTTTTTACTGTGCCAAACATTGCGATCGCTTTCTAAAACACTGCCTATTATTTTTTTAACCGCCCGCGATAGCGAAATAGATACCGTATGCGGCCTACGCATGGGCGCCGACGACTACCTAACAAAAGACATAAGCTTGGCCCACTTGGCTGCACGTATTGGTGCGCTATTTCGCCGCATGGAAGCACTTGAACAACCCGCTGATGCAAATGCACTCATAACACGCGGGCAGTTAACGCTCGACACGCAACGTATGCAGGTATTTTGGCAGCAACAATTAGTTGATTTAACCGTAACCGAATTTTGGATGCTGCATTCACTTGCCCAGCGACCAGGCCATGTTAAAAGCCGTAACGATTTAATGAGCGATGCAAAAATTTATGTAGACGACAGCACTATTACTTCGCACGTAAAACGTATTCGTAAAAAATTTATAGCAATCGATAGCACCTTTGATTGCATAGATACCGTGTATGGTATGGGCTACCGTTGGGAACAACACTAATGCTACGATTTGGTCTGCGCAGTAAATTTATATTACTTTCATGTTTTTTGTTTTTGCTACCGTGGCTTGGCTACGAGTACGTATGGGAAATGGAAAAGTTTTTACGCCAAGGCCAAGAAAAAACCCTCGTAGGCACCACTCGTGCACTTGCTACTGCATTACATGAGCGCCCTGCATTATTTGACGAGCAAACCAACTTTTTAGACCAAGTAGTAAAAGGCCGCGATTTATACGCTTATAATCTTAAAAACCCTATTCAGCTCGACGGTAAACTTAACGATTGGGACAGCTATCAACCGCTATTTTGGCATTACGACAAGCGCTACTTACAAAAAACAGATAACAAACATCAAGCCAGTGACTTATCGTTTGATCATATGGTTGGCAAGTTTGATAACTACTTATACGCCGCATTTAAAGTCACCGACAATACCCTTATTTATCGCGCTAAAAATAGTTTAAGCATTACCAATAACGATTATTTACAAATTGGCTTAAAAACACCTGACGGCCAATTTAATACCTATATAATTGCGCCACGCCAAGATGGCTGGGTTAATGCGTTTGATGCAAATACCAAAGCCCCTTTTACAAAAATTCAGGGCTATTTTGAAAGTACCGAATCAGGTTATAACGTAGAGCTGCGCTTTCCTATTAGCATGCTGGGCAACAAACTTGGCTTTGCTATTGTTGACATTGATAGTAAAGAGGCATTGCTAGAGCCTAAAATAATGTCGACCTCAAACTTAAATAACCCAAACGATTTAGGCTCGGTATTAGTCCCTTCCCCAGAAATTAGCCGTATTTTAAAAGGTATGGGCCACAGTGGTAGCCGCATTTGGGTGGTTGATAACCATCATCGTGTACTTGCGCAATCGGGTACTATTCAAAATGCAGATGGCGTATGGGCTGATGGACTTGCTAACAAAGCACCTGAAACTTGGTGGCAGCGCTTTGAGCAAAATTACTTACACCCAATTTACTATAAAATATTAACGCGCCCCGAAAATGAGTTTTTAGATACCCTGCACGATGTAGCTTCTATGCAGGGCACACATTTAGCGAAAGCATTAAAAGGACAACCTGCATCGTCTTGGCGATTAACACCCGACAGTAAAGCCGTTATTTTATCGGCCGCTTACCCTATTTGGATTCAAGACCAAGTAATTGGCGCGGTAATAGCAGAGGAAACCACAAACGGCGTACGTACGCTGCGTAACAAATCGCTCGAAAAACTCTTTAACGTTATTTTAGCTGTGATGCTAATTGGTACTGTCACCTTGTTCTTTTTTGCCTCACGTATATCGAACCGAATTAGGCGACTGCGCGATACAGCTGAACAAGCAATTGATGCACAAGGACGTGTTACAGGGAGTATTAATTACAGCGATGCTAACGATGAAATTGGCGACCTGTCTCGTAGTTTTTCAAACATTGTGAGCCGACTTGGTGGCTATACCGATTACTTAGAAAACATGTCGTCGCGGTTATCACATGAGCTGCGCACGCCGGTTGCCGTAGTGCGCTCGTCACTCGAGAACTTACAAAGCTTGCCACAAAACGAGCTGAGTCAAAAATACCTCAACCGCGCCAGTGAAGGCGTTGAACGCTTAGGTAAAATAATAACCACCATGAGTGAAGCAACTCGCCTTGAGCAGAGTATTCAAAGCAACGAGTCTGAGCCTTTTGATTTACAAAAAGTAATAAATGGCTGTATGCAAGGCTATCAGCTTACTTACCCAAACCAGTTATTTACGCTTGATGTATGCCAAAGAAAATTACCTATGCAAGGTGCACCGGAGTTTATAGCTCAGCTGCTTGATAAACTTATTAGTAACGCGCTGGAGTTCAGCAAAGCCAATACGGCTATTAATGTAAGCCTTAAGCAGAGCGAAAATAAAGCAACATTAACAGTGAGTAATACTGGTCCCGCGTTACCCGAAGGGTTAACTGAGCATATTTTTGATTCAATGGTGTCGGTACGTAGCCAGCAAATGCAGCAACAGCCACATCTGGGATTAGGGCTTTATATTGTAAGGCTGGTGTGCGACTACCATAAAGGCAGTGTAACCGCGCAAAACAACGAACAAGGTGATGGTGTAGTATTTACCGTAACACTGCCGTTAGCTAATAGTTAGGGCTGTATTTATACCGTTATATCTGTACCGTTATATTTATAGCCACAGCATTATATGCAAATAGTAAGTACGTAATAAATTAAGCTGTATATTTTTAGTTAAAAAGAGTTACTTTAATTTATCTTAACTCTATATAAATTAACAAACAACCCCTCTCATCCCTTAAAAGCTGCCGGTTACAATTTAGTACAACTTCAAATGTAACTATTCACTTTTTATTCAGTCGAATGACCATACCCTACATCATATTAAAGTATTAAATTGAAGGAATACTCATGAAACCATCACTAGAGCGTGAAGAACTAGACTTTATTTTTGACTTATACAGGCCCTCTAAAAAGCCCAAGTCCGAAGAGGTAAAACCAAAAAACACCAATTACAAAGAGCTAAGAAAGCACGACGCGACTAAAAACCAAGGTGTATCGCACTACTTAGTCTAATTTTATTACGCTTGGGACTTCTCATGTTCTAAAAATGCTTTAATGCAGTTTATTTCTGCAAGTTTTACTTCTTCGCCTATTTCAGGGCCTTTTTTGCCATTTTTAAGTGCATCTTGCACTACTTGTTTCTTATCCATTTTTTGCAGTTCAGTATGAATTGCTCGCAGCTTAGCTGCTTGCGGGTATGGCTTATCGACCAGTGTTTCACCACGCCCTTGTGCATCACATTGGCATGCTTGGGTAAACGCTATAAAACGTTCTGGGTGTACCAACGCATTTAAGTTAGTCACTATTAGCTTGTGAATGGTTTGCGGCCTTAACTGATCAATTGTATGGCAAAGGGTGTGATTATCACTGGTGAGTACGCCAACATCACGAAAACGGTTAGGCACTTTTAAGCGCTCACAAAACGCCTCAATAACTGCAACACCTTCGCGTTCGTGCCCACGTAGGTTTCCATGCTTTTTAAAACTAAGCGCTTTACCAAAATCATGGGTAAGTGCAGCAAAACGTGCTTCTAAGTTAAAATTTAAATCAGCTGCACGCCTAAGTACCAACATAGTATGAACAAATACATCCCCTTCAGGATGATGGTTTGCCGGTTGCGGTACATTAACCATGCGCTCAAGTTCTGGAAAAATACCTAAACCTTGCAGTGCTTCAAAATAAAGCTCAGGGTGCTTTTCACCCAGTGCTTTTTCAGTTTCAAGCCACACGCGCTCAGATACTAAATGATTTAGCTCACCTTTATTTTTAAGCTCGCGCATTAATGCATAGGTACTTGGGTGAATACGCCAATCACTGCCATAGCGCGCTAAAAAACGGGCAATACGCAGTACTCGAACAGGGTCTTCTACAAATGCCTCAGTGGTGTGGCGCAGTGTTTTATTTTGTAAGTCAGTTTGGCCATTAAACGGGTCAATAATATTACCGTGTTCATCAAGCGCCATTGAATTTATGGTCAAATCACGCCTTGCTAAATCTTCTTCTAGCGTAACGGTTGGGCTGGCATCAACCACAAAGCCTGTATAGCCTTTGCCACTTTTACGCTCTGTGCGCCCTAGTGCATATTCTTCTTTTGTTTTTGGGTGTAAGTAAACCGGAAAGTCACTACCTATTGGCACAAAACCAAGCGATTCCATCGTTTTTGGTGTTTCCCCAATCACTACATAGTCGTTATCTTTTGATTTTATATTTAGCAGTTTGTCGCGCACTGCACCGCCAACGAGGTAAACTTGTTTTAAGTTACTTTTCACTTTATTCCCAATAACACTTGCCCAATTATTTGACGCTAATCATATCATTAATTAAAAAATTCTGCGGTATTTGCCAAGCTTAAGTAAGCTCATTACAATGGCGCATTATTTTTAGCTATAGCCTCACAATTAATGAAAAACCATTCATCAAAAAAAGAACTCATGTTACTACCCATTTTATTAGTGGTTATTTTAATGTGTGTGGCGGGTCACTTTTTACTACAAGCAAATTTTCAAGACAGTAATGTGGTTGAATACATGTTGGCAGCACTGCCGTTTGCTATGTTTGGGTTGGTTATTGTGGCGTTTAAAATGGCGGCTAAAAGCGAAAAAGATGAGCAAAACGAGCAGGACTCTTAATCCTACTCTGTTTTAGCTACTTATTATAATTTAAAGTATGTGATAGCCAAACCAGTCTGGCTTTATCGGCTGCGATATACCGCTGGGCGTGAGCTTAATGTTTAGCTGGCTGTCGAGTAAATCAATGGCAAAGCAATCGTCCACATCATGTAAATCATCTTTATGAATATGACTAAGCCCTGCGAGCAAATCGTTTTTAGCGCGCTCTTTAGCTTCATGGCTACTGCTTGCAACATACAGTGCAAAGTCATGTTGCTCAGCCATGGAATCACTTCTGTAAGCGCCTAAATTTACAAAATAGAGTTGTTTATTTTGCTCCACATAGCTATCAACAACTTCTACTTTAAAGCCATCAATATGATTAATTGCCATGTAGCTATCCATGTGAACACTACTTCTGTCTCCTACCCACTGGCTTTTTAACTTTGAGTAGGTTTGCTCTATATTCTCCCCTACTACAAAACGAATATCATGCATTTCAATATGGCAACCTTGAATCCGGCCACCTAAATACACCATAAATAACTGCATGCTTTTCCTTAACCTAAATTATCAACATCAATATTATGCTTTTTAATCAACTTATAAAAATCTGAGCGATTGCGCTTGGCAAGCTTAGCGCCTTCAGCTACGTTACCACCTGCCATTTTTAAAGTGTTAATTACATAGTCGCGCTCAAACTCTTTTTTAGCGTCGTTTAGTGATAATGGTTCTACGTTTGTTTCGTTACTATTTAGCGCAGCTAACACTAAATGCTCTGAAATAACATCGCTTGGCGTTAATGCTACAACCTGCTCTACTACGTTTTGTAATTGGCGGATATTACCTGGCCAGTCGTAACGTACAAGCGCATGCATAGCATCGCTTGCAAAGTGTTTTTCAGTTTGGTTCATGCGCTTAGCAATGCTTGCACTAAAGTGCTGTGCTAATAAGCTTATATCTTCGCGGCGCTCACACAGTGGCGGTAATTTTAAATTAACTACGTTTAAGCGATAGTATAAATCTTCTCTAAATTGCTGGTTTAAAATAGCTTCAGGAAGATTTTTATGTGTTGCCGACACTATGCGTACATCAATTGCTACCTCTTCTTGAAAACCTACTGGGCGAATTGTTTTTTCTTGTAATACGCGCAGTAACTTAACCTGTAAGTTAAGCGGCATATCGCCTATTTCGTCTAAAAATAACGTGCCACCCTGTGCTTGTTGAAACAAACCTTGGTGATCTTTAATTGCACCCGTAAACGAGCCTTTTTTATGACCAAATAATTCGGACTCTAAAAGCTCCCCTGGTACAGCACCGCAGTTAATTGCAACAAAAGGGCCACCGCTTACATGGCTATGCTGATGAATCGCCTGTGCGAGTAATTCTTTACCAGTACCACTAGCCCCCGAAATAAGTACATTAACTTGCGTTGGCCCAAGTAGTTTTACTTGCTCTAACAAGTGCAGCATTGCACCACTGCGCGTAACTATATTACTTTTAGGTGCAGCTTCATCGGCGTTAACACCATGAATTTCTATCGCTTTAGCAAGGCTGTCAAATAGCTCATCTTTATCCACTGGTTTAGTTATAAATGCAAAAATGCCCTGCTTAGTTGCCTCTACTGCATCAGGAATTGAGCCGTGCGCTGTCATCATAATGACAGGTAATGCAGGGTAACGGCTTTGCAGCTGACGATGCAGTGCCATACCATCCATTTCATCCATACGTAAGTCGGTTATTACGGCGTCAAACACTTGGCTTTTAAGTATTTGCAGTGCGGTTAAGCCGCTTTCGCAGGTTGTTACTTCGTATCCTTTTGATTCAATACGAATAGCGAGCAGTTTTAATAAGCTAGCGTCGTCGTCTACGAGTAATACTTTTGCACCTTGTACTTTAGTTGCGGCCATCGTTACTGCTCCTTCGTTTCTTCTCGTAGTAAAAGTTGCTGCTCAATCGTTGCTAACGATGAGAGGGTTTCTTGCATTTTATTATTAAGTGCTTGCTGCTCTTTTTTAGCATTTATTTGCATAGTTACTTGCTGCTTTTGAAGCCATAAATATTGCTTTATGTCATCAGGCCAAAAGAAAGCAAGATCGAGCTTTAGCAACTTAGTCATTACCGTATTTGGATCACCATTTATGTTTAAGCACATGAACTTAAAAAAGCGTTTAAGCTCGTTTTCGCCTGTAAAAACATCTTTGCTAGGTATCAATTTAAATCCACCACACTGATTAGCGTGCCATGCAATAACTTGCTCTGCAGGAGGATAGCTTGGTTCAATTTTTGGTCTAGGTTTTGGACTAGGATTACTGTTTTTGTCGGTCGTTTTTTTTGTATCGACCACAGGTGCAGGTGTAATTGACACACGCTCTTCTTGCCCATTATTAATTTCACAACCTGATATAACCATGCTGCTACTGAGCACACATAAAATAGCGATTAAACGCAAGCGCATGTTAATTAACTCCTAGATTTTTTGTTATGGGAATTTTAATTGAAAACCGGCAACCATGTGGCTCGTTATGCTCAACACTAAGTGTACCTCTTAGCTGTTCAACAGACTCTTTTACAATAGTTAAACCCAGTCCACTGCCTTGCAGCGTAACATTTTTACTGTGTTTACCTTGATAAAATGCGCTGAAAATTTGAGTTTTTTCTTGCTCTTTAATACCGCACCCTTTATCAAGTACAACGATACAAAGCTGGTTTTGCTCAAGCGCTAAATTAATAGTAACGCTTTGCTTATCCTCTGAAAATTTTAAGCCATTTGAAATAAGCTGAATTAAAATCATCTCAATAAGCTCACTAGGTAAAGCAAGCGGTTTGTTAGGTAAAGTATTTTGCCACTGCAGAGCTTGCTCACGCGCAGTTAAGCGATGCTCAAAATGGCTATTAATTTTATTAATAAGAAGACTAAATTCAACTTCGCTTAAGCTGTCTTTACTGGTGCGAATCGCATTATAACTCAGCAAACTGTCAATCATTGTGCGAAGGCGCACCATAGATTGGCTAATAAGCTCAAGCACTGCTTTTTGCTCAGCGGTAATTGGGCCTACTATTTCATCAGTTAATAAGTCAGTGCCTTCAACCATTGAAGCAAGCGGCGTTTTTAGCTCATGAGTTACAT
Source organism: Pseudoalteromonas sp. SG45-1 (assembly GCF_014164135.1). Lineage (NCBI taxonomy): Bacteria > Pseudomonadati > Pseudomonadota > Gammaproteobacteria > Alteromonadales > Pseudoalteromonadaceae > Pseudoalteromonas > Pseudoalteromonas sp. SG45-1. The sequence goes on from NZ_JACJEP010000007.1 coordinate 137,490, forward strand.
GGCGTAAAAAAGTATCTTTTTGCTGCTCAAGCATATGAAGCTGTTCTTGTACCCATTGGAGCTTTTCTCCTAGCTCAACAAGCTCAGCTGAACCTTTAACAGATATTTTTTGCTGCCAATGCCCCTGCCCAAGCTTATCAATAACCGTAGTTAACCCTTTTAGTCGCCCACTTATACGCCATAAAAAGCCTCCCCCAACAATTAAAGTCAGTGGAATAAGTGCCACCAGCCAGTTTATAAATGAAGCTTGCAGGCTTGTAAGCTCATTTTGGTTATTGGTAATTTGCGCTTCGTTTTTATCACGTAACCATAAAGTAAGTTCAGCAATTAAATCGCTCACTGGCACAAATAGCTCAGCTTGTTGTTGTTTTTGCTCAACGAGTTTTACATGCGCGGTTTGTAAGGTGGTATATAAGCGTTGCCATTGGTGGATATACTCTTTATTCGTGTTTACAAATTTGAGTTCATCAATGCTTTGTAGGGATGATTGCCATTTATCGACAATGAGCTTATCAAGCGATTCACTTTTTAATACCCAGTTTTGCCTAGTGGCGCGTTCAAGACTGTTGAGTTCTTGCTTTAAAGTGTTAAACGATTTGGTAACTTGGTAGTTGTTACTCACAATACTTTGAGTAACCGCTAATTGCTTGTTAAGCGCATTTAAAAATACAATCACCACTATAGAAAGCGGGAGTAGTGAAAGCAGCATACTCATTGCAAATTGCCCAATTAAATTAGGCCGCCAGTTAAGCATTGCTTGGTATTTTTTAGCTATGGTTGCTGGCATTTCGTTTAGTCCTTTTAAGTTAAGCGTTCTATTATTAAGTGCTTACCTTATACACTAGCTGAACCAGCAATTATATTTAATACGATTAACAGCCAGCACTACAAAACAATGTGTCGCCAAATAGAGACAACGTAACTCGTTGATTTTAATAAACTCCCTTTTAACCCCATTAAATAGTGTTGCAAAAGGCGCACAAAAATTACAATAAACCCAGTAAAAACTTCTCACTGGCTTAAAGCTAAAACAATAACCAATTGAAAAATAACAACAATTATTATTGGCACCATTTTTGTAATAGGAGTAATAACTTTAATCAATAAGGAAATAATTATGAACAAACGCATTTTAGTAATTTCATCATTACTGGCTTTAGGCTTTTTAGGCGCTAATGCACACGCAATGGACGTTCACGCGACTTTTAACGAACTTGATAAAGACAGTAACGGCACATTAAGTGAAGCCGAAGCAGGTGAAGATGCTGTGTTACACGAGAATTTTTCTCAAATTGATACTAATCAAGATGGGCAATTGTCGCTAGATGAATTCAAAAAATTTATTCAATAAACTCATTTAATAAGGAACGTGATTATGAAACAACTTATAGCCGCTTTTTCATTAATGTTTTTAGCAATTAGTGCCACCGTAATTGCATCGCCAACAAATGTGCGTTTTGCCCACTTAGATAAAGACATGGACGGACAAATATCAATTGCAGAAGCAAAGGAAGATAAGGAAGTAATGAGACAATTTGCCGACTTAGATGAAGACGGTGATGAAAAGGTCTCAAAAAAAGAATTTGAAAGCTTTAAACCTTAATGAGTAATTACTGATTAAGCTTTACTTAAGCTTGTTATAGGTAAACTGGAATTAAAAGCATTTGCCATAATCCCTGAGGGAGTGTGTAAAAGGATTTAATGTTGGGAGTTAAATTACGGCAAGTGCTTTTTCCTTTTCACTTTATTTTAGCCACAAACTTTAAATACATCTTTTGGAAGGAACACCATGAAGATACTTCCCCTTATTATAAGCATCTTAATGCTATTAAGCTTTGATGCCGCTGCACTTGATGTAAAGCAACGCTTTGATCACCTCGATAGCGACAAAAGTGGCTATTTAACGCATGACGAACTTGATCCCCAACCACAACTATTAAACACATTTGTAAAATGGGACAAAAACCAAGATAACCAAATTTCGTTAATCGAATTTAAAAATTACCTTACCAATAACCTCTACTGAGTATTTTTCATGAAAAAAACAAGCTATATAGCGCTTTTTGCGTTTAGTATTTTTAGCACATTAGGCTTTGCTGCAAGCAACAATGTTGCAGAGCAATTTGAAAAACTTGATAGAAACCAGGATGGTTTTTTAACACGTTCAGAAACCGCTGTAGACCCCGCTTTGTGGTCTCGATTTTCAAGCTATGATCAAGACAAAGACGGCAAGCTAACGCTAAGTGAATACAGTTTATATGCAAGTAAGTAGTCTTATAGCTAGGTACACAAACACCTAGCTTATTATATTTATACTATTAATTACGTTCAGACTTTATTTTTAGAACAATGCGCTAAGTACTCTGCATCAGTAGGTTTTGGGCTCACCATAAAATCCATTTTGAGATAAGTTAGAATCGGTTGCTTACTCGTATTTTCAACTGTCGGTTTCCAGCGCCATAAACCCACAGCAGCTGCCGCATCAATATCAAACACGCCCTCAGGGTAAGACGAGACAACCTTATACCCTTGGACTTCACCTTGTGAATTAATTAACATAGCAAACTCAACACAGCCTTAAATACTTTTCTTTGCAGCTTCTATCTGACATCGCGGCTCAACTCTTTTAGCAACATCCCAGTATTCACCTACCTTACTTCGCAGTTCAGGACTTGATAAATCAATAAAACTCGGCATTTCATCGTTTACTTGTTTATCAGACATTGAGCTACAGGCTGTCAGCATCATGCTCAAGGGAGTAATAAATAGAGAGCTTTCATAGCATTCCCTTATTAATTCGTTATAAATAATTTTTTAAGTAGTTGCATCAATTACCTGTTATGCAAACGCACCACCAAAGTGAGATATATAAATACTCCACTTAAAATCTTATGACTTTCTTCTTTCTCCCGTTATTTGAAATGCTTCGCCAGCCGGACAATTCTTTAAATATTTTTCACCTACTGGTTTTGAGTCAATAGTGAAATCAATTCTAATATGAGTAAGAACAGGCTGTTTAGCTACATTTACGTTAGTAGGCAACCAGGCCCATGTACTTAAAGATTGAGCTGCGGCTTCATCAAATAACCCTTTAGGATATGAGGAGGTTACTTTATATCCTTGCGCCCTACCCTCAGAATTAATGATAGTCATGAGTTCTACACAACCTGCAAGACCTTTTTTTGCAGCAGCTATTGGATATTGTGGTTCTGTTCTTGTTAAAATATTCCAATAGTCTTTCACCCTATCGCGCAGCTCAACACTTGATAAATCTATATAATCTAGCTTTTCAACAGTTTCCTCTGTCGTAGGTGTTGCTCCACATGCCGCAAGTAATGAAGTTAATGGGAGTAATAAATAGAGGGCTTTCATAGCGTTTCCTTGTGCTTTATTGATTGTTTTACATACTAAATAATCACATCAATTACCTATTTTGTAAACAGTTAGTAAAGAGAAAAACCTTATAATGAGGCCTATCAATTCATTGGTATTATAAAATCAAGTTTGTTAATGTAAGTAAATTAACAATAAAAATTAAGTAACCATGTCGCTCAAAAAAATAATCAAACCACTCATACTAGCCAGCCTTTGCGCTAGTTCTAGTTACACTATTGCACAAACAAAAGTAATTTATAACGCCAATGGTTATACCCCTTTATACCAAGGTGAAGTACAGCAGTTTACTACCCTCGTTATTAAAAATGGCAAGGTAGTAAAACTAGGTAGCGATACACTTAAAGATAGCTACCCAGATGCCAAGCTAATTGACGCGCACGGTAATACCTTATTACCAGGCTTAATTGATGCTCATGGGCACGTTATTGGCCTTGGCGATAATTTATCGCAACTTGATGTACGCGGTGCAGAATCGGTTGATGAAGCAACGAATAAACTAAAAGTATTTGCCGATAACAAACAAGGTTGGATTATAGGGCGAGGTTGGAACCAAGAGCTTTGGGCTGATACACGCTTTCCTACTGCTAAAGATTTAGACAAAGTAGTTAACGATCGACCTGTGGTGCTTTCTCGAGTTGATAGCCACGCCATTTGGGTTAATTCAAAAGCGCTCGAACTTGCAGGTATTACCGCCCAAACAAAAGCACCTGAAGGCGGTGAGATAATTAAAGACGAATTTGGCAATCCTACGGGTATTTTTGTAGACAAAGCAGAATCGCTAATTACCCAGCATATGCCAGCCCCTTCAAAACAAGATATAAGTGACTCACTTGATGCAGCAGGTAAACATTTATTAAGTTTAGGCATTACCTCTACTCACGATGCAGGTATTGATAAAACCACATGGGAGGTTTATAAAGAGCGCGGCGACCTTGGTAATTTACCGCTACGTATTGTGGCAATGTTAAGTGGTGCAAGCCCTGATTTAGACACAATGTTAAAGGCAGGCCGATACCACGACAAAAATGACTTTATGGAAATTCGCAGTGTTAAAGTTTACGCCGATGGCGCATTGGGCTCTCGTGGTGCAGCACTTATTGAAGAATATGCAGACAGACCTGGTCACCATGGTTTAATGCTTGAAACACAAGAGAAACTCGAAGCACTCTTTACACAAAGCTTTAAAAGCGGCTTTAGCGCAAATACTCACGCCATTGGCGACAAAGCAAATAAAGTAGTACTTGATGCCTATCAAAATGTATTTAAAAAAACGGGCGGTATATTACTACGAAACCGAATAGAGCACGCCCAAATTGTAACCCCTGATGATATCCCTCGCTTTAAAGCGTTAAAAATAATCCCTTCAATGCAGCCAGTGCATGCCACTTCAGATATGCATATGGCAGAGCAGCGTTTAACTGAAAAACAACTAAGCGGCGCCTACGCGTGGCAAACATTTTTACAGCAAGGTTCGGTTGTTGCTGCGGGCTCTGATTACCCTGTAGAGCTTGCAAATCCATTTGATGGTTTGTATTCAGCAATTACACGCATGGACCATAACAAACTACCGGAAAACGGCTGGCGCGCAAGTGAAGTACTAAGCCGCGAAGATGCATTACGTGCATTTACGCTTGGTGGCGCCTATGCAGCTCATCAAGAATTTAAGGTGGGTAGTTTAGAAAAAGGTAAATGGGCCGACTTTATTTTAATTGATAAAGACTACTTTAAAGTGCCTGTTGACGAGATATACAAAACAAACGTACTGCAAACGTGGGTAGCAGGAATAAAGCGATACGAAAAAACTAAGACAGAAAATACCACCGAAAAATAAAACTAAAAAAGGGTTAACGCAAGTTAACCCTTTTTGGTTGTGTAGGAAGGCACTTTTAGCTAAACATGTTTTTCACATCTTTTAGCATGTCGTTGTACTCATCACTTGTGAATAGCTGCATAGACGGTATAACGCCTTTGTCTATATACGTTTGCAGCGCTGCAGACTTATCAGAAACCTGTAACGTGCCCTCTAAAATAGCCCCTACTCGAATAAAATCCACGTAACTTACTTTTTCAGGTTTGTAACTTGGGTCAGCCCAGCTCTGAGCTACATCAACAAACTCTTTAGGGAATTCCCACGCTTGCATAATAGATGAGCCAACCTTTCCGCTAAGCTTTTGAATTGCATGAGCCAAAAAGCTTGGATTAGCAAATACCTCTGGGTGGCGCTCAGCTTCAGTTAAAATTGGTAATACACCAATATTATAAACAAGTGCGGCGAGTGTAATAGAATCGCGGTTAAGTGACGTGTGCTTACTATTTTTTAAATAAAACTCCATAAGTGATATTGAATGGCTAGCAACGGTTAATGTTTTTTGCCATGCCTTACCCATGTAGCCTTTAATTAGCTCATTATTTGATACAAATAATTGTTCCATAGCCATAGCTGTAGCAATGTTTTTAATTTGACGTAATCCAATACGAGTCACTGCTTGTTGTAAATTAGATACTTTTACAGAACGTCCCATAATCGCACTATTAGCTACTTTTATCATACGAGCTGAAAGCGCTGGATCTTGTGAGATTACATCTGACATTTGGATTAAATTCACATCTGGGTTATCTGCAGCTTGGCGAACCTTAATCGCTACTTCAGGTAGCGTTGGTAAAACCAACGTATCGTTATTTATTCTATCGACTAGAATCGTTAATAAAGCGTTTTCTGTAGACATAAAGCTGCCATCCTTTTGTGTTCAGCCTGTAAAGTAACTGCAAACTCAGGCAGTTAATTTTCGTATTAGTAATATAATTAGTATTGTCTAACTTACCGATAAAGTTAAGAAAATTATAGAAGTTTATTTTTATTTATAATGCTTTACCGCTCATGCTTGCCTTACAACGCCAAATACTTGCTATTTACCATTTAGTTTTGCTTTAATGCACTCACAATAAGGAAGCGTTTGTACATACTTAATATTTTAACTAAAGCAGTACAAATTATTAAACTTACTTTTTAACAGGCAATATAATGATCTTAAATAAAATTAGCCAAGCAATTATGCTCTCTGGTGTTGTTTTTCTTAGCGCATGTTCTGAACAAGCGCCGTCTTCTACCGACAACACAGCCGTAGAGCTTGCTCAAAAAAGCAGTGCACAGTCAGGCCCTAAGCTTATTAATGCAGATAAACAACGTTTAGATATTTACACCGACTTTAGCTTACAAAGTGATTTATCGCACTTAAGCGATAATCAACGAGCAATGGTTGCAAAGCTTATTGACGCTTCAAAAATAATGGATGAGTTATTTTGGAAGCAAGCATTTGGTGAAAATAAAGATGCTTTTTTAGCAAAACTAAACGATGAAAAAGTACGTAAATTTGCTGATATTAACTATGGTCCATGGGATCGTTTAAATGGTGATGAAGCATTTTTATCCAGCTATAAAGAAAAACCTCTTGGCGCACAGTTTTACCCTGCTGATATAACCAAAGAAGAGTTAAACAATGCAGACGTTGAAGATAAAACAGGGCTTTATTCTGTAATTAAGCGTGATGAGCAAGGTAAGCTTTACAGCGTGCCTTATTCAAAAGAATACGCTGATGAGCTTGCAAAAGCCGCTGATATTTTACGTGAAGCAAGCAAACTTGCTGACGATAAAGAATTTGCTAACTATCTAAACTTGCGTGCCGATGCTCTACAAAAAGATGACTTTCAAGTATCTGACTTTGCTTGGATGGATATGAAAAATAACCCAGTAGATGTGGTTATTGGTCCAATTGAAACTTATGAAGATCAATTATTTGGTTACCGCGCAGCTTATGAATCTTACGTACTTATTAAAGATTTAAAATGGAGCGAACGCTTAGCTAAGTTTGCAGCATTTTTACCTGAACTTCAAAAAGGCTTACCTGTAGATGCTAAGTACAAACAAGAAGTACCAGGCTCTGACGCCGACCTAAATGCATATGATGTTGTTTACTACGCTGGGCATTCAAACGCGGGTAGTAAAACAATAGCAATTAACTTACCAAACGATGAGCAAGTACAGCTAGAAAAAGGAACTCGTCGTCTGCAACTTAAAAACGCAATGCGTGCTAAATTTGATAAAATTTTAGTGCCAATTTCAGAGCAGTTAATTGTACCAGAGCAGCGTAAACACATTACTTTTGACGCATTTTTTGCCAATACGATGTTCCATGAAGTGGCTCACGGTTTAGGTATTAAAAATACAATCACAGGTAAAGGTACTGTTCGTCAATCACTACAAGAACACGCAAGTGCACTTGAAGAAGGTAAAGCCGATATTTTAGGTCTATACATGATTGAACAGTTACTTAAAAAAGGCGAAATTACTGAAGGCACTATTGAAGATTATTACACCACCTTCATGGCAGGTATATTCCGCTCAGTTCGTTTTGGCGCATCAAGCGCGCATGGTAAAGCAAATATGATCCGCTTTAACTTTTTTGCTCAAGAAGGTGCTTTTTCTAAAAATGAAGAAGGCTTATACCGCGTTAATATGGAAAAAATGAGCATTGCAATGGCCAAGCTTTCTCGCTTAATTTTAACCTTACAAGGTGATGGCGATTACGAAAAAGTAGATCAACTAATTGCAACGCATGGCGACATTAAAGAAGAACTTGCTAAAGACTTAGAAAAACTAAGCAAAGCTAATATCCCTGTAGATGTAACATTTAAGCAAGGTAAGGAAGTACTAGGGCTTAAATAAGTTTAGTTAAACTTAGTTAAACCCTAAAAAAGCGTTGCAGCTTAAAACTGCAGCGCTTTTTTTAGCTCTGTGATTTGTAGATCTGTATAAGGCACTGCTGGGTGTTTACCCCATATTGGCGCAGGCCATGCAGCATCACTCGTAAAACGCGCAATATGATGAATATGTAATTGCGGCACCATATTACCTAAAGCCGCTATGTTTAATTTATCAGGTTTAAATACATCCATTAATAATTTACTTAGCTTGGCTGACTCTTTTAAATAAACAATTTGATCATCCTCAGATAAATCAATTATCTCTTTTAAGTTAGCCTGCCTAGGCACTAATACAAACCACGGATACAAGCTGTCGTTCAATAAAAGTACTTTACACAACGGCCAATCGGCAAGTTCTATACAGTCGCGTTTAAGTTCTGGCGCTAGTTTAAATTCAGGGTGAGTCATTGCTATGTCCTACTTTGTCTTTGATAATCGCCACTTTATAGCATTTAGTTGCAGTTGCACACGCTTGGCTTTACCATCAAAGCAATATTTATAATAAGCTAAGGCAACCTTGTGCTAAAAAAAATAAAACACCTCTCACTAGCTATACCGTTAATGGTTGGCGCTATTAGTGTTCAAGCAAAACCTTTATCGCTGGAGCGAATTTTTGACGATCCGAGCCTTTCTGGTAAATCACCTGTACAACTTAAATTTTCGCCTGACGGCAGCCGTGTAACTTACCTACAAGGCAAAAGCGATGACTACAACCGCTACGATTTATGGGAATACAATCTAAAAGATAACACCAACCGTGTGCTAGTTGATTCAGCAAAGTTATTTTCAGGCCCAGAAAACCTATCAGATGAAGAAAAAGCACGCCGCGAACGCCAACGTATTTTTGGTAAAGGCATACTTGAATACAAATGGTCTAAAGATGGCAAAGCACTTTTATTCCCACTCAATGGTGACCTTTATTATTACGATTTAGCCTCAGATAAAAGTAAAAAACTAACCGACACTGAAGCATTTGAAACCGATGCACGCTTTTCACCTAAAGGTAACTACGTATCGTTTATTCGAGAGCAAAACCTTTATGCTTTAGAGCTTGAGTCTGGTAAAGAGATTCAGCTTAGTAAAGATGGCGGCGGCGTAATTAAAAACGGCATGGCCGAATTTGTTGCTCAAGAAGAAATGAGCCGTATGACAGGTTACTGGTGGTCAGGTGATGAAACTAAAATTGCCTATACCCGCGTTGACGAAACCCCTGTAAAAGAAGCTATCCGTAACGAAATTTACGCTGATGAAGTTAAATTATTTAACCAGCGCTACCCGTTTACAGGTACCGATAATGTTAAAATTCAACTTGGTGTGGTTAAGCTAAACGACCAAAAAGTAGATTGGATTGATTTAGGTAAAGATGAAGACATTTACATTGCACGCGCTAAATGGCTAAAAGACGGCAATACACTGTCGTACCAATGGCAAAATCGCTCGCAACATAAATTAGAACTGCGTTTTTATAACAGCGAAACTAAAGCCCAAAAAGTAGCGCTGACCGAAAATAGCGAAACGTGGATAAACCTACATTTTGATCTTGAGTTTTTAAAAGACAAAAAACACTTTGTATGGGCATCTGAGCGCGACGGCTTTAAACATTTATATCTGTATCGTACAAACGGTCAACTTGTTCGCCAAATTACCTCAGGTGACTGGGCTGTTGATAGCTTAAAAGGTATTGATGAGAAAAAAGGCATTGTTTACTTTGCCGGTCGAAAAGATACACCGCTTGAAAGCCATTTATACAGCGCGCCTTTATTTAAAAAAGGCGATGCCAAACGTATTACCGAAAAAGGTCAGTACCACAATGTTGTGCTAGCAAAGGACAGCAAAACCTTTATCGATAATAGCTCTTCTGATAATAAACCAAACTCAGCAGCACTTCGTAAAGTAAACGGTGAATTTATTACCTGGCTTGAAGAAAATAAGCTTGATAGTAGCCACCCCCTTACTCCTTATTTAAGCGACTTAACAAAACCAGAATACGGCACAATTAAAGCCGATGATGGTCAAGTTATGCATTACCGTTTATTTAAGCCTAGCGCCATTGCTGATGGCAAAAAGCACCCTGTTATTGTTAACGTATACGGCGGCCCGCATGCTCAACGAGTGACGAATAGCTGGCGCAGTAAAAACTTGTACTTTCAGTACATGGCGCAACAAGGTTATGTAATTTTTCAACTGGATAACCGTGGTTCGTACAACCGTGGTAAAAAGTTTGAAGATGCTATTTATAAACATTTAGGTGTGGTTGAAGTTGCCGATCAAATTAAAGGCGTAGAGTTTTTACGTACACTTGATTACGTTGATCCACAACGCATCGGTGTTTATGGCCACAGCTACGGCGGCTACATGGCGCTTATGACTATGTTTAAAGCGGGCGATTACTTTCAAGCCGGCGTATCAGGTGCTCCAGTAACCGATTGGGCTCTATACGATACACATTACACAGAGCGTTATTTAGGTCACCCCGATACAAATGCTAAAGGCTATGAAGACAGCGCAGTATTTCCATATGCTGATGGCTTAAAAGGCCCATTAATGATTTACCATGGAATGGCTGATGACAACGTATTGTTTACGCATTCAACTAAGTTGTTTAAACAACTGCAAGATAACGAAAAGCAGTTTGAAATGATGACCTACCCAGGCTCTAAGCACAGCCTACGCGGTAAACAAGTGCAAACACACTTACATCAAACAATTACAAACTTCTTTAATCGCCATTTTGACGTTAAATAAGCAAGTAAAGTAATAACAGACTAAAGGCTGATTGATAAATCAGCCTTTTTTTTGCATTAATAGGCGTTAAGCCTAGATTAAACTCTTTTTTTAGCTACGCTTATTCTATGCGCTAAAGCGCACACTTTTTGAGGATAAATGTATGCCTAATCTACGAAGTTTTAGTATATCCCAGCGTTTTTCACTGTTAATAGCCATCGTTGTATTTGGACTAATAATACTTAGTATATCGAGCCTAACTCATCAATATAGTTCGCTAGAAGACGAGCAATACATAAAAACACAAAATGTAGTAGAAACGGCGTACAGTATAATCGAGCACTATTATGCGCTTGAACAAGATAACACTCTCACTCAACAACAAGCTCAATCACAAGCACTTAATGCAATAAAAGCACTGCGCTACGACAAAACCAATTACTTTTGGATTAACAATTACCAGCCAACAATGGTTATGCACCCTATAAAACCTGCGCTTGATGGAAAAGATTTAACTAATAACAAGGACCCTGACGGCAAAGCATTGTTTGTTGATATGGTAAATATAGTTAAACGCTCTGGCGAGGGATTTATCCCTTATAAATGGCCAAAACCAGGTAAAGATAAACCGGTTGAAAAAATCGCATTTGTTAAAGGTTTTAATCAATGGCAGTGGATTATTGGCTCGGGTGTTTACCTTGATTCAATTGACGAAGCATTTAGCGAGCAACGTAACCTTATAGTCATCAGTGCAATAATTATGATTATTGCTGTTATTTTACTTAGTTACTTTATAGGTAAGAGTATTTTAATACCGACTCGCTTAGCAGCCGATATGATGAAAGACATTTCTCAAGGCGAAGGCGATTTAACCCGTAAATTAAATGAATCCGGTAATGATGAAATATCTGAACTATCACGTTCATTTAATTTATTTGCTCTAAAAATGCGAGAGTCACTTGTTCATGTAGCACAAAGTGCAAACGATGTAAGCGAACATGCGCATACAGTTGACGACTCAAGTAGAACAAGCCACTCATTTATTGAGCTTCAAAACGATAGTTCAACCCAAGTTGCAGCTGCCATGGAGCAAATGACTCACCAAATACACGATGTGAGCCGTAACGCTGAAGCTGCAGAGCAAGCAGCTAAGGATGCAGCACAAAATGCATCAACGGGTAAAAATGTGGTTGCGCAAACAATTACAGCAATAGAAACGCTCTCAAGCAACATTGAAACAGTAAGCCGTGTAACAGAAGATTTAGCCAACGAGAGCCATAATATAGGCTCTGTGCTTGATGTAATAAGAAGTATATCGGAGCAGACAAACTTACTGGCATTAAACGCTGCCATTGAGGCTGCTCGCGCAGGAGAGCATGGTCGAGGATTTGCTGTTGTTGCAGATGAAGTAAGAACACTGGCCAGTCGTACAGGGCAAAGTACTGACGAAATTCAAACCATGATCACTAAACTACAAGAAGGTGCAAAAGCAGCAGTAGAAGCAGTTAAATCAAGCCAAGCACTTTCAGTTTCTACCGTAGAGCAGGCGTCATCAGCCAATACTTCACTTAATGAAATAGAACGACTTGTTTCAATTATTACCGAAATGAACAGCCAAATAGCACGTGCCACAGAACAACAAACGCAAGCTGCCGACGAGGTTAATTTGCGTATAAATGAGCTATCTCAATCAACTGAGCAATCATTAAATAATACTAAGCAGCTTACCGATGCCAGTGATAATCTCAAACAAAGTAGCGAAGGTCTTTCGAGCGTAGTTAATCGTTTTAAATTAGATTAATCGATAGCGTTCTCATAAAATGCAAAAGCCCTGAATTAACAGGGCTTTTTAATTACATGTAAGTTTTTAGCTTACAAACAATAACGTGCAAACAAGCTCGTTACTGATGCAGCTGTTGGCTTACCATGCTGCCAATCACCGCCTTCAACACCGCTACCTGCTATATCCATATGAACATAAGGTAGAGGCTGTGCAGAGTCATTACCGTGCTTATCAAGCCCACCAACAATAGCCATAAACGCCATAGGGAACTGATGTCCACGAGCAGTAACGGCAGATGCTGCGTTATTGCTAGATAAAACATCGTCAGCTAGCGTACGTGGTTTAATAAAGTCGTAGTCTTCACGGCGTGAACGCGATACTTCAGCGCCATCGGCCCACAAATCTCCAAGGTCAGCTATTTGACGTGAAACACCAGCACTACGAGCTGGACCATTTTCAACATACGCACCGTAAGGACCCATTGCGCGAGCTGCATGACCCGTTAATGTAGCTACAGTAAATAACGTTGGATTAACCTCACCTTTAGCTAAATCTTTCATTTCGCTAAGCAGGTCGCCCATTGCTAAACGCCCTTCTGCATCGGTATTACCAATACGTACACGAACACCTTCACGGCTAGTAATAATTTCATCTGGCACAAAACAATCTGAGCCAATAGAGTTGCGAACAACAGCTAAGTACGATACCACTTTAACGCCTTTAGGCTGATAATCAGCAACGGCTTTCATAAAGCCCGCAACAGAAGCTGCGCCGCCTTTATCACGGCTCATGCCTGCCATATGGCCGCCTACTTTTAAATCTGCACCGCCTGTATCGTATACAAGGCCCTTACCTACAAACATAAGTGTGCGAGTAATTTCGCCCTCTGGTATATATTCAAGCTTAACAACACGGGGGTGATGGCGCTCAACTGCATACGATGCGCGAGCAACTGTACTTAGCATTGGGTAGTTTTTATCAATAGCTGCAATATCATCAATTACGTCAACTGCAATGTTTGAGTCTTTAAACAATTCAACACAGTAATCAGCAAAACGTGGGGGAGCCATACGCTCAGGTTCAGTGCCACACAGGTCACGCGCTGCATATTGGCCTGCTGCAATTGCATTAACAGCTTTAATAGTTTGCTCGCTTGCGCCAACTAAACCAATCTGTGTAATAGGTTCAATGCTTTCACCGTGATATTCACGCGCTTCTAATGGCTGCCATAAGGCTTGGCAAGCGCCTAAATAAGCAACTTCTAAAGCATGCTGATAACGGCTATCGCCATTTAAATTTGTTAAAAATAATGCAGGGTTAACACTGCCCGACGCTTTTGCTTCGTTAATTGCTAATTTAGCAGCATCAAAATAACGACGCACGTCGTCGTAATCTCTATTTAACGGACCGGTTGGCGCAAGTACAACGCGCTTGTTTTCAATTACTAATAAAGTAACTTGCTTACCGATGCGAGAATCTACGTTTGCTTGAGCTAAAATAGCATCACGTAATGAGTTATTTGGTAACTGAGAAAAGTCATTACTAATAATAATAAGCGCATCATGAGATGTGCATTCAAGGCTTGCACTAACCGCTTGAGGGTATGCCATAAATAAGGTCCTGTTAGAAAACATAAGCCCCTATTATCGTCGATTTAAATATTGAAGACCAGCAAGGAGCGATGAGCTAATCACATAACCTATCAATAAATGGCAACTTGGAGTTACAGGCTTTACAGCTTAATCGAGAATACTAAGTTGGAAGTTTTGCTCTGGCTCGTTTTTAATGCCAACGCCTATGCCAAGTAATCTTACAGGCTGTTGTAGCCCACGCTGGTAGGCCTTAGTAAGTAGTTGAACAAATATTTCTGTATTTAGCTCGTGGTATACCTGATCGGCAGAGGTCACTACAAAATTTGCAAACTTCACCTTAACACTCAATTTATTAATACGGTTTCGTAACTGCTGTTTATTAAGCCTTAAAACTAATTCGTCTAACAACCTTGGCAGCTCATCTAAGCACTCTTGCAAACTTGTTTTGTTGTACTCGTAGGTATGTTCAACACTCAGCGATTTTCTTATACGATCTGTGGATACTTTACCAACATACTCACCTGCACATTTTTGATAAAGCGACACACCAAAATTACCCACATGTTGCTGCATCCAGTTAACGCCTTTTTCACGTACATCCTTGCCGGTATATAAGCCTTTTAAATTTAGCTTTTCGAGCGTTACTTTGCCCACTCCTGGAATTTTCCCAAGCGGTAATTGCGCTAAAAAGTCATCGACCTCATCAGGCAAAACGACAAATTGACCATTCGGTTTATTTTCGTCACTGGCTATTTTGGCAATAAATTTAATCGGTGCAATACCAGCTGATGCAGTGAGCCCTGTAGCATTGTAAATATCGGCTCTTATTTGCTGTGCAATAAGTGTGGCACTGCCTTTACAAGCGGTGCTGTCTGTTACATCTAGGTAGGCTTCGTCTAAAGAAAGGGGTTCAATTAAGTTTGTATAGCGGCTAAATACTTCACGTATTTGGTTTGAAGCTTCTTTATATACAGCCATGCGCCCTGGGACAATAACTAAATCGGGGCATAATTGTTTAGCATGATAGTTCGACATAGCCGATCGCACGCCATACTCTCTAGCTATATAGTTAGCGGTTGAGAGCACGCCTCGTCGGCTATTGCCTCCAATAGCAAGCGGTACACATGCAAGTTTTGGATTATCTCGCATTTCTACTGCTGCATAAAAGCAATCCATGTCTATGTGAATAAACTTCTTCATCACCACAATAATAACTGGTTATTTATACAGTCATTATTATAGAATAAAATGTGATATGCAAGCCTAGGGCCTGTTTATCTTTCGAGGTTAAATTTGCAGCAGTATGTTTGGTATTTAGGCAAGGCAGAGCCTATGTAGTGTGGTTATTCCCCATAAATAGGCGATAACGTAGCACAAATGCCAAACATATGCTGCCCGAAGGGTTCTGCCTAGGGGCAATTTACTCTTTGTTGCTCGGTTTTTACTTAGCCCACTAGGTCACAAACCTCGCGCCGCGATTAAATAGCCCCTAGATTGAACAAATTTTAATCCTGAAAGGTCAACAGGCCCTAGTTAACGATTAAAAAAAGTGTTTATTGTCCTCCGATCTCTTATAACCACGTAGCCAATACACAACCTCAAATAAAAATCCTGCCAACATTAAAATGATAGCGCCAGATTCATTCCCCATCGCGTAACAGGTAAAAGAGGCTATAAAAACCAAACAAGCTAAGGACCAATTAATTATATTCTGCATATTATTACCTTTGTGTGTGTTTTTGTGTGTCTGTGTAATTTAACTGTAGACCTAAAATTAAACAGGTACAATCATCTTATAAAAAAAACATGCCATTAATTACCTTGAGCTCGTAACACCATGTTGATAATCTAAGTACTTTAAAAATCAAGGGCCAATAAATAATGCAAACGTTTAAAGATCAGCACCCTATTCATACCGATATCACCGTAGCATGGGCTGATATGGATGCGCTACAACACGTAAATAATGTAGTGTATTTACGTTACTTTGAAATAGCCCGAATCGACTTTTTAAATAAAATAAATTTGTTCGACACAATAAGCCCAAACGGTGTGGGCCCAGTAATAAGCGAAAATAACGTTCGCTATAAACGCCCAGTAACTTTTCCCGACACACTCACTGTAGGCGTTACAATTACAGATCTTAAAACAGATCGCTTTACCATGAACTACACAGTTTACAGCCATGCACAAAAAGCAATAACGACTACGGGTGCATCTAAAGTTGTAATGTTTGATTTTACTACAGGGCAAAAAGCCCCAATCTCCGAGCCTCTTTTATCGGCTTTAATCAGCCATGCTCAAAACTAATTTAGTTAAGGAATTTTTATGCAATACAACCCACTAGGTAGCAGTGGCGTAAACGTATCTCGAGTGTGCCTAGGGAGTATGACTTGGGGTAAACAAAATACTCAAAGCGACGCTGATGAACAAATAGCCTACGCGCTAGAGCAAGGCGTAAACTTTATTGATACAGCCGAAATGTATGCTGTACCTCCTTCGCCAGAGACCTATGGTAAAACCGAGGAAATTATTGGCAATTGGCTATCGCGTAATCAGCAAAAGCGCAGCGATGTGGTACTAGCTACAAAAATTGCAGGCAATGGATTATCGTGGGTACGTGATGGCGGCAATATTACTCGCCAAACAGTAATAGAAGCCGTGGATGATTCACTTAAGCGACTTCAAACAGACTACATTGATTTATATCAACTACATTGGCCAAACCGCTCTACCCCTCACTTTGGCAGACAATGGCCCGGCACTCTTAAATTTACCGACGTAAATACACAAGAGCAGCAAGCTAGTATGCTTGATATTCTAGAAGGCCTTAATGAATGTGTTAAAGCAGGTAAAATTAAGCACTGCGGTTTATCTGACGATACGCCATGGGGTATAAGCCAGTTTTTAAGTTTGGCCAAAGAGCATAACTTACCGCGTATGGTATCTATTCAAAATGAGTTTAGCTTAGCGCACGCTAAAGACTGGCCGTATTTAATAGAACAATGTGTACACGAAGATATTGCCTACTTACCGTGGTCGCCTTTAGCAGCCGGTTTATTAACGGGTAAATATCTAAATGGAGCTCGCCCTGAAGGCTCTCGTTGGACCTTCATGCAGCGTAACGGTATTTTTAGAGATACACCCAATGCAGAGCAAGCAACTAAGCAGTATGTTGAGCTGGCTCATGCAAACAATATTACTCCAGCACAACTAGCCTTAGCATGGTGTAACCAAGTAGATGGCGTAACTTCTTCAATTATTGGGGCAACATCTATAGCTCAACTAAAGGAAGATATAGACGCATTTAGCATAACGCTAAACGACGAAATTCTTAGTGAGATTAACACCATATTTAGAAACCATCCGATGCCTTATTAAGCATGTATGAGTTAAAAGCAGCCTTGAATGAGGTTGCTTTTTAACTAAAATATTTGACCCTACTACAACCAACACTATACTTTTATTAGGTTTTCTTAATTCAACGAACACTTATCAATGCTGAAAAACGGATACTATGCATTTTGCTTATTAATTGTATTCAACGCGCACGCCGTTGAGCAAAAAGCACAACCTCTAGAAGAGATTATTTGGCTGCAAAGTTACACGCCCCCTTTTCATATAGCTAAAAGTGAAAGCGCACCACAAGGCGGAATTTGCGACAACCTAACCGAGCAACTCATCAGAACCATAACTGATGTAAAACATACTCGCTTAATTGTTCCTCAGCAGCGTATAAATAAATATTTAAATGAAGGGAAAAATGTATGTTTTCCGTGTGTTATTTATAAAAAAAATAATAACCAACAACTTAACTACTCAAATCCAACAACGGTATATCCCCCATTTTCAATTATCACGACTAAAGAGCTAAAGCCGCAATTAGAAGAAAAGCACGGCTCGCCTATTCACCTTATTAATTTATTAACCGACCCGCAATATGTATACGGGCAAGCGGCTGCACGTAAATTTACAACTAAAATTAATACAATTATTGAAAATACAAAACGAGATAAAGAGTCTTCGTTAAGTTGGAGTAGCGAAAATGAAAGTCAGGCTGTTATAGCACGCTTGAGTCACGGCTTTTTAGACTACTCAATTGATTACCCGTTTATGGCTGATTACTTTAATAAACAAGGGGAGTATACGAATATAGAAAGTGTGCCAATTGCAGAAAATGACATTCAATTTATAAGAGGAGCAATAGGCTGTGCGGCTAAAGCACCTAATAATTTTGCAGAGCAAGCCCTTAAAAAAATTAACCGCGCATTAAAAAATAATGTACTTCAATCGCCTGAGTATCAACAAAGTCAGCATAATTGGCTTAAAACCACCTTTACTGACTTTGATAAACACTACCAACAGCAAGTCATTAATTTTTACTTACTTGCCACTGATGCTCAAGCAAACACTGATCATTAGCATAAAGCGCCACTGCAAAAATACTTTTAGCTGTTACCTCACCTACGCCCGACGGTGTACCTGTCATTATTACATCACCGTCTTCTAAGCTCATAAATTCACTAATTTCTTGTAAAATTGAGTCAGGGTTGTGCAGCATAAAATGAGTATCACCTCGCTGAATCACTTCATTATTAATTTTAAGTTCAAAGGTAAAGTGCTTCATTGCATCAGTTAGCGCTACAAAATCAGTTAAAATTACAGAGCCGTCGAACGCTTTAGCGCGCTCCCATGGAAGCCCTTTATTTTTTAATTTACTTTGCACAGTACGCTTAGTTAAATCAAGGCCGAGTCCAACACCTGCAAATTTTTTATCTTTAACTACAAAACATAGCTCGGTTTCATAATGCAGCGTATCGCCGTTGTGAGCTGCAAATAACGTATTAGTAATTGCGCTATTTGGCTTATTAAATAAAACCATTTGATCTGGCGTTTCGTTATTTAGCTCTGCAATGTGTGCGGTATAATTACGACCAACACACACTACTTTTGATGGTGTTAATTCTTCAGATACTAACTTTATTGAATGCATATAAATAATTTCTCAGTTATTGGACCTGTTGACCTTTCAGGATTAAAATTTGTTCAATCTAGGGGCTATTTAATCGCGGCGCGAGGTTTGTAACCTAGTGGGCTCGATAACTGATCCTGCGTTATTCTACTGACTTACATCCCTGTACGAATAAGTAAAAACCGAGCAACAAAGAGTAAATAGCCCCTGGGCAGAACCCTTCGGGCAGCGCATGTTTGGCATTTGTGCTACGTTATCGCCTATTTATGAGGAATAACCACACTACATAGACTCTGCCTTGCCTAAATACCAAATAAACTGCTGCAAATTTAACCTAGAAAGATAAACAGGCCCTAGCTAATAAGCGTTTCAAGTAAGCTCAAATTAATAGGTTTAAGTAAAACTCGGTCAATATTTAAATCTTTTATTTCTCTTGGATCTGGCTCTGCGCCACTTACAATCACTAAACGTAATTCAGGGTATCGTTCATTAATTTGCTGGCCTAAGTCAACGCCACGACCATCAGGTAAATGCATATCTAACAATATCTTATTAAATTGCTGATCGTGATTAAGTATTTGCAAACATTGTGCGCAGCTAGACGCAATGACGGTTTCAACGCCTAAACTTTCTAAAAGTAGTTGCGTAATTTGCGCTGCATCATGATCGTCTTCCACAAGTAAAAAGCGCTGCTTTTTCTCGGTTAAGCCATTACTACAATTTATATCTTTAGCTTGCGGTGCATGCTCTGGCGCTACCAAGTAATCTTGCAAACATTGATATAAAGCCGCGCTATCAACAGGCTTTGGTATTACATCGTTAAAACCAAGTGCAGCAAGCTCCTCATGTATGCCTTTCATCGTAGCGGCAGTGAGCGCAATTATTGGGCCTTTGTAGCCCATTTTTCTAAGCTCTATGGTGGCTTCCTTGCCGCCCATTACAGGCATATGAATATCAATAAAAATAATATCGTAAGGCGCTTTATACGCATCTGCTATGCGTACTTTTTCAAGTGCTTGCTGGCCATGTTCGGCATAATCTACGCGCGCACCACAGGTACTGATCATATGACCAACTAGCATGCGTAAATCACGTAAATCATCAACCACTAACACTCGCCCATGCACTTTGCATGGAGCCGATTTACTTTGTAATTGTGGGGCACTACTAAAATTAAGTACTTGTCGTTCTACTTCGCTAATATCACCTGGATATACCGAAATCGTAAATGTAGAACCTTTGCCTATTTCAGAGTGCAAACTAATATCACCGTGCATACGCGCTAACAATTCAGCACATATTGCCAAACCTAAGCCTGCGCCACCTACAGAGCGTGATTCTACATCGGCTATTTGTTCAAATGGCTTAAATATAAGTTCTTGTTTTTCAGGGGCAATGCCCATACCTGAATCTTTAATGCTAAAAAATAGCATTTCGCGATCATCAACCCATTGCGTCCACGCATTAACAACAATTTCGCCTTTATCGGTAAATTTAACCGCATTGTTTATTAGATTTATTAAAATTTGACGAACTCTTGTTGCATCCAGTCGTGCAACCAAAGGTAATGGCTGATGTGATTCAAAGCGCAGCGTAAGGCCCTTATCAAGCACCGATACGCGCATTAGCGTGTATACATCGGCAAGCATGCTATCAAGGTTAACTTCGCTTAGGGTAAGTTCCAGTTTATCGGCAGCTATTTTAGATAAGTCGAGCACGTCGTTTAACAAGCTCAATAAGTGTTTACCATTTCGATAAATAACACCCAATTCATTTTCAGCTTGCTGACTAAAATCGCTCTGCATTAACAGTTCGGTGTAGCCTAAAATAGACGATAGAGGAGTACGTAACTCATGGCTCAAATGAGCTAAAAATCGATCTTTTGAACGGTTTTCGGCTTCAGCTTTTAAGCGTTCTACTCTCTCGCCTTCAACATCTTTACGTGCCAAAGCATAACGAATAGCACGCGCAAAGCGGCTCGAACTCATTTCTGTTTTAATTAAGTAATCTACTGCACCGGCATCAAGCGCCGCCGAGTCTAACTCGTCGTTTGACTGCCCGGTAAGCATAATAATGGGACCGCTAAAGCCATTGGCAATTGCTTCTTTTAATACATCTAAACCATTCGATGCACCCAAGCGGTAATCAAGCAGGCAAATGTCGTGCTCATTTTTACTAAGCGTTGCAATTGCCTGCTCTGGAGAGCTTATCCATTGAATGTTAAACGTGTGTGAATCCAATTGGTCCAGATAGTCGCAGGTGAGTATGTAATCATCTTCATCGTCTTCTACAAGCAGCAACTGAGTCACTTTATCTAACATACAATCTCCATTAATCGTTAAATGTTGTCGGTAGCTCTACAAATTCTACCCAGTATTTTCCTAGCGTTTTCATCAAATCAACCAAACCATCAAACGTTACTGGTTTTGTAATGTAAGATGCAGCACCTAAGTTATACCCTTTAACCATGTCTTCTTCTTGTTTAGACGTAGTTAATATAACAACCGGAATTCCCTTTAAGTTAGGGTTTCCTTTTATAGCTTCAAGCGCTTCACGGCCATCCATTCTAGGCATATTTAAATCAAGTAATATAAGTCCAGGACGCGGCGAAACTGCTTTGTCTTCAAACTTACCTTTACGCTCTAAATACTCAAGCAACTCAACGCCATCTTCAACAAAATGAAGCTCGTTAAGTACACGACTTTCAGCAAGGGCATCTTGTGTTAACAAACGATCATCTTCATCGTCGTCTGCCATTAAAATAGTAATCGGTTTTACTTTTGAATAGGGCATTTAAGCCTCTCCTTGCAATGTGAAAAGCTCAGCTTCCACAGGTAGTTTTATAATAAAGGTTGCACCTTCACCGTCTTTACTTTGGGCTGTAATTGTTCCGCCGTGGCGCTCCACAATACGCCTACATACAGAAAGGCCAATACCCGTGCCTTTATATTGTGAGCGTCCATGTAAGCGCTGAAACGGTACAAATATTTTATCGGCATATTCTTGTGAAAAACCAATACCGTTATCTTCTATGGTAATAACTTGAAAACTTAAATGAGTATTATGATCAGAGCTGAAAATATCTTCATCTTGATAACTGATTTTTATGTGTGGGTTTACGTCGGGACGCCTAAATTTAACAGCGTTCGACAGCAAGTTTAAAAACAGCTGCTGCATTTGGCTTTTATCGGCCTGAATAACTGGTAAATCATCTACATCAATTTGTGCTTCAGACTCTTTTATCGCAATCTCTAAATCACTTAATATATCAGCTACAACTTCATTTAAATTCGTGTCATCAAAATCTTTACCACGCGTTGTAATTCGCGAAAACTCTAATAAGTCGTTAATCAAGTTAGACATACGCTGCGCTGCATTTTTCATGCGCCCAATGTAATCCATCCCCTTTTCACCCAATTCATCTTTAAACATGGTTTCAAGACGGTCGCTAAAGGCTTGGATTTTTCTAAGAGGTTCTTGTAAATCATGGCTTGCTACAAAAGCAAACTCTTCAAGCTCTCGGTTACTACGGCTCAATTCATCTGAATATAATGTTAGCTCTTGTGTCCGCTCAGAAACCTTCATTGCTAATGTTTCGTTTTGTTTTTCAAGCTCAAAACGATATTGTGCTGCATTTCTTAAATTAAGGCGCGTCATAATAAACATACCAATAATCAGTAACGCACTCGTTATTGCTGTTATAGCGAATGTAATTTTAGCTTCATTTTTAATCTGTGCTAATTTAGAAAAATGGCTTACTTTAAAGAGTAATTCACGGTCTTGAATTTCATTAACATACTCTCTAATTTGCTTATAAAGCTTTCTTCCTTTATGCGTATTTAATACATACAACGCACGTCTTTCTTTGTCATCTAGCGCAAGGTTTACAGTTTGTTTTAATTCTTTAATTTTACTATCTACAAGAACTAACAACTGGGCTATACGCTCAGCTTGACCGTCAATCTCAGAGTGAAGCGACTTGACATGATCTGTTTGCGCTTCAATTTGGCCTACAGCATCGTAGTACGGCGTTAAATAGTCAGTCTCTTCTGTCAATAAATAACCACGCTGCCCAGACTCAGCCTGCACTATGGATAGATGCAGCTTCTCAATTGCAGTGGTTAGCATGCTAGTGTTGTCTAAACTTTTTTGGGTTTGTGTTAAGCCTTGAATCGTATTCAATGCTAAAAATGCGTTGCCCACAATAATACCTAGCACAACCACCATAAATGTTGCCCAAGTGATATTCGCTTTACCTTGCTGTTTTTTCTTGCTCATTTAGCTTCCCGAATTAAAGTTTATACAACACTTAATATTTATTGAGAGTCTGATATTTTTTGCAAACTTTCGCTGCACTGTTGGCAATTATTGATAATTTTATCAAGTGCATCTAACGCTTTTTCTTTTGGCATATCGTTTTCAAGTACCAATTTAATCAGCTCAGCATTCATCGAAATACGATTTAGCGGCCCTCTTG
Source organism: Pseudoalteromonas sp. SG45-1 (assembly GCF_014164135.1). NCBI lineage: Bacteria > Pseudomonadati > Pseudomonadota > Gammaproteobacteria > Alteromonadales > Pseudoalteromonadaceae > Pseudoalteromonas > Pseudoalteromonas sp. SG45-1. The sequence continues at coordinate 161,195 of NZ_JACJEP010000007.1, forward strand.
CATCGTGTACTAATTTATTGAGTTGCTCTGTTTGGTTATCGGATGTCATGCCCTTCCTCAAATCTATTTATATTCGCCAATACCGCCATATGCATTAAGGCGGTTATAAAGTGTTTTAGTACTAATACCAAGCATTTGTGCAGCAAGCGTTTTATTACCTTGCACCTTATCAAGCGTTGCATGAATAAGTTCTTTTTCAACTTCTTCAATTGTTTGCCCTGCTGATACAGGCTTTTCGGCAGCTTGATTATTAACGCGCGAAAAGGGTGACTCTAAGTTATCAGGTAAAATAATGTCGCTGGTTTGTGGGTCGCTCATAATAAATGCACGGTGTATAGCATGGCGGAGCTCTCGCACATTACCCGGCCATTCATAGCTTTGCAGCTCTTTGAGCTGTGCGGCAGTCCAACTAAAGGCAGTGCCGTTTTCGTCATTAAGTTGATCTAAAAAGGCTTTTGCTAATAAAGGTACATCTTCTTTTCTATCGCGAAGTGGCGGTATATCAATAGGAAAAACAGCCAACCTAAAGTAAATATCTTCACGAATAACATTATTTTGTGCCAAATCGGTAAGCGAGCGGTTAGTAGCTGAAATAACACGGCAATTGGTTGGTATTTCTCTGTTACCACCTACGCGTGTTACCTTTTTAGTTTCAAGCACTCGCAGTAAATTTGGCTGCATATCAATTGGCATTTCAGTTACTTCATCTAAAAACAAAGTACCGTTATTTGATTGCTCAAATACACCTTCTTTACGTGCAATTGCGCCTGTAAATGCGCCTTTTTCGTGGCCAAATAACTCACTACCAATTAACTCTTTTGAAAGTGCGCCACAGTTGCTAGCAACTAATGGCCCTTCGCACTGGCTTGCGTTATGAATAGCTTGAGCCACTACTTCTTTACCTGCACCACTTTCACCCATAAGCATCACGTTAGCATTTGTTTTAGCTACGCGTTCAATCATGTTGTAAAGCTTTTGCATTGGCTCAGATTCACCAATTAAACCGCCAAAGTGGCGTACAATACCGCTCGACTTTGCTTTTTTAACTGCTTTTTTAGGGCCATTTAAAACGAGTTCTAAATCTTCACGTTGTAATGGTTTTAATAAATGCCCTACATTTGGCTCACACATATCAGCTAAAATACCTTTAACTGAAGGATGGCCCGAAATAAGTGTAATTTTTGGAGATTGCCCAATCGTTTTTAAGTGATCAAGTAAGTGCAAACCGCTACCATCAGGCAGCATAAAATCAAGCAGCACATGATCAAAGGCATTATTTTCAAACCATTGATGTGCTTCTTTTAAACTGGTAGCTGTGCTTATATTGTGGCCGAGGAATTCGACTATGTGGCAAACAACGTCACTAAATTCAACGTCGTCATCTACTAAAAGTATGTCTAACATGATAAATCCCTATGCTTTTTCCTTATTCTACGCAACCTAGATATTAATTTAAAGGTGCGCCCAGAATCTAATTTTTAAAATAAACTTAAGCGATTAAATGCTATTAATGTTACCAACCTAATATTTACGTATGCTGAAAAAAATCGATCATAAATTATGATTAATAATTAAAATCGTTTCTATTTATAGAATGGTAGCAACTATTATTATTAAAAACCTAAAAAAGGAGACGAAATGCAGCAATTAAAAACCTTAATACATTCAGGTATTAATATTGACCAAGGTACTCAATTTACACGCTTAACAGCTCGCGCTATTGTAATTAAAAATAATAAAATACTTTTAATGTATACAAACCGTTATGAAGACTACAGCCTGCCCGGCGGTGGAGTAGATGACGGCGAAAGTATTGAGCAAGGTTTAATTCGCGAACTAAGCGAGGAAACCGGTGCACAACAAATAAGTGTAGTTGAAGCTTTTGGACTCTATGAAGAGTATCGCCCTTGGTATAAGGACGATTTTGATATTATTCATATTAAATCGTATTGCTTTGTATGCAGTATTGCCGACAAGTTTGGCAAAGCGCAATTAGAGCATTACGAGCAGCAAAATGGCATGACAGCCAAATGGGTTGATATTAACGACGCAATTGCACATAACGAGCGCACCATTGCTAACAGTGAAAAACAAGGGCTTTCTATTTTACGAGAAACTTACTTATTAAAGCGCATTGCAAAGGAGCTAATATAAAGCTCTGTGTTTGCCCCAGAGGGTGTTGTAAATTTTGCAACGCCCAGAATATTTTACTGCCTCGAGCACCTCAATTTTTATATTTAAAAAATCCTCCTTCAGCAAAAATATAAATTTAATTAATAAAATCAGATGGATAAAAACAAAATCAACTTTTTATAAAAACTGGCTCTAGCCTTGCACCTTTTAAATAACTAAATTTGTAAGGAGATAGAAATGAGTAACACAGTTAAAACGATTAATCCCGCAACTGAGCAAACCATTGAAACCTATACACTACTTTCTCAAAAGGAAGCAGAACAGGTAATCGAAAAATCTCACGAAACATATTTAAAATGGCGATTAACGTCATTCACTGAACGTGCAAAATACCTTAATAAGTTAGCCTCACTCTTTGAAGATCAAAAAGAAGCTATTGCAAAACTCATGACCGAAGAAATGGGTAAAGTTTATGAGCAAGGCTTTCAAGAAGTTGAACTATGTGCAGGAATTTGTCGTTATACAGCCGAACAAGGCCCACAAGTACTTGCTGACGAAGAACGTGATATGGACGGCGGCCGCGCAATTATCAGCTACCAACCAACAGGTGTACTATTAGGCATTCAACCATGGAACTTTCCGCTTTATCAGGTAATTCGCTACAGTGCTGCTAACATCATGGCGGGTAACACAACCGTATTAAAGCATGCTGGTAATGTATTTGGCATGGCTGAAAAAATAGAAGAGCTATTTAAACAAGCTGGTTTCCCAGAGTATTGCTTTAACAATCTACTTATCGACGGCAAAACAGCCAGTTCTTTAATTTCGCACAAAGCAATTAGCGGCGTAACCTTTACCGGTAGTGATGCGACAGGTAAAAAAGTAGCAGAAGAAGCAGGTAAATACGTTAAGAAAACAGTGTTAGAGCTTGGTAGTAACGACGCTTACTTGGTACTTGATGACGCAGACCTAGAGCTTGCAGTTAAAACCTGTGTAACCGGGCGCATGATCAATAACGGTGAAACGTGTGTTTCAGCTAAACGTTTCGTTGTTGTAGAGTCACTTTACGATGACTTTAAAGCGCAAATTAAAGAGCAATTTGAAGCCATGAAAATGGGCGACCCAATGGCAGACGACACAGACTTAGGTCCAATGGCACGTGAAGACTTACGCGACGGGATTCACGACCAAGTAATGGAATCAGTTAAAGCAGGTGCAAACATAGTAACGGGCGGCGAAATACCTTCGCAAACGGGCTACTACTACCCACCTACTCTACTAGATAACTTAGCCCCTGGTATGCCAGCCTATGACGACGAATTATTTGGCCCAGTAGCTTCGCTTATTAAAGCCAAAGACAACGACGATGCAATGCGCATCGCTAACGACTCTCGCTACGGTTTAGGCGGCGGTATTTTCTCTAAAGATGAGAAAAAAGCCATTGAACTAGCTAAAAAGTACTTTGACACAGGCATGATCAATATTAACGGCTACGGTTTAGCACAACCTAACCTACCGTTTGGTGGTGTTAAAGAAAGTGGCTACGGCCGAGAGCACGGCGGCTTTGGTATGCGCGAATTTGTGAATATCAAATGTATTATGATCAATAGCTAATTTAGCTTTAAATACTAATACATTAGAAAACCTAAAAGTGGGTAACCGCTTTTAGGTTTTTTTAACTTTAGAATTAGATTACAGAAGAGCTTAGTCTCTACTAAGTTCAAACCGCAAAGTAACTACACAGTAATAACTGTAAATGAGCAGTTTGCTTTTTAATCATTATCAACATAAAAGAATAATATAATAAATTCAGAGGCACTAATTGCAGCTAGCTGCATTATCAGCAAAAACATAATACCAATCCCAGCTTGAGGGTCAGGTTCAATACCAAAGACAAGTACTGCCGCCAAAGTAATAGTAAATAATGCAGCTATAATTCTAATAAAAATGAGCCGTTTATTTTTATAGTTTTTAGCGTTAGCTAAAAAATATAGAAGCAAATAAGGCAACAGCATAAACGCAAAGCCAATTTCAGTTGGCATCCAGTACTTAATAGCAACAGCAACTAAAGATAAAACAGCAAGCGCCTTAACTGGGTAGTACATTTTTTTATAATTCACATGCTTTCCTTTGCACGCAGTGCTTTATTAGCACCAAATAAAATATTGCCGAACAATATAAAAACTTTAACTATGCAATGCAATGCAATCTATTTCACTAGACTTAACCTGACAGGCAACAATGAGCGATAAGCGGTCATTGAGATTGGCCAAATATCGTCGTGAATTGATTGGTAAGGCTGCTCTTTGCGCATATATTCATGAAAATGAGCGCTGAGCGCATATTGTTCTATTTATCTTTTCTTTAAAGTTTCAGAAACTTAGTAATAGTAATACCTTAAACTATTTGTTAAAACTATATCATTCAGAAAAATGAGCGTGACGTCGGCAGAAATATGCGCGATGAGCGCACTATTAAATTGTTGAACTAAGCCGCTACGCGGAGATCCTATTCTGACCATTTGAGCCACACTTACCTTGGAGTTATCCCATATTTGGAGGTAAGTCATGAATACACTCATTGAACAAGTCAAAACTGAAATAGCCTATCGTGGTTATTCACAAAGTACCTGTAAAAGCTACTGCGAACATTTACTAAAACTCAGTCCATTATTTTAATAAACCGCTCGATTCGATTACTGATGAGGAACTTAACGCCTTTTTTAACGATCCTGCGATTCGTAAACTTTCTAGAGCAAGCCAAAAAATACAAATAAACAGTATCTGGTTTTTGTTTAAGAATATTTTACACCGCCCACTGAACTTAGACATAGCCTTGCCTAAAGCAAAACCTCGGGCACCTACTTATTTATCGCGTGATGATATTCGACGACTTATAGAAAGTTGCACCGATATGCGCTTAAAAACATTGATAGTGGTGTGTTATGGATGTGGTTTGCGTATTGGCGAACTGCTGCGTATCAAAGTGCAAGACATCGATGGACAGCGTAAAACCATTTTAATTGAACATGGTAAAGGAGATAAGTCACGCTATGTTGTTGTATCAGATAGCGTGCTAAATCAATTACGTCGCTATTGGAAAATGTATCACCCAACAGGCTGGATGTTTTATTCACGATGGTTAATGGATAAACCCATGTCACCCTCAAGCTTCAGAAAGGCATTGAAAAAACATGCACAAATGTGTGGTTTAAAG
>NZ_JACJEP010000080.1:0-342 GCF_014164135.1 Pseudoalteromonas sp. SG45-1
GTGTCAGAGTTGGTGTTGTTTATGCTATGGGAATTTGCTTTTTAGAGGCTCTAGCTAAATCAGCTAATTTAATAAGCTTACCTATTATAATTTAAGCTTTCCCTGCATTGCTCAGCGTTTATTATTTATTCATTAAACTGAATGTTTAACCGTTAAGCAAGGATATTTTTCGCTCGCACAGTCGCTATTAGCCTGAGCAATTAAGCAGGTTAACTTTTTGATTTGATGCAGCAAGCAAGGCTGCTAACTCGTTCGCGCTATTTTATTTATCGCCTCATCTAAATTCATCACACCAATAAATCGTAAGGTCCCCGTCTTGCATGACTGGCAAGGCCAATGGGG
>NZ_JACJEP010000081.1:0-328 GCF_014164135.1 Pseudoalteromonas sp. SG45-1
GAAGTTAATATTGAATACTAAAGTAGATACCAATCAATCAACGTAAAACGTTAATCAAATGGCACTGAATGGTACTGCTACCATTCTTTTTTTACTTTTGAAAACTCTTGATAAATACAATGTATTCATCAGAATTTTATTATCAGCTTTTCCAAATTTTTAAAGAGCATATTAATTAGTTATTCCGAAGAACAAGCACTAATTAACAATCATCTGTGTGGACACTACGAACAAATAAGTTCTAAATCGTATAAGGAGGTGATCCAGCCCCAGGTTCCCCTAGGGCTACCTTGTTACGACTTCACCCCAGTCATGAATCACTCCGTGG
>NZ_JACJEP010000082.1:0-327 GCF_014164135.1 Pseudoalteromonas sp. SG45-1
CCCCATTGGCCTTGCCAGTCATGCAAGACGGGGACCTTACGATTTATTGGTGTGATGAATTTAGATGAGGCGATAAATAAAATAGCGCGAACGAGTTAGCAGCCTTGCTTGCTGCATCAAATCAATAAGTTAACCTGCTTAATTGCTCAGGCTAATAGCGACTGTGCGAGCGAAAAATATCCTTGCTTAACGGTTAAACATCCGGTTTAATGAATAGATAATAAACGCTGAGCAATGCAGGGAAAGCTTAAATTATAATAGGTAAGCTTATTAAATTAGCTGATTTAGCTAGAGCCTCTAAAAAGCAAATTCCCATAGCATAAACAA
>NZ_JACJEP010000083.1:0-324 GCF_014164135.1 Pseudoalteromonas sp. SG45-1
AACGTTCTTTAACAATATAAAGCAATCATCTGTGTGGGCACTCGTACAGATTGAGTTCTAACAGCCAAGCTACTTCGTTCTTTATTGAGCAAGTAACGAGGCAAACAAATTAGAGTCTCAATTGAAAACTGAGTGACCAACAGAAGTAACTTATTTATAAGTTGCTTCGGCACAGTCAATTCAATATCGAAAGATATTAAAAAATTCAGAATTCATTGAGCTGTCGAAAGACATAAAACTTTTTAATTGAAGAGTTTGATCATGGCTCAGATTGAACGCTGGCGGCAGGCCTAACACATGCAAGTCGAGCGGTAACAGAAAGTA
>NZ_JACJEP010000084.1:0-320 GCF_014164135.1 Pseudoalteromonas sp. SG45-1
AGCAAGCTTCACTACTACAGCCAAATTTAACACCGTGAATAAAATTAACCTGTAGACGCACAACTTGTTGGCGTGACGGGCACAAAGCCCGTAAAAAGTAATTTTTTCACAAAGAGGTTAAGAGACGCTGCGCTTTTAGAGGTAGTAAAAAGGCTAAGTCTTGTTAATAAAGCACGACTTGTGTTTTCTCATTTACTTCTCTTTGTGCAATAGATCTTTAAGTGGTTTTATTAGCAAAGAAATTAAATAAACAGAAGCGTTGCTTCTCGCGTAAGCAAGCTTCACTACTACAGCCAAATTTAACACCGTGAATAAAATTA
>NZ_JACJEP010000085.1:0-284 GCF_014164135.1 Pseudoalteromonas sp. SG45-1
TTCGAATCCCCTTGGGGACGCCACTTACTATTTTAAGTATTGTGTAAAGCAGTGTGACACCGCACTCTCTATGCACGACGTTATCAAGAGTACTAATCTCTTGGGGACGCCACTTACTTATTTTTAATAGGGAAGTGTAGTGTTATTAAGAAAGCTCGTCTGAAACGAGTCTAAAAATTCAGTTGTCCTAGTGACACATTTATGTGTCCCCATCGTCTAGAGGCCTAGGACACCGCCCTTTCACGGCGGTAACAGGGGTTCGAATCCCCTTGGGGACGCCACTT
>NZ_JACJEP010000086.1:0-272 GCF_014164135.1 Pseudoalteromonas sp. SG45-1
ATGTGAAAGTAGGACATTACCAGGCTTCAAATTGTAGAGAGCCCGACTAGAAATAGTCGGGCTTTTTTACGTCTGCAGAAAAGTAAAATGTGCGCAATTATCATCCACTCACAGCAACACCCATCTCGTAGGCCGGGCGAGCGTAGCGACTCCCGACGTTAAAATCACAACAAAACTTCTCAGTATTTCAGTCGGCCAATAAAGTAGCATTTGCTATGTGACTCTCCACCGCTGTGGGCACTACGACATTACCAGGCTTCAAATTGTAGAGA
>NZ_JACJEP010000087.1:0-264 GCF_014164135.1 Pseudoalteromonas sp. SG45-1
TCGAACCCCTGTTACCGCCGTGAAAGGGCGGTGTCCTAGGCCTCTAGACGATGGGGACACATAAATGTGTCACTAGGACAACTGAATTTTTAGACTCGTTTCAGGCGAGCTTTCTTAATAACACTTCACTTCCCTATTAAAAAATAAGTAAGTGGCGTCCCCAAGAGATTAGTACTCTTGATAACGTCGTGCATAGAGAGTGCGGTGTCACACTGCTTTACACAATACTTAAAATAGTAAGTGGCGTCCCCAAGGGGATTCGAA
>NZ_JACJEP010000088.1:0-260 GCF_014164135.1 Pseudoalteromonas sp. SG45-1
GCCTCATTAATGTGGTAGCGCTCTTGCGCTTGCAGGTTTTTGGCAAGTGCTTCATTAAAATCACAACCAACATCAAAAGTTGCTGGCGATAAAGCAGCTAGAGTCTCTAAGTATCCGAAAGCAATATATATCGCCCAGTCATCATTTTGCTTAACAGCCATTCCCATACACTCGTCAAGCAATTTTGGGTAATCGGCTTGATGATGGTGATAAGCTTGAAATACTTCAACGAGCTTATAAGAAACGGGGCCTGCTTGTGT
>NZ_JACJEP010000089.1:0-251 GCF_014164135.1 Pseudoalteromonas sp. SG45-1
CTACTTTCACATAGCAAATGCTACACTATCATCGGCGCTGTTTCGTTTCACTACTGAGTTCGGCATGGAGTCAGGTGGGTCCAAAACGCTATTGTCACCAAGCAAATTTGGGCGTTAATTCGTATTTCTACGCATTAACTGAATTTGGAAAATATCTGATAATATTTTTTAAGTCTTTCTAAGTAATTTCTACTTTAGTTATATTAACTTCTGTCTAAACTGTCGCATAAAACGCGTTTGGCGTTGTATGG